>NZ_JBIWAQ010000019.1:0-172569 GCF_044760155.1 Kitasatospora sp. NPDC098652
GACCTGCGCGATCTGGCACAACGACCACACCGGCCAGCCCGTCATGCGCTCGCTGACCGCCTACGACCACTAACCCTTCGCATCATTCATCTAGAGGGGGGCTCGCGCGTGAACGCTGGGTTGCGTGGACGGCGTGTGCGCCTCCGTGATCGCTCTACCTGCGGTTTCTTCGCCGAGCGTGGACGGTGTGAACGGCTTTCGCGGGGCTCTGCGCGGGAGACGGGCGTGGACGGTCCCGTGCACGGTCCACGCCCGGCGGCGTCTGGTGGCGGCGATGGTTTGCCCGTTCACCGGTGGCCGGGCACAACGGTCGGTGCTGTCCGCTGGCTCGTGCGGTCACCCCGGTCGGCCGGCGTGACCGCAGTGACCGGGAAGTCGGTCACTGCGGTCGGTCAGAACGACGGACTGACCGGGGACGCGGTCACTCGCGCTGTCCCGGTCACTCCGGTCGAGGTGGCGGTCAGGAGACCGCCGTGATGTGTCGGGCGGAGGGTCGGTAGCGGGCCTGCTGGCCGCCCCCGACACCACCAGCGGCCCCTTCGGCCTTCGCCGCCAGCCCGCTCTTGACCAGGCGGTCAAGATGGCGGCGGGCCTTCTCGATGTCGGCGCGGTCGGGGTTGGCTTCGCCGGTCAGGGCGGTCGCCAGGTCACGAGCGGTCAGACCGTCCGCGGCGGCGCGCAGGAGAGTGACCGGGTCCAGGGTCGGCTCGACGTAAGTCGTTCCGCGCTGGTGATCATGGACGACCGGCAGCGGGCCGATCTCACCGGTCACGGTCTTGAGGTGGTGAATGGTGACCGCCGGGTCGCTGGCTTCTCCGGCGATGAACAGGACACTGCCCGCTCCGGCGGTCAGCCAGGTCGAGCCGTACACCCGGTCCAGGGTGGGACGCTGGCCGCGTGGCGCGTCGGCGGTGGCCTTGCGCTGGTGGTGGAGCTCCATGATCTCGACGCCGGCGCGCAGGGCCCGCATGCGGGCGTTGTTGAAGGCGACGGCGAGGGAGTCGTCCACGAGGGTACTGACCGCGTCCTTGAGGCTGTCGATGACGATGGTGTCCGCGCGGTGGGCGGCGGCGAGTTCGGCGAGGAGGTCGGGTTCCTTGTCGAGGGTGGCGGGGAGCGGTCCCTGCCAGACGGCGAGGCGGTCGCGCAGGTGGGCCTCGTCGGCAGGCATGATGCGGCGGGCCATGGCTCGGGCGATCTGCTGGGGGCGGTCCATGGCGAGGTAGAGGACGCGTTCTCCCTCCGCGACGGGGAGGTCGAGGACGGCGGCCTGGAGACCGAGGCGGGCGAGGACGACCTGGTGGGCGATGGTGGTCTTGCCGACGCCCGGCGCGCCGACGATCATCAGGCTCTCGCCGGAGGCCCAGGCGGTCTGCTCCCGGGTGCCCCACAACGGTTCCTTGTCCGCGCCGGTCTTGGTGACGAAGTCCCAGCCGTTGACGATGTAGCGGGACAGACGGCTGCTGCCGGAGGCCAGCGCGCGTTCGCGCTCGGCACGGATCTCGGTCTCGACAGCCGTACGGATCTCGTCCGGGTCGGCGCCCGGAGCCAGCGCGTGCTGGACGGTGCGGATACCGGTGGCATGCAGAGTCCGCAGCTGGGCGGCTCGGCGCACGATCTGCGCGTAGTAGTCGGCGTTGTCCGTCGAGGGCGGCGCGACGGCGACCAGCGTGTGGAGGTAGGACGAGCCTCCGACGCGGGAGAGATCTCCCGCGCACTGCAGGTGATCGGTGAGGGCGATGGGGTCGGTGGGCGCGTCCTCGGCGCGCAGCGCGAGGATCGCGCGCCAGATGGTCTCGTGAGCGGGCCGGTAGAAGTCGCGTGCGTCCAACGTGCTGCGGACCTTCTCCACCGCCTGGTGGTTCACCATGCAGGCGCCGAGGACCGCCTGCTCGGCATCGATGTTGTGCGGCGGCTCCCCGGAGGGGCGGTCGGCGTGAGCATTCGACGCGTCGCTCTGCCGCTGGTCGTCGTGGGATGACGGCTTTGACGGCGGGGCCGTAGGCTTGTCCACAGCGGTGTCCTCACTCGGAGGCGCTGGGCGGCTACCCGGTTCCTCCGTTGTCGACTGTTCCAGGGATGGGCGGTTTTCGAGGTTCTGCTTCGGCCCTCGGCGTTCGTAGCGCCGGGGGCCTTTGTGTGTCGCGACGCCGGGTGGCTGGCCCGGCTCGATGCGGTTCGGCTTAGTTGCGTTTCATCTTGCATCACGTTAACGTCGTGCTCGGCGCATTGCAAATGGGGTTAACGACGATGCATGGAGGGTTGACCGTGGGTGGTGCGGATTCAAGACAGCGGCTGGAAGGGGAGGAGAACGTCGCTCGGCGCATCAAGATGGAGCGCGAGGCGCGCGGGTGGAGTACCGCCACGCTTGCCGAGCGCCTGACCGAGGCCGGCTATCCGCTCAACCAGTCGGCGGTGTGGCGCATCGAGAGCGGTGAACCGCGTCGCAGGGTGAACCTGGACGAGGCCATCGGCTTCGCCAAGGTCTTCGACATCTCCCTGGACAACCTGGTCGGACCGCCCGAGATCGCCGCCGATGCCCACGTGAAGCGGCTGCTGGCGGAGTTCGCTGAGAGCTGGCAGAAGGCCGTCGCCGCCCGCAAGGAGATGGACCGCGCCCGCGACGCGCTCGATGCCTATGGCGCCGCCCACCCGAACCTCGCCGAACTCATCAGCGCGATGATCACCCGGGTCGTCGCTGACGAGGCTGGCGGCGACTACGGCTTGCAGAGCCTTCCTCCTGGCTCGTCCGAGGCTCAAGGTCTCGCCGATCCAGGAGTCGCGACGTAACTCGTCGATCCTGAGTGCGGCCCTGGCCGCCCAGGGGCACCTGCTGCATGGTGCTGGGTCTGCACGCCGCTCCTGCCGCTGATCCGATGACGACCGGCATCATGCTGGATGTCCGGTGGTTTGGTGCGGCCGGAATCAACCGCTAACGTCCCCTCCCGCCAGTCGGACCACGGGCCTTGCCAGCCCATGGAGCTTCGACCAGCCATGCCTTCCGCAACCCCTCGGCGCTACGAACGCCGGAGGTCACAACGCGGACCCGTACAACCGAATCGCCCATCCCTGGAACATCGACAACGGCGGCGCATAGCCGAAAGCGCCGCTGGGATAGGACACGCATGTCCGAAACGCCGTTGGAGCTTGCCCGAGTGGCCCACGCCCTCGGCACCACAGAACCTGTCCTCCTGCGCCTGATCGCAGATCAGGGCGGTGCGGCGGACCCCACGCTCGTCGCCCTCACTGTCGAAGAGGCCGCTCGCCGCCTCGGCGTCGGCCGGACGACGATGTACGCCCTGGTCGCCTCCGGCGAAGTCCCGTCCATGACGATCGGCCGTCTCCGCCGAGTGCCCGCCGAGGCGCTCAAGGAGTACGTGGCCGCCCGGGCACAGGCCACCGCTCCGACCGTCGCGCTCGCGGCCTGAGGGGACCGATGTCGAAGACCCGCAAGCCCAACGGCGACTCCTCGATCTACGAGGGCAGCGACGGCCGCTGGCACGGCCGCGTCACCGTCGGGGTCAAGGACGACGGCACCCCCGACCGTCGCCACGTCAGCGCCAAGACCCGACCCGCGGTCACGACCAAGGTCCGCAAGCTGGAGAAGCTGCGCGACGATGGCGCCGTGCCCAAGGCCGGCCAGAAGTGGACGGTCGCCAAGTGGCTGACCCATTGGATCAAGGAGATCGTCCCCGGCGCCGTCGGCGAGAACACCTATGCCGGATACGAGGTGGCTGTCCGCGTGCATCTCGTTCCCGGCCTGGGCGCGCACCGCCTGGAGAAGCTGGAACCCGAGCACCTGGAGCGCTTCTACAAGAAGATGCAGGCCGCTGGCAGCGCCGCCGGAACCGCACACCAGGCCCACCGCACCATCCGTGTCGCCCTCGGCGAGGCTCTGCGGCGCGGTCACCTCACCCGCAACGTGGCCGCGATCGCCAAGGCCCCGAAGCTCGAAGAGGAGGAGGTAGAGCCGTTCGAGATCGAGGAGGTCCAGGCGCTCATGGACACGGCGCGCCAGCGCCGCAACTCCGCCCGCTGGATCTTCGCGCTCGCCCTCGGGCTGCGTCAGGGCGAGGTGCTCGGGCTCCAGTGGAAGGACGTCGACTTCGCCCGAGGCGTCGCCTGGGTGAAGCGCGGCCGGCTGCGGCCCAAGTACCGGCACGGCTGCGGCGACCGCTGCGGCAGGAAGCCCGGCTTCTGCCCACAGAGGGAGCCGATCCGACGCGAGACCAAGGACACCAAGTCCCGCGCCGGGCGCCGCGCGGTGCCGCTGCCCGAGCAGCTCGTCGTGATCCTCCGGCAGCACAAGGAGGAGCAGGATCGCGAGCGGGCCCTCGCTCGGGACCTCTGGACGGACAAGGGCTATGTCTTCACTTCGGAGACCGGAGCGCCGATCAACCCCAGCACCGACTACCACCACTGGAAGCGGCTCCTGCGCGAGGCCGGCATCCGGGACGGCCGCCTCCACGACGCCCGCCACACCGCCTCGACCGTCCTCCTCCTGCTCGGCGTGCCGGAGCGGATCGTCATGGCGATCATGGGCTGGTCCTCGACCTCGATGGCCCAGCGCTACCAGCACGTCACCGAACCGATGCTGAACGACGTCGGCAAGAAGATCGGCGGCCTGCTCTGGGGCGGAGCGGACATTGAGCATCGCGAGCCAGGCGAGGATGCCGCCTGAGCGGAAGCTCAGGTCGAGCCGATGGCTCCGACTGCGACGCCGTCGGAGCCATCCGCGATCAGGTCCTGGGTGGCCTCGGCCCGCAGAGCCGGGCGCGGCGCGGCCTCGGCGGCGGTTGGGCCAGCCGTGGCAGGCGCCCCTGGCAGTCGGGCGGGTTGAGCTCGCGAAACCCGCCCTGCGGACCTGGGGCTCAGCCGAGGGCGTGGGCCAGCACTCGCCCGACGTACTCGCCAAGGGAGGTCACACTGCCGGTCGCCAGCGCGACGGCCGCCACGTCGACCCAGCGGCGCCAGCGGCCCCAGGGGTCAGGTGCCGGGATGGCGATGGGGCCGGTGATGACGCGGACGGTGGCGTACGGGGCGAGGGTGAGCAGCACGAACACGCGCATGGTGAATCCCCATATGAGTGTGGGTGGTTGATCCCCGCGAGTGCGGGTTCAACGACGGTAGCGCCGACCGGGCGCAGCGCGCTTGCGGTCGGTCGGCGAAGTGTTTCTCTCGCGCGTTACGCGCGTGCACGCGCGACGCGCGCGTCACGCGCGAGGGTTTTGGGCTGTCGGCGACCTACTCCCGCCGCGAAAGTGTGATGTGAATCACTTAGACCCTCGGTGGGCTGATGGTGCCCCAATCCTGTTGCGCGTACCAGTGTTCGACGGTTCCTGGGCCGTAGCCGGTCGCCGCGGCGAACTCCTTGGAAGTGATGCCCACGAGGCGTCCCAGGATCGCGGCCCTCGCCGCGCGCTGAGCGGTGTTGCGTCCACCGGTGGCGGATGCCTTCCGGCGGCGGCCGATCAGTCGGAGTGCTCCCAGCGGGGATGCGAGGTCGGTGATCGTGGGGGCGTTCCGTCGGCGGTACCTCGCCCACTTTTCCACCGTGCTGAGCCCGTACCCGGTCTCCTTCACGATTACCGAGAAGGAGATGCCGCTGGCCGCCGCGAGACGGACCAACTCGCGGTGCTCGTCCAGGTCTTCTCGGTCTGCGTTCCTGCTGAGCGTGTGCTGCTCGCCGATGTTGGCCAGCGCCTCGCGGATGTGGGTCTCTGTCCGTACCCGCTCAGCCTCCGGGACGACTAGCTTTCCGGAGCCCGCACAGATCGGGGCGCGATCAGAGCCGGCGGGGTGGCGGGGCCTTGGTCCATGGGTGACGAAAGCCCAGACCCCGGGCAGGCGGAGGCCGATGGTGCGCCAGCCCGATCCATGGGTGCCGATTGGCCGCACAGCCACCTCGCGCCCGCATGTCTCGCAAAGGATGCGCGGGTATGGTCGCGCTGTCCGGCTCTGCTCTGGGTCCGTCACAGCACCTGCAGAGACCAGCGACCCGCTTCCCGAGCACAGAGATTCCGCTCCCGGAGCCTCGTGATAAACGATCGTGAAATTCCCTGTGCCGTCAGGGGCCACCGATACGTCCTGGTTGCATCCCCCGCATAGCGTGCGCGCCACTCTTGCCACCTATGCCTCCCTCCCAGCGGCTTCCGTTGTCACGGTAGCCGGAGGCCTGCGGCGGTCTCATCCGAACAGGGCGACCTGTGTCCGCGCCGGGGTGGATCAATGCCGACCCGGAGCGCTACGAAGGGCATCGGGGTCGACGGGTGACGCGTGCCCCTATTCAGCCTCTGGGCGGGGGAGAGCAGGCAGCACTCTGCGTTGCCGAAGGGCGGGCTGTGCTGCTGCACTCGGCAGTCCTCGTGATGCTGGCGGCCGGCTCTCAGGAGAGCACTGCTGGTGAGACTCGAGAACACCAGTAAAGGGCGGCTGGCCGGGCCCGAAATCGCAACTGAGACCAAAAATGAGACCACAGGACGACGAAGGCCCCGACTGCTGTGCAGTCGGGGCCTTCGTTATGGCTGGTCAGCCATGGCGGAGGATACGAGATTCGAACTCGTGAGGGGTTGCCCCCAACACGCTTTCCAAGCGTGCGCCCTAGGCCTCTAGGCGAATCCTCCGTGGGAGAGCTTAGTACATGTTTCGGGGTGCTCGCGACCAGCTATCCCGCAGGCCGAGGGGTGGGGGTGGCCTGTGGATCGTCGGGCCTGGGATCCGGTAGTGTGGGGGTCAGCCCCTCGTGTGGCGTCATCTCTCTGAACCCCCCCAGGGCCGGAAGGCAGCAAGGGTAGGAGGGCTCTGGCGGGTGCACGAGGGGTCTTTGCGTTCCCGGGGGCGTGCGGGCCGTGGGGAGAGTGGGGCCGGGGTGAAGGGGCGACGCGTTTGTCCGTCCGTCCCGATATCGTCGGTGGTGTGTCCCTAGCCCTGTACCGCCGCTACCGCCCCGAGACCTTCGCGGAGGTCATCGGGCAGGAGCACGTGACCGCTCCGCTCCAGCAGGCCCTGCGCAACAACAGGGTCAACCACGCGTACCTGTTCAGCGGGCCGCGCGGCTGTGGCAAGACGACGAGCGCGCGCATCCTGGCCCGTTGCCTGAACTGCGAACAGGGGCCGACGCCGACGCCCTGCGGGGAGTGCCAGTCCTGTCGGGACCTCGCGACCGGCGGGCCCGGCTCCATCGACGTGATCGAGATCGACGCCGCCTCGCACGGTGGTGTGGACGACGCGCGTGAGCTGCGCGAGCGGGCCTTCTTCGCGCCGGTGCACAGCCGGTACAAGATCTTCATCCTGGACGAGGCGCACATGGTGACCTCGGCCGGGTTCAACGCGCTGCTCAAGGTGGTCGAGGAGCCGCCGGAGCACCTCAAGTTCATCTTCGCGACCACCGAGCCGGAGAAGGTGATCGGGACGATCCGGTCCCGCACCCACCACTACCCGTTCCGGCTGGTCCCGCCCGGCACCCTGCGCGACTACCTGGCGGACGTCTGCGGCCGCGAGGGCATCCAGGTCGAGGACTCGGTGTTCCCGCTGGTCGTACGGTCCGGTGCGGGCTCGGTCCGGGACTCGATGTCGGTGATGGACCAGCTGCTGGCCGGTGCCGCCGAGGGCGGCGTGACCTACCAGATGGCGACGGCGCTGCTCGGGTACACCGACTCGGCGCTGCTGGACGAGGTGGTGGACGCCTTCGCGGCGCAGGACGGCGCGACGGTGTTCCAGGTGATCGACCGGGTGGTCGAGGGCGGGCACGACCCGCGCCGCTTCGTCACCGACCTGCTGGAGCGGCTGCGCGACCTGGTGATCCTCGCCACCGTGCCGGAGGCCGGGGAGAAGGGGCTGATCGACGCCCCGGCGGACCGGGTCGCGGTGATGCAGGCGCAGGCGGACGCCTTCGGCGCGGCCGAGCTGAGCCGGGCCGCGGACATCGTCAACACCGGGCTGACCGAGATGCGCGGCAATGCGGCGCCCCGGCTCCAGCTGGAGCTGATCTGCGCCCGGGTGATGCTGCCGGGCGCGTACAGCGACGAGCTGTCGTTGCAGGCGCGGCTGGACAAGCTGGAGCGCCGGGCCGCGGCGGGCGGTTTCGCGCCGCAGGCCGGGATGGCGCTGATGGCACCGATGGCCGGGACGGCACCGGCACCGGCACCGGCACCGGCACCGGCACCGGCGCCGGCGCCCGTGGCCGCCCCGGTGGCCCCGCAGGCGGCCCCGCCGGTCGAGGTGGCCGCGCCCGTCGCGGCGGCCCCGGCCCCCGCCCCCGTGCAGCCCCCGGCCCCGGCCGGGCCCGCCCCGGGCGCCTGGCCGATCGCGCGCAGCTTCCCGCCCGGCGGCGGCGCACCGGCCCCCGCCGCTGCTCCCGCCACCCCTGCCACCCCCGCGCCGCAGCCGCAGGCCGTCCCGCAGCCCGCGCCGACCCCGACCCCGCCCCCAACCCCGGCCCAGCCGGCCCCCGCCCCCGCCCCCGGCGGTCAGCCGTCCGCGGCCGCGCAGCAGGGTGCCGCGCAGGTCCGCCAGCTGTGGCCGCAGATCCTGGAGGCGGTGAAGAACCGCCGCCGCTTCACCTGGATCCTGCTCAGCCAGAACGGCCAGGTGGCCGGGTTCGACGGCAGCGTGCTCCAGGTCTCGTTCATCAATGCCGGTGCCCGGGACAGCTTCGTCGGCAGCAACAGCGACGACGTGCTGCGCCAGGCGCTGTCGGACGCGCTGGGCGTGGACTGGCGGATCGAGTGCATCGTCGACCCCTCCGGTGGCGCGGGCGCGCCGCCGGCGGCCCCGACCCCGGCCGGCGGCGGCTGGGGGGCCCCGGCCCGTCCGGCGGCCGCCCCGCCGGTGGCCGCTCCCGCCCCCGTGCAGGCCCCGCCGCAGGCGCAGGCCCCGGCCCCGGTCCCGGTCCAGGCGCCGCCCCGGCCGCCGGTGCAGGCGCCCGCGCCGGTGCAGGCCCCACCGCCGGTGGCGTCCCCGGCCCGCCCGGTGCAGTCGGTGCGGCCGGAGGACGACATCCCGGAGGAGGACGACCCGGACCTCAACGAGGAGACGTTCTCCGGCCAGGAGCTGATCATCCGCGAGCTGGGGGCCACGGTGCTGGAGGAGATCCACCACCGCGGCAACTGAGCACTCCCCGGGAGCGGGGCCACAGCGGCCGCCCCGGGCCCGTAGGCTCGACCGTGACGAACGACGAACCGTGTGACAGCAAGGAGTGAGCCGTGTTCCCCGGTGGTGGTCAGCCCAACATGCAGCAGCTGCTCAAGCAGGCGCAGAAGATGCAGGAGGAGCTCGCGAAGGCCCAGCAGGAGCTGGCCGAGGCGAAGGTGAACGGTACGGCGGGCGGCGGCCTGGTCGAGGCCACGGTGACGGGTTCGGGCGAGCTGGTGGCGCTGACCATCGCCCCGGCCGCCGTGGACCCGGAGGACACCGAGACCCTGGCCGACCTGGTCCTGGCGGCCGTGCGGGACGCCAACCAGGCGGCCCAGAAGATGCAGGCCGAGCGGATGGGCCCGCTGACCCAGGGCCTGGGCGGCGGCGGCATCCCCGGTCTGCCGTTCTAGGGAAACCCCAGGCAGGGACCCCGCCACGGGGGTCGACGGTCTGGAGTTCAGACGGTGGACCCATGTGATTTCTGTGGGAGTCGGGCGTCGGGCGGTGTGTCCGGCGCCCGATTCGTTGGATGATGGCACCGGGGCACCTCCGACCAGGAGCACCACCGGACCATCCGAGGGAAGGCGCGACGTTGTACGAGGGCGTGGTTCAGGACCTGATCGACGAACTGGGCAGGCTGCCCGGCGTCGGGCCCAAGAGCGCCCAGCGGATCGCCTTCCACGTGCTGCAGGCCGACCCGGTCGACGTGCGCCGCCTCGCGCACGCGCTGCTGGAGGTCAAGGACAAGGTCCGCTTCTGCGCGGTCTGCGGCAACGTCGCGGAGGCCGAGCAGTGCCGGGTCTGCCTGGACCCGCGGCGCGACCTCGGTGTCATCTGCGTGGTCGAGGAGCCCAAGGACGTCGTCGCCATCGAGCGCACCCGTGAGTTCCGCGGCCGCTACCACGTGCTGGGCGGCGCGATCAGCCCCATCGAGGGCGTCGGCCCGGACGACCTGCGCATCCGCGAGCTGCTCGCGCGCCTCGCGGACGGCACGGTCACCGAGCTGATCCTGGCCACCGACCCCAACCTGGAGGGGGAGGCGACCGCCACCTATCTGGCCCGGCTCTGCAAGCCGATGGGCTTGAAGGTGACCCGGCTGGCGAGCGGACTGCCCGTCGGCGGGGACCTGGAGTACGCGGACGAGGTCACCCTCGGTCGCGCCTTCGAAGGGAGACGACTGCTCGATGTCTGACCGGACGATCAACCAGCAGCCCCACGGCTCCCCGCAGCCGGAGGCCGGGGCGCCCGCCCCGCACATCCACGGCCACGGCTCCGAGCCGGACGACTTCGCCGTGCAGATCGCCGACTCGGTGGAGAGCTTCGTGCTCGCCGTCACCGAGGTCGCCAAGGGCGACGAACCGGGCAGCGCGGTTTCGCTGCTGCTCCTGGAGGTCTCACAGCTGCTGCTGGCCGGCGGCCGGCTGGGCGCGATCGAGGACGTCGTCCCCGAGGACCGCTTCGAGCCCGACGCCGGGCCGGAGCCGGACGGCGAGCAGCTGCGCGAGCGCCTCGCCGCGCTGCTCGCGCCGATCGACGTCTACCACGAGGTCTTCGACCCGTACGGTCCGCCGGAGAAGCCGAACGCCTTCCGGATCTCGGACGACCTGGCCGGCGTGGTCAGCGAGCTCCAGCACGGGCTGACCCACTACCGCGAGGGCCGGGTCAGCGAGGCGCTGTGGTGGTGGCAGTTCTCGTACCTCTCCAACTGGGGCACGACCTGCACGGCGGTGCTGCGGGCGCTGCAGTCGCTGATCGCCCACGTCCGGCTGGACAGCCCGATCGGTGCGGCGCCGGACGGCGCGGACACCGACGACGACGGGCTGACCGACGAGCAGCTGGAGCAGCAGGCGGGCGACCTGATGGCGGCCGAGCTCGGCCTCGGCCGGTAGGCGGCTCGGGCGGTCGGCGGTCCCTGGCGGTCGGCCACGAGGCCGCGAGCGAAGGCCGCCCACCCGAGCCGCGCACCAGAGCCGCCCACCCGGGCCGTAACCGGGGGTCGCGGCGGCCCATCCGTGATTGTGACGAATGCCTCAGCAATCCCCCCGGAAAAGAAATCCGGCCGGGGCACCCGGTATTCGTCCGAGGATTCTTCGGAACGGCGCCCGGTGCCCCGCAGACCTGCCGGTGGCACCGCCCGTACCGCCGCCCACGTGCTGAAACAGCCGTCTCATCATATGGAAAGCGCCGGTCAGGGCACCCCTGCTCGCTAGACTGGCGCGGACCGCACCCCCCTTTCCCCCGGGGGGTACGGGGGCCTGGCGCCCCCGGAAAACGACACTAGTCGAGGAGCGCACGTGGGCCTTGTCGTGCAGAAGTACGGCGGCTCATCCGTTGCGGATGCCGAAGGCATCAAGCGCGTTGCCCGCCGAATCGTTGACGCCAAGAAGGCCGGCCATGAGGTCGTCGTCGTGGTGTCCGCGATGGGCGACACGACGGACGAGCTCATCGAACTCGCGGAGCAGGTGTCACCGCTTCCTGCCGGCCGTGAGTTCGACATGCTGCTGACCGCTGGAGAGCGCATCTCCATGGCGCTGCTGGCCATGGCGATCAAATCCCTGGGGCACGAGGCCCAGTCCTTCACGGGGAGCCAGGCCGGTGTCATCACGGACTCCGTCCACAACAAGGCGCGCATCATCGACGTGACGCCGGGTCGCATCCGCACCGCCCTGGACGAGGGCAACATCGCGATCGTGGCCGGCTTCCAGGGCGTGTCCCAGAGCAGCAAGGACATCACCACGCTGGGCCGTGGCGGCTCGGACACCACCGCCGTCGCGCTGGCCGCCGCGCTCAAGGCCGAGGTCTGCGAGATCTACACCGACGTGGACGGCGTGTTCACCGCCGACCCGCGCGTGGTGAAGAAGGCGCGCAAGATCGACTGGATCGCGTACGAGGACATGCTGGAGCTGGCCTCGTCCGGCTCCAAGGTGCTGCTCGACCGCTGTGTCGAGTACGCGCGGCGCTACAACATCCCGATTCACGTACGCTCGTCCTTCTCGGGTCTTCCCGGGACGATCGTCAGCAACGACAACCCGAACAAGCCCGAAGGGGGCGAGATGGAGCAGGCCATCATCTCCGGAGTCGCCCACGACACCTCCGAAGCCAAGGTCACGGTCGTCGGCGTGCCCGACAAGCCGGGCGAGGCGGCGCGCATCTTCCGCGCCATCGCCGACGCCGAGGTCAACATCGACATGGTGGTGCAGAACGTCTCCGCCGCGTCGACCGGCCTGACCGACATCTCCTTCACCCTGCCGAAGACCGAGGGCCAGAAGGCCATCGACGCGCTCGGCCGGGTCAAGGAGGGCATCGGCTACGAGTCGCTGCGCTACGACGACGCCATCGGCAAGATCTCGCTGGTCGGCGCCGGCATGCGCTCCAACCCGGGCGTCACCGCGACCTTCTTCGAGGCGCTCTCCGCCGCGGGCGTGAACATCGAGCTGATCTCCACCTCGGAGATCCGCATCTCGGTGGTCACCCGCGCCGACGACGTGCCGGAGGCGGTCCGCGCCGTGCACAGCGCCTTCGGGCTGGACAGCGAGAGCGACGAGGCCGTCGTCTACGGCGGCACCGGTCGATGACCCGGGAGCCGGGCGGGGGCACCGGGCGGTGACCCGGCGGCCCAACCTCGCCGTCGTCGGCGCCACCGGCGCGGTCGGCGAGGTGCTGCTCGGCCTGCTCTCGCTCCGTCAGGACGTCTGGGGCGAGGTCCGACTCGTCGCCTCCCCGCGCTCGGCCGGCCGTACGCCGGTCGTACGCGGGGTGCCGGTCGAGGTGGTTCCGCTGACCGAGGAGGCCTTCGCCGGGATCGACGTCGCCGTGTTCGCCGTCCCCGACGAGGTCTCCGCCCAGTGGGCGCCGATCGCGGCGGCCAAGGGCGTCGTGGTGGTCGACGACTCGGCCGCCTTCCGCACCGTCGGGGACGTGCCGCTGGTCGTCCCCGAGGTGAACGCGGCCGCTCTGCGGATCCGTCCGCGCGGGATCGTGGCCAGTCCGGCCGGTCCCACGCTGGCGCTGGTCACGGCGGTCGGCGCGCTGCACGCCGAGTACGGGCTGGAGCAACTGGTGGTGGCCACCTACCAGGCCGCCAGCGGCGAGGGCCGGGCCGGCACCGCGGCGCTGCGCGAGCAGACCGCCCTGGTGGCCGGCACCGAGGTCGGCCGGCAGACCGGCGACCTGCGCGCGGTGATCGCCGACGAAGGGCCGTTCGCCGCCCCGCTCGCCCTGAACGCGGTGCCCTGGACCGGCGGTCTCCAGGACGGCGGCTGGTCCGCCCAGGAGCTCGGCCTGCGCGACGAGGCCCGCAAGGTCCTCGGCCTGCCCGCGCTCAAGGTCTCCGCGACCTGCGTGCGCATCCCGGTGGTGCGCACCCACGCGCTGGCCGTGCACGCCCGCTTCGAACGCGAGGTCAGCCAGGAGCACGCCCAGGACATCCTGCGCGAGACGCCCGGCGTGGTCCTCTACGACGACCCGGCGGCCGGGGAGTTCCCCACCCCGAACGACGCGGTCGGCACCGACCCGGTCTGGGTCGGGCGGGTGCGCCGGGCGCTGGACGAGCCGGACGCGCTCGACCTCTTCCTGTGCGGCGACAACCTGCGCAAGGGGGCCGCGCTTAACCTGGTGCAGATCGCCGAGCTGGTGGCCGCCGAGCTCACCGTCGCGCCGGACTGACGGCGGGACGGGCCAGGGGTAGGCCCAACTGACGGTGGGGGAGGCTCAGGATCCGTCATCGGCCCGGTTCTGCGGGTCCCTTGTGCCCGAGGACGTCCGGACCTGTGTCCGCTCCTCGACACAATCTGTCCGGAATCCCGTGGGAATCCCCTGGAGGCCGCTTCCGCCGATGCGGAAGAATGGCCCCCGGGCTGGGCAACCATGACAGGGGATCGAGTGTCCAACGGGCGTGGCGAACGCGATGGTGGGGGCAAGGGCGGGCATCGGGGCGAGAGCCGTGGTGGCCTTCCCGGCGCGTTCCCCGCGGCCTTCGAGTAGGCCGGAAGACGACCAGATGACGGCGGCCGCACCCGGTGCGGCGGACTCCGGCGCGGGTACCGACGCGGGTACCAGCGAGGACCTGCTCACCGAGACCTACCAGGCGCACTACCGCTCGCTGCTGCGCCTTGCCGCGCTGCTCCTGGACGACCTCTCCACCTGTGAGGACGTCGTGCAGGAGGCCTTCATCCGGGTGCACGCCGCCCGGCGCAGGGTGCGCGAGCCCGAGAAGACCCTGGCCTACCTGCGGCAGACGGTGGTCAACCTGTCGCGCTCCACGCTGCGGCGGCGGATCCTCGGCCTGCGACTGCTGCCCAAGCCGATGCCTGACATGGCCAGTGCAGAAGAAGGTGCCTACGATGCCTTGGAGCGCGACCAGCTGAAGGCCGCGCTGAAGGGTCTGCAACGCCGTCAGCGGGAGGTTCTGGTGCTGCGTTACTTCGTGGACATGACGGAGGCGCAGGTGGCCGAGACCCTGGGCATCTCGCTCGGTTCGGTGAAGGCGTACGGCTCCCGCGGACTCGCCGCCCTCCGGACCCAGATGGAGGCCGGCCATGGCTGACGGTGCCCGGCAGCGGCCCGGGGACGACCACCTCCCGGACCTCTCCGTCGAGGAACGGGCGCTGCGCGAGCTCATGCACCACGCGGTGGACCGGATCCAGCCCGGAGTCGGCGCCCTGCCGCGGATCCGTCAGGCCGTACCCCGGCGGCGGGCCGCCCGGCGCGGGGCCTGGACGGGCGCGGCGGCGCTGGCCCTGGCGGTCGCGATCGCGCTGCCCGTCCTGCACGAGGGCGACCACCTCGGCCTGTCCGGCGGGCCCGGCTCGGCGAACACCGGCGGCGCGACCCTCGCCGCCCCCACCGGCAGCGCGGTCGGCGGCAGCACCACCGGCGGGGGCGCGCGGTCCGGCCCCGGCGGGGTGGGCAGCAGCTCCCCGACGGGCTCCGGCAGCGCCTCGCCGAGCCCCGGCGCGGACGCCACCCGCACCGGTCCCGCCACCCCCACCGGGGCCCCCGGCACCGGGGACGGCGGGATCGTCCCGCTGTGCACCCGTGCCGACCTCGGCCAGGGCACCGCCCAGGTCGGCCCGGCGGACACCCAGGGCCGGATCTACGGCTCCTTCACCGTGTACAACGTCTCCGGCCGCAGCTGCCGCCTCGGCGGGCCGGGCGCGGTGGCCGTCACCGACGTCAACGGCACCGACCGCACCCGGGTCCGCTCCGCCGACCACACCCCCGGTGACCCGGCCGGCAACCTGCCCGCGATGGACGCCGAACCGCCGCTGCTCGCACCGCAGGCCGGGTACAAGGTGCCGTTCGCCTGGATCCCGGACCAGGGCTGTGGCTCCTCCGGCGGCGCCACCACCGCGCCGACCTCCGGCACCAACCAGGCGGCCCTGACCACCCAGGGCCCCGCCGGCTCCTCCGGCGCGGCCCCGAACTCCGGCACCGGCGCCTCGGTGGCGCCTAGCTCCAACCCGCAGGCCAGCCCCTCGGCCACCTCCGGGCCCACCGCGGCGCCGAGCCCGACCGCCACCCCGAGCGGCAACCCGACCGGCGCCCCGCCCACCGCGACCATCGCCCACACCCCGGCCCCCGGCAGCCCGGCGGTCGCCACGGTCTCGCTGCCGGTCGGGTGCGGGGGGACGCTCTACCGGGGCGGGGTCCAGCCGTCCGGCGGCGGGTCGGCGGCCCGGCCCTCGGGGACGCCCGCGGCGGGCTGACCGGGGGCCGGAGCGGGTGTCGTCGGCGTGGGGCTCGGGTTCGGCGCGGGCCGTCGCCGGCGTACGACTCGGGCTCGGCACGGCCGTCGATGGGGTGTTCCCGGGACGGGCGCGGCCGTCGTCGGCGTGGCGTTCCCGGGGCCGATCCGGCGGGCGGGGGCGGACCCTGTGGTCCGGCGCGGTGTGAGGAGTGGTTACCGTGGGGGGTGTGTACCGGTTCCTCCTGACTCCGCGCTGGCTGGGCGGCACCGCCCTGGCCGTGGCGGCCGTGGCGGTCTGCGTCTGGCTGGGTTCCTGGCAGCTCGGCCGGTTCGAGGACCGCGTCTCCACCCATCAGGAGACCAAGCAGTCGCTCACCGCTTCGGGTGAAGCCCGCCCGATCGACGCGCTGCTCGGCCCGGCCAGCCCGCAGGTGACCACGGAGACCGTCGGCAAGCCCGTCACGGTCGCCGGGGAGTACGACACCGAGCACCAACTCCTCGTCCCCAACCGGGTGTTGGACGGCAAACAGGGCTACTACGTGCTCACCCCGCTGCGCACCGCCGACGGACACGCCGTCGCCGTGGTGCGGGGCTGGGCACCCGGCAACCCGCCCGCCGACCCGGCCGGCGCCGCCCACGCGGCCGAGCCGGCCCCCACCGGACCGGTCACGGTGACCGGGCGGCTCCAGGCCAACGAGTCGGTCGGCAGCAACGGCGCGGTCGCGGGCGGCCTGCCCGCCGGGCAACTCGGCATGATCAACCGGGCCTCGCTGCTGAACGTGCTGGCGTACGACGGCTGGTACGACGGCTGGGTCTCCGCCGACCAGGTGCCCGCCGGGCTGACCGTCGTACCGACCGTGCAGCCGCAGGGCGGGGACGGGCTCACGCTGCGGGCCTTCCAGAACCTGGGCTACACGCTGGAGTGGTTCGTCTTCGGCGGGTTCGTGGTCTTCATGTGGTTCCGCCTGATGCGCCGGGAGGCGGAGGCGGAGCAGGACCGGGCCCTCGGGCTGGACCCGGTCCTGGACTGAGCCGCCGGTCAGCGGGTCGGCTTGCCGGGGGCCGGGGTGGTTGCCGGCGTGGTCGCCGGGGTCGGCTTGGGTGGTGCGGTCGGCGCCGCTGGGTTGGTCGGTGCCGGGGCGGTCGGGGTCCCCGACGGGGTCGACGAGCTGCCTCCGCTGCCTTCGTTGGCTCCGCTGCCGAACGGCGTCGCGGTGTCCTCGTCCACCGGCGCGCTCCCGCCGCGGCAGTGGCCGCGGCCGGCCGACCCGTTGTTCGAGCCGTAGTGGTCGATCTGGTGGTGTGTGGTGCGCCCGTTGCCCTTTGAACCGCTGGTGCCGCTCGAACCGGACGAGCCCTGGGAGCCGCTCGACCCGCCGGAGCCGTGCGACCCGCTGGACCCGCTCGACCCGCCGGAGCTGCCCGAACCGCTGGACCCGCTGGACCCGCGGGAGCCGTGCGAACCAGTGGACCCGCTCGACCCGCCGCGCTCGGCCACGTCCTCCTCCGCGCCCCGTTCGTCGGACGCCCGGAAGACCGTCGACCCGGCCACCGGCGCGCTCGCCCGGGTCGCCGAGCCGCTGGGCGCGGGCACCGAGGGCGCGGCGGCGGGTGCCGGGGGCGTGGCCGGAGCGGTCGACGACCCACCCGCCCCCGGCGTGGCCGTGGCCGTGGCTGTGGCCGAGGCCGAGGCCGGAGCCGGGGCAAGGGGCGGGCAGGCTGCCTCGCCCCCGTGCGAGCCCGAGCAGCCGCTCAGCACCAGCACCCCGGCCACCGCCGCCCCCGCGACCGTCAGCAGACGTCTCACCCAGCCGCTCCGGCCCCGCCGTCGGGGATCCCGAGGTGCCGCCGGACGAAGTCGATCTCCAGCCGCAGCTGCCGGATCCGCTCCTCCACCACCAGCGAGCCGTGCCCGGCGTCGTAGCGGTACACCTCGTGCGGCTTGTCGAGCTGCTCCAGCCGCTCGACGTAGTTCTCGATCTGCCGGATCGGGCAGCGCGGGTCGTTGACCCCGGCGCTGATGTACACCGGCACCCGCACCTGCTCGACGTAGGTCAGCGGCGAGGAGGCGGTGAAGCGCTCGGGCACCTCCTCGGGGGTGCCGCCGAAGAGGGTGCGGTCGAGCGACTTGAGCGCCTCCATCTCGTCGGCGTACGCGGTGTGGTAGTCCGCGACCGGTACCGCGGCGACGCCTAGCGACCAGCTGTCGGGCTGCACGCCCAGGCCGAGCAGGGTGAGGTAGCCGCCCCAGCTGCCGCCGGTGAGCACCAGCCGCTGCGGGTCAGCGAGGCCGCTGGAGACGGCCCACTCCCGGACCGCCGCGATGTCCTCCAGCTCGATCAGGCCGACCCGCTCGTGCAGCGCGTCCGTCCAGGCCTGGCCGTAGCCGGTCGAGCCGCGGTAGTTGACCCGGACCACCGCGAAGCCGTGGTCCAGCCAGGCGGCCGGCCCGGCCGCGAAGGAGTCGCTGTCGTGGTGGGTCGGGCCGCCGTGGACCTCGAAGACCGTCGGGTACGGCCCCGGGCCCCCCGTCCGCGGACGCTGCACCAGGGCGTGCACCCGCCCGCCGGGCCCGTCCACCCAGACGTCCTCGACCGGGACGGAGCCGGGCGGCACCGGGCCGGGCGCCCGCAGCACGACCGTGCCCGCGGTGGAGCGGACGGCGGAGGGCTCGGCGGCCGAGGACCACAGGTACTCGACGGTGCCGTCCGGGCGGGCGGTGGCGCCGCCGACCGTGCCGCGCGGCGTCTCCAGGCGGGTCAGCCGGCCGTCCGCGAGGTCGTACGTGAACAGCTCGCTGCGCGCCTCGTACTCGTGCTCGACCAGCAGCGCCGCGGCGCCGGGGCGCCACTGCGCGGAGACGTCGCCGGGCAGCTCGCGGCCCTGCTCGTCGCGGAGCGGGAGGGCGGTCTCGGCGCCGGTGGCGACGTCCCAGATCATCGGCTCCCAGCGCCCGGTGCGCTGGTGGGCGACCAGCAGCCGGGTGTCGCCCTCGACCGGGGCGAAGCCCAGGCAGGCGACGCCGCGCGGCTCGTCCCGGCCGGTGACCTCGTCCAGTTCGGCGACGGTCTCGATGCCGTCCCCGGTGAGCCGGACCACCCGGATGGCGGAGTGCATCGCGTCGCCGTGCTCGGTGTGGTCGATGGCCAGCAGGGTGGCGTCGTGGCTGAGGTCGCCGACGCCGCCGTACTCCTCGTGCCGGTAGATCTCGACCGGCTCGGCCGCGCCCGGGCGGCGCAGGTGCAGGGTGGTGCCGTCCTCGTCGGTGGAACGGCCGACGACCACCGTGCCGTCCCGGCCCAGCGCCAGGCCGGCCGAGTAGGAGGCGGCGAGGCCGGGCACGGCCTCCTCGTCCGGGCCGCCCGCGAAGGGCTGGCGGCGCCAGACGCCGAACTCGTCACCGTCGTGGTCGTCGAACCACCAGATCCAGGCGCCGTCCGGGGACAGCTCGGCGTCGGTGGTGCCGTTCGGCCGGTCGGTGACCTGGCGGTGGGTGCCGGTGGCACGGTCCCAGGCGTAGACCTCGTAGGCGCCGGTCGCGTTGGACACGTACAGCGCCCGGTCGGGGGCCTCCTCGGCCCAGTCGGGCAGCGACACCCGGGCCGCCCTGAACCGCTGCTCCCACGCCGGTACCGCGCTCTTCTCCTCGCTCATCCGACCATCCAACCCGATCGGGGGGACGGAACGGAACGGGCGGGCGGGGATCGCCCCGCCCGCCCGGCTTCCTCCGGCGGCTCGCCCGGCCGTGCTTGTACGGCGTTCACGGACGGCGCGGCACCAGCCGGACCAGGCCCACCAGCACCAGCTCCAGCACCGCGAGCACCACGGTGCTGCGGACGAAGGCCGCGGTAGGGTCGCCGGCGCCGTAGTAGACCAGGCCGATCAGTGCGACCCCGACGGCGCCGCCGACCTGCTGCACGGTGGCCACCGCGCCGGCCGCCGCACCGGCCAGCCCCGGCTCCACGACCGCCAGGGCGACGGTGGTGACCGGCGCGATCACCAGGCCCATGCCGAGGCCGTCCACGAACAGCCCGGGCGCCAGCCACCAGACGCTGCCGTCCGCGCCGGCCTCGGCGGCGAGCGCGAGCAGGACCAGCCCGACGGCCATCAGCAGCCCGCCGACGGTGATCGTGCGCGGCTCGCCGAGGCGCGAGGTGACCCGGTGGGTGGAGTGCGAGGTCAGCAGGTAGCCGAGGCCGATCGCGGTGAACACCAGCCCGGCGCCGAGCGCGTCCAGCCCGCGGCCCAGCTGCAGGTGCAGGGCGAGCACCAGGAAGAACGAGGCCTGGCCGAGCCAGAAGACCAGCTGTGCGAGCAGCCCGGTGCCGAAGGCGCGGCCGCGGAACAGCCGGGTGTCCACCAGTGGGGTGCCCCGGCCGGTGCTGCGGTGCTGGTGGACGGCGAACGCCACCAGCACGGCGACCGCCGCGCCGAGGCAGAGCACCGTCCACAGCGGCCAGCCGAGGCCGGGCCCCTGGATCAGCGGCAGCACCAGGGCGGTCAGCCCGACCGTCACCAGGACCACCCCGACCGGGTCCAGGCCCGGCCGCTGCGGCGCCCGCGATTCCGGGAGGCAGCGCCGGACGGCGGCCAACGCTGCCAGGCCGATCGGCAGGTTGATCAGGAAGCAGCTGCGCCAGCCCAGGCCGAGCAGGTCCGCGCGGATCAGCAGCCCGCCGATCAGCTGGCCGAACACCGCGCCGACGCCCATCGTCAGTCCGTACCGGGCGAAGGCCCGGGCCTGCGCGGCGCCGCTGAACGCCGTCCGCAGGATCGCCAGCACCTGCGGGCCCATCAGCGCGGCCGCCAGGCCCTGCGCCACCCGGGCGCCGACCAGCGCGGCCGCCGTGGGGGCGAGGCCGCAGCCCGCCGAGGCGAGGGTGAACAGCGCCAGGCCGAGCGCGAACACCCGGCGGCGGCCGTACCGGTCGCCGAGCCGGCCGGCGGTGACCAGTCCGACGGCGAGGGCCAGACCGAACCCGGCCACCACCCACTGGACGACCGCCGGGCCGGCACCCAGATCGGCCTGGACGGAGGGGACCGCGACGTTGACGACGAAGGTGTCGACGGCGGTCATGAAGGTGGCGGTCAGGATCACCGGCAGCAGACCCCGGGGAGCGGATGCGGCCGGGGCTGACGGGGTGGCCGGGGCAGCGGGGGTGGCCGGGGCAGCGGGGATGGGGGCTTCGGCGGGGGCTTCGGTGGGGGCTTTCAGCGCGGTGCCCAACTCGGGTCTCCTCTCGCGGGCGCCCCGCGTTCAGGGGGCGGGGCGGGGCGGGGCGCCGCCGTGGGGGTGCGGCGCCCCTGGGGCCGGTCCGCCGGACATTCGGACGGGCGTCTGGCACGGACGTACGTATGAGTTGAACGTCCGTCTGGGTCGGACGTACGTCTTGCTCGTACGTCCGTCCTGCCAGGCCATTCGCCTGGCTCGGTGTCCGTCTGAGTCGTACGTCCGTCCGACCCGGACGCTCGCGCCCGGCTCGTCCGTCCGTCCCGGGCTCAGGCGCCCGGCACGCGGTCCAGGAACCCGTGCACGGTGCCGATCCGGCCCTCCGGGGTGGCCGCCAGCACGTCGAAGCCGATCACCACCGGCTCGGCGCCGGCCGGGCCGAGGTTCCAGGTGAACCGGGCGATGTCGTGGTGGGCGTCCACCGGGCCGAGGGTGAACTCCAGCCCCGGGAACTGGGCCTGGGCCGCGCCGATCAGCGCGTCGATCGCGTCCCGGCCGGCCACGGCGGCCAGCGGGTCGGTGTAGCGGCCGTCCTCGGCCCACACCTCGTCGATCAGCTTGCGCCGGGCGGCCGGGTCGGTCTCGTTCCAGACCGCCAGGTAGCGCTCGGCGAGCTGCTGGAGAGCGGCGGTGGTGATCGCGGTGGTGATCTCGGGCATGGTCATCTCCCGTGTTCCGGTGGGCCGTTGGCGGGTCGTTCCCGCTGCTCACAAAGGTACGGACGGGCCGCCGCGGGCGAATCGGTCACGGATAGGCATGGGGGTGCGTAGGTATTCGTACACCCCTACGTAGCCGTTGTGTCGGAGCGTCGGCGGCCGGCTCGGTAGGGTCGGGGCATGCTCTACGGGAGGGAACACGAACAGGCCGCCGTGGACGGCCTGTTGGCGCGGGCGCGGGACGGCGGCGCCGGGGCGCTGCTGCTCCGTGGCGAGGCGGGCATCGGAAAGACCGCCCTGCTGGACGACGCAGTGGCCCGGGCCGGGACGGCCTTCCGGGTGATCCGGGCGGCCGGCGTCGAGTACGAGGCCGAACTGCCCTTCGCCGGGCTGAGCCTGCTGCTGGCCCCCGGCCTGGACCGGCTGGACGTCCTGCCCGGGCCGCAACGGCGCGCCCTGGAGGCGGCGTTCGGCCTCGGCGACGCACCCGTAGACCCGGCCGCGGCACTGCCCGCTGCCCCCGCCCCTGCCACCACCCCTGCCCCCGCCGACCGGCTGCTGGTCGGCCTCGCCACCCTCGGACTGCTCGCCGAACTCGCCGCCGACCAGCCGCTGCTGTGCGTGCTCGACGACGTCCAGTGGCTGGACCGGGCTTCCCTGGACGCCCTGCTGCTCGCCGCCCGTCGCCTCCAGGCCGAAGGGGTGGCCCTGCTGCTCGCCGCCCGCACCGAGCCCGGCGCCTCCGCCGAGCGCCAACTCGGTCTGCCCGAGGTGCGGGTGACCGGCCTCGCCGAGGCCGATGCCACCCGGCTGCTGACCGAGCGGGCCGGCCCCGACCTGCCCGCCGCCGTCCGCGACCGTCTGCTCGCCGAAGCCGCCGGGAACCCACTCGCCCTCACCGAACTCCCCGTCACCACCGGCCCGCAGGTGCACACCACGGGCGGGCTGCCGCTCACCAGCCGCCTGCTGATCGCCTTCCACGGCCAGGTCACCGGCCTGCCGCCGGCCACCCAGACCCTGCTGCTGGTCGCCGCCGCCGAGGAGAGCGGCGAACTGGACGTCCTGCTGCCCGCCGCGGCCGCGCTCGGCGTCGGCGCCGAACACCTCACCCCCGCCGAGGAATCCGGCCTGGTCACCGTCACCCCCGACCGCCGGATCGCCTTCCGCCACCCGCTGCTGCGCTCCGCGATTCTGCAGCGCGCCCCGCACCACCAGCGGCTGACCGTCCACCGCGCCGTCGCCGGGGCGCTCCCGGACGGCGACCGCCGCACCTGGCACCTCGCCCTCGCCGCCACCGCCCCCGACGCCGCCCTTGCCGACGCGCTGGAACGCACCGCCGTCCGCACCGGCCGGCGTGGCGGCCACGGCGGCGCGGCCGCGTACGAACGCGCCGCCCGGCTCACCCCCGACCGCGACGCGGCCACCCGCCGCCTCGTGCTGGCCGCCGAAGCCGCCACCGAGGAAGGCGAGTTGGCGCGCGCCGAGACCCTCGCCGACGAGGCCGCCGCCCGCACCGACAGCGTCCTCGCGCACGCCCTGCTGGACCATGTCCGGGCCACCGCGCACTTCTGGCGCGGCTCCTACCCGACCGCGTACCGGCTGCTGCTGGACGCCGCCCTCGCGCTCGCCACCGACGAAACGGCCGCCACCGCCGAGGCCACCCACGAAACCGCCGCCGAGGTCGTCGAACCCGCCCACGCCGCCCGGATGCTGTTCCAGGCCTTCCACGCCGCCTGGTACGTGGGTGAGGAGCCGGTGGCCGAGGTGCTCGACCGGCTCGCCGCCCTTCCACTCGCCGCCGACGACCCCGTCGCCCCGCTCGCCCGCTACCTCCCCGCCGCCGTCCTCCCGGCCCTCGGCCGACCTGCTGCCGCCCCGCCGTCCCCGGCACCGCCATCCCCGGTACCGCCATCCCCGGCACCGGCACCCGCCGTCCTTCCCCCGGCCCGGGAGGCCGTCGAAGCCGCGCGCCGGGCCGGCGCCGAGAGCCCCGCCGACCTGGTCCAACTCTGCGGCGCCACCCTCGTCCTGGGCCGTGACGAGGAGACCGTCGACCTCGGCGGCGAACTCGTCGCCGAGGCCCGCGCCAAGGGCGCCCTCGGCGTGATGCCCACCCTGCAGTTCTTCCTCGCCGAGGCCGAGCTCTTCCACGGCCGCCACGCCGACGCCGAACTCACCGCCACCGAGGCCCTCGACCTCGCCCGGGACACCGGCCAGCACCAGTGGGTCAGCCAACTCAGCGCCGTGCTCGCCTACCTGGCCGCCCTCGACGGCCGCACCGAACGCTGCACCGAACTGGCCACCACCGCGCTCGCCACCACCGGCCCGCAGACCGCCGCCCCCGCCGCCGGCCGCCCCTGGGCGCACTGGGCCCTCGCCCTGCTCGACCTCGGCCAGGGCCGCGCCGCAGGCGCCGCCGACCGCCTCCACGCCCTCACCACCGGCCCGCACCGGCACCACGTCAGTGCCACCCGCGCCGTCCCCGACCTGGTCGAAGCCGCCGTCCGCCTCGGCACCCCGGACCGCGCCGCCGAGGCCTACGAACGCTTCGCCCGCTGGACCACCGCCGCCGGCCGCCCCTGGGCCGAGGCACTACGCCTGCGCTGCCAGGCCCTGCTCGGCCCCGACGAACTCGCCGAACCCGCCTACCGCGCCGCCCTCGGCCTGCACGCCACCACCCACCGCCCCTTCGAACAGGCCCGCACCGCCCTGCTCTACGGCGAATGGCTCCGCCGCACCCGCCGCCGCACCGACGCCCGCCCCCACCTCACCGCCGCCCTGGAAGTCTTCGACCGCCTCGCCGCCCACCCCTGGTCCACCCGCGCCCGCACCGAACTCTCCGCCACCGGCGCCCCGGCCCCCACACCCCAGCCCTCCCGGGCCCTCCCGAACCCCCTGACCCCTCAGGAACTCCAGATCGCCCGCCTCGCCGCCCAGGGCCTCACCAACCGCGACATCGCCGCCCAACTCTTCCTCAGCCCCCGGACCGTCGCCCACCACCTCTACAAGGCCTACCCCAAACTCGGCATCACCTCCCGCACCGCCCTCCCCACCACACTCTGACCCAGGACCTGCAGCAGTCGTCGCGGCCCGACCCGGCCGCCCCGTCTCCGGCAGGGCCCGGACGAACACGGGCAGCGGGCGGGGTTCCGGAGCTCCTCCGGACACAACGTCAGAGGGCCCACCGGATCTCTCCGGTGGGCCCTCTGTACTGGGTCGGGGTGGCGGGATTTGAACCCACGGCCTCTTCGTCCCGGCCGGGCGGTGGTCGACCTGCACATACGAACGAATGCCCAGGTCAGGGCATCGGCTGCGCTTCGGCACCGCCAAGGTCACCAAGGCCCAGCGAAGCTGTGTCGCCCTGACCCGCGCGGCAGAACGATCAGTGGTCCGGCGCCCTGCGACGCTCGGTGGCGAGTGGGGCGGCGCCCCGGTCGACGGCCCACCGAGCCGCCGTTCTGCCAGAACCACTTCCCCGAGCAGCGCAAAAGCCCAGCAGCAGCTGGCAGACCTTGCTGGAAAAGCGGCTGCTGCGGGGTCCATTCGATCCCCTCGCAGCGACCGGAGGAATCCAGCATGCCCCGGCTCACCGATGGCACGCTCGTCATCGTCGACGACATGGCCGACCGGGAGGAAGCGAGTGACGGCCGCTCCCGTTTCGCCGCCCACCTCACCCACGGCTTCCAGTCCGACGGTGCCCCGCTCACCGCCGCCGAGTTCGCCGTCGCCTCCTGGACGACCGTGACCGGCCCCGTCAGGAGCTTCGCCTACGCCGTCGTGTGTCCCGACCTCGTCGCCGTAGTCCGCCGGCAGCCGGCGCCTGAACGATGCTTGCCCTAGGCGGGCGCGCACCGTCGCGCTGCGGCGGCCACCGGAGATGGCCTGTTCCTCCCTGGACCGACCGCCCTCCACAGCCGGCCGCGCGCTTTCGACGCGTGCTGCGGCGAGCCGGGCATCCCGGCCCGCGCCCGGCCGGCTACAAGGACGAGCGGATGGGCACGACGACGGCTCTGTCCAGGCCCGCTACTCCCACATCACGCCGGAGATCCGCCGGGACCTCGGAGAAGGGCCGACCCGGATGTGGTGCGTGTCACTCGAAGTGTTCAGGGGCGATGCGCCGGCTGGGTATCGGCCCTCAACTGAAAATCCTGCGAGCTGTGCAGTCAGGCTCAGATGGGGAAAGGGCAGGTGGCCGAAATGCCTTGAGTGTTCGTGGCTAAGCCTCTGATTTCGCATGCTTGATGGTGGGTGCCACAACAGGTTCGTCACCTGCCGACCAAAGGGCGTAGCGAATCCCGTTGATCAAGGTAGCCTTGCGCGGGCTGTCGTCGTCAACCACGCTGAGCCTGGCCGAGACCCAGGTTCCCTGGTCCGGGATCGGTAGCCCCAGGTCTGCGGCAATGTCAGGATCGGGCCGACGGTAGCCGAGGATAACTATGCCGCTCTTTCGTAGATGCTTCCGGGCGTCGCGTACACGCTTTGGGCTGTCATGTTGCGTTGCCACGGTTACGACGGTTGTCCGGTCGACCAGCCGACCTGTAACCTGCCTGAACAGCTCGTTGACTCGCAACTGTCCGCCATTGCCTCTTCCACGGTAGCCGTCGGATGCACGGAATATTGCTTCAACTTTCTCCGGCGATCTGTCCCGCAGGCGGAGAAGGAAGTTCTCGGGAAGCTCGCCGTGCTCGACGATCCAGCGAGTTCCGCTTCGGCTGGCAGCAGACGTCCCGCGCTTCTGGTCGCCGTTCAATCCGTTGTTCAGGACATCCGGGGTGATGCGAAGAAGACCGACCTGGAAGGTTTCGGTTCGGTCATCCGCCCGCATCACGAGGCAGATATGACCATCAGCCTCCTTCGGGATCGTCCATGATTTTCCCATCGTGAATTTGGCGTCCACGTGCTGGCCGCAAATCACGTAGTCCATTGGACTTCCATGGCCGAGATCGAATTCTGCGCGGGTGACGATCTCCACCTTGGTTCCGAGGTAGGTCTTCTCTGTCTTCTCGACTCTTCCTTCGCCCTCTTTGATGTAGAGGTCGAAACGAGCTGTCCGCTGACCGTCGAGTACTTCGTCGATGGACTTGCGGAAAACCTGCCCGAATCGAGCAGCAAGGTTTTCTTGACTCCGAAACCAGGACTCGACGGCATCGAGTCCTGGGTCTGGGCTCCGGCCGGCGAGCGGCGATGGGTTGGTCGTCATCTCGAACAGGGGTGGCTCGTCAGTCACGCCTTCACCCTATGAGCCATGGAATCGTTCACGCCAGGCCTCCTGGCCACTGAACCAGCGCGGTCATTCCATCCGCCTGTCCCGGTTCAGGCTGCCGGCGGGAATCTTCTGACGCACCCTCGAGGTCTGATGGGTTGGTCGGCGACAACGTCTGAGCCGCGACGGTGGTGCGATCGCGCTTGAAGTCTTATGCGTCCTGGCAAGTCTCGTCAGCCGACTGCTGACTCGTGGAGGTCCACGTGCTCAAGCTCTGAAGCTTCTCCTCGGTCGGCGTCGCCCATCCGAACGCAGCACTGAGGATGTGCATGGCCAGCCGCGGTGGCACTGCGTTGCCGATCTGCTGACCGATGTCACGTCCGGACCACGGGTAATTCGTCGGGAAGGTTTGGAGTCGACCTGCTTCGGAGGGGGAGAAGCGGTCGAGTTCGGAGCCGTCCGGGCCGACCACGCGATTGCGCGAGATCTTGCCGGTGACCGTGGCGGAGGGCTCCCCGGATCCCCTTCGTCCACGGGCCCTCGGATCGCCACCGGTTCCGTAGTTGGAGATGACCTCGAAGGCGGTCGGGCGGCTGACGACGTCGGCCATCGCCCTCCACGGCAGCAGGCTCATGTCCCCGGAGTCTCGAGCAACGCCCTTGCGGTAGATGCGGTGGGTCGCAGATGGCAGACTCACCGGATCCTTGCCGTGCCGAGCGACCAGGACGGCCCGCCGGCGGGTCTGCGGGACGCCGAACGCCTCGGTGTGCAGGATGCCGCAGTCCACCTGGTAGCCCTCATCCACCAGGGCCTTCGCGTATGCCTCCCAAACGGGAAGTACAGCGGGCACCTGCTCAAGAACGATCGCCCGGTAGGGGCGGTCGAGCTTGTCGATGGCGTCGAGCGCCCACATGAGAGGTTGCAACACGAGCCCGGTGCGTTCGTCGTCCAGCTTGGAGAGATCCTTCTCGATCTCCTCGCGGTCCTCGCGGGCGACAAGCCGTTCGACGAACCTCAGGACCTCGTCGAGTGCTTTGCGGCCGACGCCCGTACCTGCGACGGTGAAGGTCTGGCACGGGGGGCCTCCGGCCAGCACGTCGGCTTCGGGGAAGTCGGACGGCCCGTACAAGCGAACGTCGCCCTCGACGGTCTCCAGGCCCGCGGCACGGCGGGTGGTGCAAGCGGCGGAGTCCCATTCGACACCCACAGTGGGGATGCCGAGCTTCTCCGCTGCCACATCGAGCCCACCGGGGCCGGCGAACAGGTCCACGATCTTGGTGGGCTGCACTTGGATCTCCTGGTTGTCTAACGGGGCGACGGTGCGAGGGCTTGCTGAACCCGGGTGCCCGCTCTGACGGCCGCCTGCCAGCGACCATGCAGCGTACCGCGGCGCACTGACAGGGGAAGTTGTCCGCCCCGTGGCGCGGCGTCGCGCAGTGCGTGGCTGCCCCGCGCTGCTGTCGCGTATGAGGCTCTGCCAACCCACTGGTCCGGCTGCCAGTGATGGGTGGCCGATGGGATGGAGACGCCCAAAGCCAAGATTTTCTCTCAGGATTCCCCCGAGAGCGGTGTGAGAACCAGTCAGGGCCGGTCTCCCTTGCGGGATACCGGCCCTGAGCTGGTGTTACTGGGTCGGGGTGGCGGGATTTGAACCCACGGCCTCTTCGTCCCGAACGAAGCGCGCTACCAAGCTGCGCCACACCCCGGTCTTTCTGTTTGTCGCTCCGTCTCCTTCGCGACGAGTAGAACTCTACCGGACGCTCGCCGAGACACGAAATCCGGTTTCGGCGGGCGTCCGGTCGGGGTCAGCGGGGGCTGGGGTGAGGGTGAGGAGGGTGGCTTCCGGGGGGCAGGCGAAGCGGACCGGGGTGTAGCGGTTGGTGCCGCAGCCGGCGGAGACGTGGAGGTAGGAGTGGTGGCCGCCGGCCTTGTGGGTGGAGAGGCCCTTGACCCGGCGGGTGTCGAGGTCGCAGTTGGTGACCAGGGCGCCGTAGAAGGGGATGCAGAGCTGGCCGCCGTGGGTGTGGCCGGCCAGGATCAGGGGGTAGCGGTCGGCGGTGAAGGCGTCGAGGACGCGCAGGTAGGGGGCGTGCACGACGGCGAGCGAGAGGTCGGCGTCGGCGGAGGGGCCGCCGGCGACGGCGGCGTAGCGGTCGCGGCGGATGTGCGGGTCGTCGAGGCCGGTGAACTCGAGGTCGAGGCCGTTGACGGTGAGGCGGCCGCGGGTGTTGGTCAGGTCGAGCCAGCCGGCCGCGTCGAAGCCGTCGCGGAGCTTCTCCCAGGGGTTGTGGACGGCGCCGCTGATGCCGCGGTTGCCGGTGCCGTCGGGGTTGTTCATGCCGTGGACGCCGCTGCGCATGGCCTGGAGGTAGCGGGCGGGGTTCTTGCGGGCCGGCCCGTAGTAGTCGTTGGAGCCGAAGACGTAGACGCCGGGGAAGTCCATCAGCGGCCCGAGGGCGTCGAGGGTGGCGGGGACGCCGAGCGGGTCGGAGAGGTTGTCGCCGGTGTTGACCACGAGGTCGGGGCGCAGGCCGGCGAGGCTCTGCAGCCAGCGCTGCTTCTTGCCCTGCCCGGCCACCATGTGGATGTCGGACACCTGGAGGACCCGGATGGGCTTGGCGCCGTGGGGCAGGACGGGGACCTCGACACGGCGGAGCCGGAAGGCACGTACCTCGTACCCGACGGAGTAGGCGAGGCAGGCGGCGCCGGCGGCGGCGACACCGAGGGGGACGGAGTACAGCGGTCGCATCAGCCCATGCTCTCAGACGGTGGATCAGCTGGTGAACGTCCGGTGGCGCGGTGCGGACACGGCCTCCGTGACCTGCATCGCGTCGACCGGGTCGGTAGAGGTGTTCGGGGCGGAAGAGGTGCTCAGGGCGGCCGGGGCGACCGGATCGGTCGGGTCGGCCGGGTCGGCCGGGTCGGGGTCCCGGCGGGCGCGCAGGGCCCGGACCTTGTTGCGGTTGCCGCAGCGTTCCATCGAGCACCAGCGCCGCCGTCCGGGCCGCGAGGTGTCGACGAAGAGCAGCCGGCAGTCGTGCGCCCGGCATTCCCGGATCCGGTCGGCGTGCGGGCCGGTGAGCAGGGCGATGGCGTCCCGGGCGAGGGTGGAGACGAGCTGGGTGCCGTCGGCGGGCAGCGGGGCGGCCGCGGTGCCGTCCGGGGCGATCTGGGGGACGAGCGGGGGGTGGGCGGCGGCCCGGTTGAGGGCGGCGCGGTCCGCGGGGTCGCCGGGGCGGCCGTGGGCACGGTCGGCGGCCAGGCGCCAGAGGGCGTCGCGCAGGGTGCGGGCGGCGCCGAGCTGGTCGTCGGTGATCCGTACGGTGCCGACGGGCAGCCGCAGCCGGGAGCGCCGGAGCCAGTCGGTGAGGTCGGACGGGCGGTGCAGCACCTCGTACCGGGCGTACGGGCCGGGGCCGCCGGTGGTGAGCAGTTCCAGGCAGAGGGCGCCGGGGTCGAAGTGGAAGCGGGTGCCGGTGGCGGTGGTGAGGACCAGGCCGGTCGGGTGTTCCGCTGCGCCGTCTCCGTCGGTCATGTAACCAGGGTAGGCGGTTACGGATCCGGCGTTGGCGGCCGACCACTGACGGCAGCCGTTGACAGCGACCGCCGACGGCAACCGTTAATGGCAAGCGACGGAACGCCCCAGGTGGGAGACTCGGGCCCATGACGACGCTCAAGGCGCAGCTGCAGGAGGACCTCACGGCTGCCATCAAGGACCGGGACGAGCTGCGCTCGTCCACCATCCGGCTCACGCTGTCCGCCGTCACCAGCGAGGAGGTGGCGGGTAACGAGAAGCGCGAGCTGTCCGACGACGAGGTGCAGCGGGTGATCGCCCGCGAGGCGAAGAAGCGCCGGGAGGCGGCCGAGGCCTTCGACAAGGCTGACCGGGTCGAGCAGGCCGCGCGCGAGCGCGCCGAGGGCGAGGTGCTGGCGGGCTACCTGCCGAAGCAGCTCTCGGACGAGGAGCTGGCCGCGATCGTGGCCGCCGCCGTGGCCGAGAGCGGAGCGAGCGGTCCGCAGGCGATGGGCGCCGTGATGAAGCTGGTGAAGCCGAAGGTGGACGGACTGGCCGAGGGCGGCCGGGTGGCCGCCGCGGTGAAGGCCGCGCTGCGCTGAGCCGCACGCCGGCGCGATGACGGCCGCGCTGCGCTGAGCTGCACGCCGCCGCCGTGAAGGCCACGCTGCTCCGACGCGGCACACCGCCGCCGTGACGGCCGTACCGCCGGCACGGCGAAGGGGCGCCCTCCGGAAGATCCGGAGGGCGCCCCTTCGCCGTCGTACCGGGGTCGGGTCGGTCAGCCGTGCCTGCCGCCGTTGCCGTTCCCGTTGCCATTGCCGTTACCGCCCCCGCCGATCATGCCCGGCGGAAGGGTGAACCCTCCTCCTATCACCCCACCGGGGTTACCGGGGTTCCCGCCGCCCGGTGCGGGCGGCGGCGGGTTCTGGGCGCCCGGCTGCTGGGCGTTCGGGTCCGGCGTCGGGCCGGTGCCCGCCGGCGGGGTGGCCGGCTGGGGGTCCGGGATGTTGGTGGTCTGGATGGGCTCCAGCGGCGAGCCCTTGAGCGCCTGGTTCATGGCCATCTGCCAGATCGGGCCGGGGCCGTCGGCGCCGAACACCTCGTCGAAGTGCTTGCCGCCGATGTTGATGTTCTTCATCTTGACGCCGCCGGCGGGGCCGCCGAGCCAGACCGCGGTGGCCAGCGACGGGGTGTAGCCGTCGAACCAGGCGGCCTTCTTCTCGTCGGTGGTACCGGTCTTGCCCGCGATCTTGCGGCCGTCGTCGAGGCCGAGGGCGGCCGCGGTGCCCTTCTCGGTCACGTTGAGCAGGACGGTGTTGAGCGAGTCCGCGGTCGACTCGGAGAAGGCCTGGCTGCACTGGGACTGCGGGACCTTGAGGTCCTTGCCGTCCACCGTGGTGATCTTGTTGATCGCGATCGGGGTGCAGTACTTGCCGCGGGCGGCGAAGGTCGCGTAGACGTTCGCCATGGTCAGCGGGGAGAGCTCCAGGGTGCCGAGGACCATCGAGGGCACCTCCTGGAACTGGTCGCCCTTCGCCGACTGGGTGATGCCCAGCTTGTTGGCCATCTGCTTCATCGCGCAGAGGCCGACCTGCTGCTCCATCTGCACGAAGTAGGTGTTGACCGACAGCGCCATGGCCTGCTTGAGCTCGTACGGGCCGACCTCGCCGGTCGACTCGTTCTTCACCGTGGCCTTGGGCTTGTCGGTGTTCTTCCAGGTGCCGTTGCAGGTCGACATCTGGGGGTAGTCGATCTTGTTCTCGGACGGGAACGACTGGGTGTTCGACATGCCCGCCTCCAGCGCCGCCGCGGCGAGGATCGGCTTGAAGGTCGAACCGGTCTGGAACCCGTTGCCGCCGCCCATCGAGGCGTCGACGTTGAGGTTGACGACGGTCTGGTTCTTGTTCGGGTCCAGGCCGTACGGGCGGGTCTGGGCCATCGCCAGGATCTTGCCGGTGCCGGGCTCCATCATGGTCGCCGCGGCCGACACCTGGTCGGTCACGTTGACCTTCTTGGTGACGGCGTTCTGGGCGGCGGCCTGCTTGTCCGGGTCCAGCGTGGTGTAGATGTTCAGACCGCCGGTGTCCCACAGCTTCTTGCGGTCGTCGGCGTTCTTGCCGAAGGCCGGGTCCTGCTTGACCACGTGGCGGACGTAGTCGCAGAAGAAGCCCATGCCCGCCTGGGCGGTGATGCAGCCGTTCTGCGGGTCCTTGTACTTGAGGCCCAGCGGGGCGGCCTTGGCCTCGGCCGCCTGCTGGGGGGTGATGTGCTTGTTCTCCAGCATCTTGTCGATGACGACGTTGCGGCGCTTCACCGTGTTGTCGGGGTAGCGCACCGGGTCGTACTGCGACGGGTTCTGGACCACGCCGGCGAGGGTGGCGGCCTCGGCGACGGTCAGGTCCTTGTTGCTCTTGCTGAAGTAGCGCTGGGACGCGGCCTCGACCCCGTAGGCCTGGTGGCCGTAGAAGGTGATGTTGAGGTAGTTGGTGAGGATCTGATCCTTGGTCAGGTCCTCCTCCAGCTTGATCGCGACCTTGAGCTCCTGGATCTTGCGACCCAGGGTCTTGCGCTGGGCCTCCAGGACGGCCGCCTGGTCGTCGCCGGCCTTCTCCACGTTGACGTTCTTGACGTACTGCTGGGTCAGCGTGGAGGCGCCCTGGGAGGCGGTGCCGCTCTCCGCGTTCTTGCCGACGGCGCGCAGGATGCCCTTGAGGTCGACGGCGCCGTGCTCGTAGAAGCGGGCGTCCTCGATGTCCACCTGGGCGTGCCGCATGAAGGGCGACATCTGGTCGGCGGTGAGGACGGTGCGGTCGCGCTCGTAGACCTTGGCGATCAGACCGCCCTTGGCGTCGAAGATCTGGGTCGCCTGGGTGAGCGGCGGGGTCTTGAAGTCGTCGGGGATGTTCTGAAAGCTCTCCGCCGTGTCCTTGGCGGTCAGGCCCATGGCGCCGACGGCGGGCAGGGCGAGGCCTGCCAGCAGGACTCCGGAGAGCACGCTGACGCCCAGGAACTTCACGCCGTTGCCGACGTGGTCCATTGGTGATCCGCCGCTCTTGCGTCGCGGAGCTCCGGGGTTGCCTGGGGGCTGGGGTGCCAGTGGGCGCTTCGGTGCCATGGGGAGAACCCTACGTCCCCGATTCCCGTACACCGGGGCAGGTGTTCGCCTAGGCTTGTCACAAGCTTGCGACAGCTTCGGTGCGTCAACATCACTCACTCTTGTGAGTGCGGAGACTTGCCCGAATTGCTCACCCTTGTCCGGGTTTTGAGGCGGCTGTGGCCTGTTGTGTTCGAGTAGACGGTTGCGCTGCGTGACGGCGCCTGCGGCGAGAGTGGGGGCCTCGCGGCTCGCAAGTGCCGCGACCTGCGATCACTCCAACGAGTGAGATGACCGATACCCATAGTCCGATCGGGTCATTCGAGATTGAGCCCGAAGGGGCTGTTGCAAGCAGTCCTTCTTCCGTAACGTCCTCAACTGGCAACGGTGAATATGCCGTTGCCGCCGTGGGGGAGCCTCGAATCATCGGGAGAGGACGGCGCCGGCATGGGCTGGGTTGACGACTGGAGTGCGCAGGCCGCCTGCCGCACGAGTGATCCGGACGAACTGTTCGTCCAGGGGGCGGCACAGAACCGGGCGAAGGCGGTGTGCAGCGGGTGCCCCGTCCGGACGGAGTGCCTGGCGGACGCGCTGGACAACCGGGTGGAGTTCGGGGTGTGGGGCGGGATGACGGAACGCGAGCGCCGAGCGCTGCTGCGCCGCCGCCCGACGGTCATGTCGTGGCGGAGGCTGCTGGAGACCGCCCGCACCGAGTACGAGGAGTCCCTCGCTACCGGCGTGATACTGACGGACTACGCCCAGGCGGGCTGACCCCGGCCGCACCTCGCGGTCCGGGGCTCCCCCCGTTCCGGCCCGGACCACCCGGCCGGAGTGCCCGGGCCACTCGGCCCCGTTCCGGCCCGGACCACTGACTCGTATCGGCCCCCACCCGGCTCGGAACACCGGCCCCCACCTGGCCCGGACTACGCCGCGCGGCCCGGACTACGCCGCGCCGCTGAGCCGCCCCCCGATGGCCCGCAGCCCGTCCAGGTCGTGGACGTCCCCCGGCAGCGCGGCCACCTCCACGATCGGCACGTCCGGGTACACCGAGACGAACCGGTCCCGGGTGCGCCGTTCGCGCCCCATGATCTGCATCCGCTCGGCGTGCAGCCGCAGCAGTCCGGCCGCCAGCAGCTCCGCCTCCGGCGAGGAGTGCTCCGAGCCGTTCTCCTCCAGGGCCTCGGCCGCCGCCAGCGCCCGCTCCGCGGTGAGCTGCGGCGCGCCCGTGCTGTGCACCCGGTTGAGCACCAGTCCGGCCAGCGGCATCCGGTCCGCGGCGAGCCGGTCCACGAAGTACGCCGCCTCGCGCAGCGCGTCCCGCTCCGGCGCCGCCACCACCAGGAACGCCGTACCCGGCGCCTTCAACAGCTGGTAGGTGCGGTCGGCGCGCTCGCGGAAGCCGCCGAACATCGAGTCCATCGCGCTGACGAAGGTCTGCACGTCGGTGAGCAGCTGGGCGCCGAAGATCTTGCCCAGGGTGCCGGTGAGCAGGCCCATCCCGGCGTTGAGGAAGCGCATCGCGCTGCGGCCGCCGACCTTGGCGGGCGCGGTCAGGATCCGGATCACCCGGCCGTCCAGGAAGGACCCGAGCCGGTTGGGGGCGTCCAGGAAGTCCAGCGCCGAGCGGGACGGCGGGGTGTCCACGACGATGAGGTCCCACTCCTCGGCGGCGCGCAACTGCCCGAGCTTCTCCATCGCCATGTACTCCTGCGTGCCCGCGAAGCCGGCCGACAGGGACTGGTAGAACGGGTTCTCCATGATCGCCCTGGCCCGCTCGGGCTCGGCGTGGGCCAGCACGACCTCGTCGAAGGTCCGCTTCATGTCGAGCATCATGGCGTGGAGCCGGCCCTCCCCGTCCACCCCCTTGACGACCCGGGGGGTGTTGTCCAGCTCGGTCAGACCCATGGACTGGGCCAGCCGCCGGGCCGGGTCGATGGTCAGCACCACGACCTTGCGGCCGCGCTCGGCGGCCCGCAGGCCGATCGCCGCGGCGGTGGTGGTCTTGCCGACGCCGCCGGAGCCGCAGCAGACGATGATCCGGGTCTTCGGGTCGTCGATCAGCTCGTCCACCGCGAGCCGGCTGCCGTTGCCGCTGCCACCGCGGCCGACGCCACCGCCACCACTAACGCCACCGCCACCGCCACCGCCACCGCTGCCGCCGTTCGCCGGAGTCACGCCGCCCCCTGCCGCTTGAGTTCGCCCGCCAGCCGGTACAGCCCGCCGAGGTCCACGCCCTCGCCCAGCAACGGGAGTTCGTACGTCGGGAGCCGCAGCTGTTGCAGGTCGGCACGCTGCGCGCGCTCCAGCTCGACCCGCTCGGCGTGCTCCCTGGCCTGCTCCAGCAGCGGGTCGATCAGCGGCTCGACCGCCGCCCGTACCGTCTCCGCCTTGCGCGAGCGCCCGCCCAGCCCGGCCTCGCCGAGGGCCAGCGCGACCTCCTCGCGGTGGTCCCCGTCCACCGCGGCCACCGCGGCCGCGTCCAGCAGCGGGGGCCGGACCATGTTGACCATCACCCCGCCCACCGGGAGCTTCGCCTCGCGCAGCTCCGTGAAGCCGTCGACCGTCTCCTGCACCGGCATCTCCTCCAGCAGGGTGACCAGGTGCACCGCGGTCTCCGGGGACCGCAGCACCCGCATCACGGCCTGCGCCTGGGTGTGTATCGGGCCGATCCGGGCCAGCCCGGCGACCTCGGAGTTGACGTTCAGGAACCGGGTGATCCGCCCGGTCGGCGGCGCGTCCATCACCACCGCGTCGTAGCGCCGCCGCCCGTCCGGGCCCTTGCGGCGGGCCGCCTCGCAGGCCTTGCCGGTGAGCAGCACGTCCCGTACGCCGGGGGCGACGGTGGTGGCGAAGTCGACGAAGCCGACCTTCTGCAGTGCCTTGCCGGCCCGGCCGAGCTTGTAGAACATCTCCAGGTACTCGAGCAGCGCCTGCTCGGTGTCGATCGCCAGCGCGAGCACCTCCCCCGGCCCGCCCTCGCCGGCCGGCAGCCCCAGTTGGGGGCGGGAGACCGAGGCGATCCGGCGCTCCTCGTACGGGAGGGCGGCGATCCCGAACAGTTCGGCGATGCCCTGCCGCCCCTCGACCTCGATCAGCAGCACCCGGCCGCCGTCGGCGGCCAGGGCCAGGGCCAGCGCGGCGGCCAGCGTGGTCTTCCCGGTGCCGCCCTTGCCGCTGACCACGTGCAGCCGGACCCCCTCCCAGTCGGGGTCGCGCCGGGTCGCCTGGCCGGGGGTGCGTGCCACGCTGCGTCTCCGTCCGTCTCCGTCCCTGCGGGCGCCCCTCCTGCGGGGTGCCCCTGCCGAGGGGGCCGCTCGCGGACGAGGGCGCCCCTCCACGAGGATGCCGCTCCGTACGGACGCCCCTCCCTGCGGGTGCCCCCTCGCGAGGACGCCCTCTCGCGAGGGTAACCAGGGAGCGCTCCCGATGCCCGGAGCACCTGGGGCGCCAGGACTGAATCATGCCCCCTTTGTGCCCCACCTCACACGCCGGTCGGCGAGGGCCGGTACGGCTGCGCGTGCAGGGCCCGCACGGCGGCCCGGGCGGCGGCGATCGCCGGGACACCTCGTCTAGAGTCTGGCCATGACCAAGTGGGAATACATGACGGCGCCCCTGCTGGTGCACGCCACCAAGCAGATCCTGGACAACTTCGGCGAGGACGGCTGGGAGCTCGTCCAGGTCGTGCCCGGCCCGAACACCGAGCAGCTGGTGGCCTACTTCAAGCGGGAGAAGAACGCATGAGCAAGGTCGAGTCGAAGCTCGCCGAGCTGGGCCTGACCCTGCCGCCGGTGGCCGCCCCGGTCGCCGCCTACGTGCCGGCCGTCCGGTCCGGTGAGTTCGTGTTCACCTCCGGCCAGCTGCCGGTCGTCGGCGGCAAGCTGGTGAGCACCGGCAAGGTCGGTGCCGAGGTGTCCCCGGAGGAGGCCAAGGAGCTCGCGCAGACCTGCGCGCTGAACGCCCTGGCCGCCGTGAAGTCGGTGATCGGCGACCTGGACCTGATCGAGCAGGTCGTGAAGGTGGTCGGCTTCGTCGCCTCCGCCCCCGACTTCATCGGCCAGCCCGCCGTGATCAACGGTGCCAGCGAGCTGCTCGGCACGGTGCTGGGCGAGGCCGGCGTGCACGCCCGCAGCGCGGTCGGCGTCGCGGTGCTGCCGCTGGACGCCCCGGTCGAGGTCGAGCTCCAGGTGCGCGTCAAGAGCGCCTGAGTCCGAGCGTGATCACGAAGGCGGGGTCGGGCCTGTCCAACCCCGCCTTCGTGCGCTTAGCATCCGGGCATGGACCATCGAGCAACGACGCTCCCGATGCCGCCCGGCTGGCCCGCCCGGATCCGGGCGGTCGACTCCGGCCTGCTCACCCCGGCGGTGGCCAGACCCGCCGCGACGGTCGTGCTGCTGCGCGACGCCGCCGACGGGCCGGAGGCCTACCTGCTGCGCCGTCGCACCTCGATGGCCTTCGCGGCCGGGATGTACGCCTACCCGGGTGGCGGGGTGGACCCGCGGGACGCCGAGGTCGAGACCGGCTGGGCCGGGCCGTCGCCCGAGGAGTGGGCGCAGCGGCTCGGGGTGGACGCCCGGACGGCGCGGGCGGTGGTCTGCGCGGCGGTGCGCGAGACCTTCGAGGAGGCCGGCGTGCTGCTGGCCGGGCCGGACCCGGAGAGCGTCGCCGCACCGCGTGACTGGTCCGCGGAGCGGGCCGCGCTGGAGGCCCACGAGCTGTCCTTCGCCGAGTTCCTGCGGGACCACGGCCTGGTGCTGCGCAGTGACCTGCTGGGCGGCTGGGCCCGCTGGATCACCCCGGAGTTCGAGGAGCGGCGCTACGACACCTGGTTCTTCGTCGCCGCCCTGCCGGCCGGGCAGCGCGCGGCGCTGGAGGTCGGCGAGGCCGACCGGGTCGCCTGGCTGACGCCCGCCGAGGCGGTCCGGGGCCACCGGGAGGGCCGGTTCGGCATGCTGCCGCCGACGGTCACGGTGCTGCGCGAGCTGTCGTCGGTGCGGACCGCCGCCGAGGCGCTGGCCGCGGCCGCCGACCGGGTGCTGGAGCCGGTGCTGGGCCGGGCCGAGGTCCGCGGCGACCGGATGACGGTCCGCTGGCCCGGGTACGACGAACTGACCATCGACGGGGAGTTCCCCGCCGAGGAATCCTGACCTCCTCCGTACGAGGACCCCTCCGTGCGGAGACCCCGTCGTACGAACACCCTCCGTGCGAGGACCCGTCGTACGAACCCCCCTCGTACGAACCCCCCTCGTGCGAACCCGTTGCACGACGACTTCGAGAGATGCCGACCGGAAAGGACCGACGACCGATGGACCACGACGATGTGGCTCGCCGGACGGCCCCCGAGCTGCCCGCCCGCCGAGTGATCCCCCGTTCCGCGGCCTGTGACGGTCCGGTCCCGTTCGTCGAGGTCGCCCAGCGCGCCCTCGTCCGGGTCCTGCCCCTGCGGGCCCTGCACCGCGAACTGGAGGGTGGCCGGTGAGCGGGCGAACCGTCGAGAGGTGGGTGGGCGCATGAGCGGAGTCCTGCCGGGCGACCCCGCCGCGGCGGTGGGCGGGGAGGCCACCGCGCGGGCGCTGTGCGTGCTGGCGCCGAACCCGTCGCCGATGACCCTGGACGGCACCAACACCTGGCTGCTCTCCGAGCCCGGCTCGGACCTCGCGGTGGTGGTCGACCCCGGCCCGCTGCACGAGGGCCACCTGCGCCGGGTGCTCGACCTGGCCGAGGAGCGCGGCAAGCGGATCGCGCTCACCCTGCTGACCCACGGCCACGCCGACCACGCCGAGGGCGCGGCCCGCTTCGCCGAGCTGACCGGCACCGAGGTACGGGCCCTGGACCCGGCGCACCGGCTGGGCTCCGAGGGCCTGGTCGGCGGCCAGCGGCTGGACGTCGGCGGCCTCGACCTGCGGGTGGTCGCCACCCCCGGCCACACCTCGGACTCGCTGACCTTCCACCTGCCGGACGACGGCGCGGTCCTCACCGGGGACACCGTGCTCGGCCGCGGCACCACCATGGTCGCCCACCCGGACGGCCGGCTCGGGGACTACCTGGACTCGCTGCGCCACCTGCACACGATGGCCTCCGCGCACGGCGTGCGGACGGTGCTGCCCGGCCACGGCCCGGTGCTCGCGGACGCGCTGGGCGCGGTCGACTACTACCTGGCGCACCGGGCCACCCGGCTCGCCCAGGTGGAGACCGCGGTCGAGGCGGGCTGCCGGACGGCCGCCGAGGTGGTCGCCCGGGTCTACGCGGACGTGGACCGGGCGCTCTGGCCGGCCGCCGAGCTGTCGGTGCGGGCCCAGCTGGAGTACCTGGAGGATCACGGGCTGATCCCTGACCAGGGCTGATCCTGGGCCGATCCGCCCGGGAACGCCGAAGGGCCCGTCCGGCTGACGGGCCCTTCGCGGTGCTCGGAGCGTCAGCGCGAGCGGCGCGACAGCCGCTCGACGTCCAGCAGGACCACCGCGCGTGCCTCCAGCTTCAGCCAGCCGCGGCCGGCGAAGTCGGCGAGCGCCTTGTTGACCGTCTCGCGGGAGGCGCCGACCAGCTGGGCCAGCTCCTCCTGGGTGAGGTCGTGGGCGACGTGGATGCCCTCCTCGGACTGCACGCCGAAGCGGCGGGAGAGGTCCAGCAGGGCCTTGGCGACGCGGCCGGGCACGTCGGAGAAGACCAGGTCGGACATCACGTCGTTGGTCCGGCGCAGTCGGCGGGCGATGGCCCGCAGCAGCGCGATGGAGACCTCGGGGCGGGCGTGCAGCCAGGGCTGCAGGTCGCCGTGGCCGAGGCCGAGCAGCTTGACCTCGGTCAGCGCGCTGGCGGTGGCGGTGCGCGGGCCCGGGTCGAACAGCGACAGCTCGCCGATCATCTCGCTGGGGCCGAGCACGGCCAGCATGTTCTCGCGGCCGTCCGGCGAGGCGCGGTGCAGCTTGACCTTGCCCTCCGCGACGACGTACAGCCGGTCGCCCGGGTCGCCCTCGTGGAACAGCGACTCACCACGGGCGAGGGTGACCTCGGTCATGGAAGCGCGCAGCTCGCCGGCCTGTTCGTCGTCGAGTGCCGCGAAGAGTGCGGCGCGCCGCAGAACGTCGTCCACGTGCTTCCTCCTTCTCGGCCGTCCGGCGGGTGGGCCGTCCGGCGCAAGTTTCCGTTCAGTGTTCTGCATCACCAAGCATGGCGCATGTCGCTCCGATCATATGAGGAGGGGGTGTGTCCGGGTGTGCCGTGCGGGGCCATTCGCACCGGCGGGTCACGGGGCGGGGCGCCCGGCGGCGGCCGCCCGGCCGAACTTCCGTCCGTCCGGATCGAACAGGGAGTCGCCCACGGCGGTGCGGGCGGAGAGGACGGCGTGCCCGGCCCGGTGGGCGCTGGTCAGGCCCGCCGTACGCAGGGCGGTGAGGTGCTGGGAGACGGCGGCGGGGGACAGCCCCGTCCGGCGGGCCAGCTCGGTGGTCGAGGCCGGGGAGTCCAGCTCGGCCAGCAACTGGGCCCGGGACCGGCCGAGGACGGCGGCCAGCGCGTCGGTGCGCGCGGCCGAGCCCGGGCGCTCCTCCCAGAGCGCGGCCGTGCCGCGCGCCGGGTAGACCAGCTGCGGCGGGTCCGGCGGCAGCACCCGGGTGAGCACCCGCGGCCAGGCGAAGGCCGAGGGGATCAGCAGCAGTCCGGCCGCGGTGTTCAGCCGGTTCACCGCGCAGTGGCGGTGCTCCAGGCGCAGTGCGGTGCCGTCCCAGCGGATCGTCTCGTGCAGGTCGTCCAGCATCCGCGCGCTGCCGTGTTCGGCGGCCTGCCGGGAGCGGTGGAAGACGTCCGCGGCCAGCAGCGCGCTGATCCGGGCCCAGTACGGGGCGAGCGCCAGCTCCCAGTACGCCTCGATCTCGGCGGCCAGCCGGGGCAGCTGGCCGGCCGGGTCGCGGTGCAGCGGTTCCAGGGCGGCGGGCAGCCGGCCGCCGGCCTCGGCGGCCAGGATGTCGAGGTCGGCGCGGACCTGCTCGTCACCGGTCGCGGTGATCGCGGACAGCTCCTCGGCGAGCGTGGTCGAGCAGCCCGCCGGGGCGGGGTTGAGGAAGTCGGGCAGGTGGCCCTCGGGCGGGACCATCGCGGCCAGTCGGCCCCGGTCCAGTCCGGCGGCGGCCAGCCGCTCGCGCACCTGGTCGGCCCAGCGGCGGTGCAGCGCCGGGACGGGGGAGCGGGCCAGCGCGCGCAGGCTGGTCACCACCTCCTGCATCGGGCTGACCGCGAACCGGGTCAGCGCCAAGTCCTGGGTGGAGAAGTGGAGTTCCGTCCGCATGCCGCGGCCCCCTTCGGAAGATTCGGCCCCAGCTTAATCACTGGTGGTCGGCCCGGAGCGGGGCGCAGGATGCCTGCGTTCCCACCGTTCCGTACGAAAGCCGGTGACCCACCATGTCCACCACCCCCGAGGCCCGCGAGCGGGCGCTGCGGCTGCGCGAACTCCTCGCGGAGGGCGTGCTCGTCCTGCCCAACGCCTGGGACGCGGGCAGCGCCGCGGTGATCGCCTCGGCCGGCGCCCGGGCCATCGCCACCACCAGCGGCGGCGTCTCCTGGTCGCTCGGGCACGGCGACGGCCAGCGGATGGACCGGGCGGCGGCGGTCGCGGCGGCCCGCCGGGTCGTCGCCGCGGTGGACCTGCCGGTCACCGTCGACGCCGAGGGCGGCTACGGGCCGCTGCCCGCCGACGTGGCCGAGACCGTCACCGAACTGGTCGGCGCCGGCGCGGCCGGGGTCAACCTGGAGGACTCGACGGCCGTCGGCGGGCCGCTGTTCCCGGTGGCCGAGCAGGCCGAGCGGCTGCGCGCGGCCCGTACGGCGGCCGCGGCGGCCGGACTGCCCGAGCTGCTGGTCAACGCCCGGACCGACGTCTTCCTGTTCGGGCTGGGCGGGCTCGATGACGTGCTGGTCCGGGCCGAGGCCTACGCCGAGGCGGGCGCCGACGGCCTGTTCGTCCCGGGCCTGCTGGACCTCGACCTGCTCGCCGAGCTGTGCCGGCGCTCCCCGCTGCCGGTGAACGCGATGGCCGGGGCGGGCGGGCCGAGCGTCGCCGAACTCGCCGCCACGGGGGTGCGGCGAGTCAGCGTCGGCACCGGCCTCGCCCAGGCCGCGTACACCACGGCCCACCGGGCCGCCGTCGAGCTGCTCGGCGCCGGGACGCTGACGGAGCTCGACGGGGCGCTCGGCTTCGGGGAGCTGAACGGGCTGTACTGACGCGGGGTTCCGGAGGCGTCAGCCGGTGAAGCCCAGCTCGGCCAGGCTCTGCTCGATCCGGGCGTGGTGGGCGGCCTCCCAGTCGTCCAGGGTCTCGGCGGACTCCTTGGCCAGCTTCGCCCGGGCCGCCTCCAGGGCCCTCGCCCGCTCGGCGGCGGGCACCACCACGACGCCCTCCTCGTCGGCCACCACGATGTCGCCGGCGGCCACCAGCACGCCGCCGCAGCGCACCGGTGCGCCGTGGGTGCCCAACTGCTTCTTGGCCCCGGGGATCGGGATGACGCCCCGGGCGACCACCGGGAAGCCCAACTCCCGTACCTCACCGAGGTCGCGGATCAGCCCGTCGGCCACGAAGGCGGCGACGCCCCGGCGCTGCGCCACGGCACAGACGTTGCCGCCGGCCAGCGCGTAGTCCAGGTCGCCGGACTCCACCACGATCACCGAGCCGGGCTCGGCCCGGTAGATCGCCGCGTGCAGCATCAGGTTGTCGCCGGGCGGGCACTGCACGGTGAAGGCCGGTCCGGCCACCCGGGGCATGCCCGCCCAGAGCGGGCGCAGGCCGATGTCCATGACCTGGGCACGGCCCAGGACATCGGCCAGGGTGGTGGTGGGAATGTCCGCGAAGTCCTTGAAGTCCCCGTGCATGCTTCCTCTTTCCTCGATCTTCTCGACGGTCGGCCCGTGGGAAGACTAGGACGCGGAGGTGGACGGGGGTTCAGGGGGCGCGGGCCGGGGCCCGCCGCAGAACTCATCGCTCCGGGGAAACACATTTGCCCGGTCCCACGAGCATATGTTTCACGGGTAAATTACCTGCTAATCTTTTTTCATGGCCACACCCGCCCAGTTCCGGCAGGCCCTCCGGGTCGGCCCGCCCGGGGACATCTGGCACAAGCCCGCGCTCAGCGCCGTGGTGACCCTCGGCCTCCTCAACCTCACCCTGCTCGCCCTCGGCCGACTCGACCTCGCGCTCTACACCTCGGCCGGCGGCCTCGGCGCGCTGTACGGCCACGGCCTGCCCTACCGGGCCCGGGCCCGCACCCTGGCCGGCGTGCTGCTCGGCACCCTGCTCAGCACCGCCGCCGCCCTCACCGCCGCCGCGCTGACCCGCGACGCCGTGGTGCTGGTCGCGGTCGCGGCCGTGCTCGCCGCGCTGCACAAGCTGGGCTGCGACGCCGCCCGGATCGGCCCGCCCGGCAGTCTGATCATCACCTTCACCACCGCCAGCTGCGCGTTCGTCCCGCAGCACCCCACCGACCTCCCGCCGCACCTGGCGCTCACCGCGCTCGGCGCCGCACTGGCCTGGCTGGTCGGCATGGCCCCCGCGCTGCTGCGCCCGTACGGGCCCGAGCGGATCGCCACCGCCCGCGCACTGGAGGCCGCCGCCCGGCTGGCCCGCACCGCGCCCGGCACCCCGGACGCGGCCGCCCGCACCGCACTGGTCGGCGCGGTCGCCGCGGCCCGGCAGAGCCTCGCCCTCTCCTCCCCGGCACGGTGGCGCACCCTCGGCGACGCGCCCGAGCGGCTGCTCGTCCGCGCGGAATCGGCCCTGGCCGCGCCCGCCGGGCGGGCCGACGACTCCGCTGCCGCCGCCGTCGCCGTCGCCGAGCGGTACGAGGCCTGGGCCCGTGACCTGCGCCGGGGCCGCCGGTTGCCGCTGCTCGACCTCACCGAGGCCGAGGCCGCCGAACTCCGCGCCCACCGCCCCGGCTCCCGCCCTGGCCCCCGCCCTGGCTCCCGCCCTGGCTCCCGCCCTGGCCCCCGCCCGCCGCTGCGCCGGGCACTGCGTCGGGCACTGTTTCGGGCGTTGGGGCCGGGCTCGGCGCTGTTGCCGATCGCCCTGCGGGTCGCGGTGGGCTGCGCCGCCGCCGGGTGGCTCTCGCTGGCCCTCGGCGTCGGCCGCCCCTACTGGGCGGTGGTCACCGCGGCCTCGGTGTTCCAGGCCAACAGCACGCTCTCCTGGCAGCGCGCGCTGCAGCGGGTGCTGGGCAACCTGATCGGCCTGGTGCTGTTCACCGCCGCACTGCCCCTCGCCCACTCGGGGCAGCCGGCGATGATCGGGCTGGGGCTGCTCTGCCAGTTCGGCGCCGAGGCGACGATCGCCCGCAGCTACTGGCTGGCCACCGTCTTCGTCACCCCGATGGCCCTGCTGATGACCGAGTTCGCGGGCCTCCAGCCCGCCCGGACCCTGGTCGCCGACCGCTGGCTGGACACCTGCGTGGGCGCGCTCACCGGCCTCGCCGCCTGCCTGCTGGTCACCAACCGCCGCACCGCCACCCGGCTGTCCCGCGCCCTGGCCGGGGCCGAGACCGCCGCCCGGGAGGCCCGGGCGGCGGTCGCCGCCGCTGCGGCCGTCGGCTCCGAAGCCTTGGCGGCCCGGACCGGACTGGCCACCGCCCTGCTGGAACTGCGCGAGGCCGCCGACACCGCCACCGGTGAATGGCGCCGCCCCGCCCTCCCGCACCGCCGCACCGCCGACACCGAGCAGCACGCCCACCACCTGCTGGCGGCCCTCCTGGCGCGACGCGGCACGCCGGACACGTCCGAGGGCCTGCTCCGAACTGCCGCCTGCCGGGCGGGCGGACGGCGCGAGTCCGAAGACACGCCCTAGGATCGACGGACGGTCGGTCGCAGAACGGGAGCAGCGCACGTGGAGGACGTCGTCGCAGGTGTGCTGCGCCAGTGGGAGCGCGCGTACCCGGGACTGGACACCGGCCCGATCGCCGTCCTCGGCCGGATCAACCGCTGCGCCGCGCTGCTCCAGCAGACGCCCGACCCGCTCACCCGGGCCGGCCTCACCCGCGCCGAGTTCGACATCCTCGGCGCCCTGCGCCGGGTCGAGGTCGAGCTGACGCCCACCCAGCTGGCCCGCGAGAGCTTCGCCTCCGGTGCTGCCGTCACCAAGCGCCTGCGGCTGCTGGAGGAGCGCGGGCTGGTCAGCCGCCGCACCGACGACCGGGACCGCAGGGTCGCCCACCTCTCGCTCACCGACGCCGGGCGGGAGCTGGTCGACGGCCTGGTCCAGGAGCTCGTCGCCTACGACCGCGCCCTGCTCTCAGGCCTCACCCCCGACGAGCAGGACCGCCTCGCCGAGGCCCTGGCCGGCCTGCTCAACACCCTTGAGGGCACCATCGGCCGCACACTTCGGTGAACGCCACCCGCCCCGGCAGCCGCTTCTTCCCTCACTTCTTCCCTCACTTCTTCCGTCACATCGTTCGTCACTTCTTCCGTCCTTGATCGGCCCCAAGTGGTCCGCCGGGCGGCGTAGCCTTCGTGCATGGCAGAGAGCAAGGCCCGGAAGACCGCGACCGATCCGGCCGCGACGCAGGCCGTGAAGTCGGCCTTGAAGCCGGACGTGAACCAGGCAGCAGCGAAGCCGCCCGTGAAGCGGGCTGCGAAGGCCGCGAAGGCTGCGAAGCCTGCCGCGAAGCCGGCGGCAGTGAAGCCGAGGAAGCCCGAGTCGCACCTGGCGATGGTGCGGCGGGCCCGGCGGATCAACCGCGAGCTGGCGGAGCTGTACCCGTACGCCCACCCGGAGCTGGACTTCGAGAACCCGTTCCAGCTGCTGGTGGCCACCGTGCTGTCGGCGCAGACCACCGACCTGCGGGTGAACCAGACCACCCCGGCGCTGTTCGCGAAGTACCCGACGCCCGAGGACATGGCGGCGGCGAACCCGGAGGAGCTGGAGGAGATCATCCGCCCGACCGGCTTCTTCCGGAACAAGGCGAAGTCGCTGATCGGCCTCTCGACCGCGCTGCGCGACGAGTTCGGCGGTGAGGTCCCGGGCCGGCTGGCCGATCTGGTGACCCTGCCCGGGGTCGGTCGCAAGACCGCCAACGTGGTGCTCGGCAACGCCTTCGGAGTGCCCGGCATCACCGTGGACACCCACTTCGGGCGGCTGGCCCGCCGGTTCGGCTGGACCACCGAGGAGGACCCGGTGAAGGTCGAGCTGGCCGTCGCCGAGATCTTCCCGAAGTCGGAGTGGACGATGCTGTCGCACCGCGTGGTCTTCCACGGCCGCCGGATCTGCCACTCCCAGAAGCCCGCCTGCGGGGCCTGCCCGATCGCCCCGCTCTGCCCCGCGTACGGGGAGGGCGAGCTGGATCCGGAGAAGGCCCGCAAGCTGCTCAAGTACGAGATGGGCGGTCAGCCCGGCCAGCGGCTCAAGCCGCCGTCGGACTTCCCCGGCGAGGCCGCCGCCCGCGCCGATGCGGCCGCCCACCAGGGGCGGGTCGCGGACCTGGGGGTGGACGCGTGATCGGCGGAGCCATCGAGCGGAGCGGCCTGCCGGGCTGGCTGGAGCCGGTCCGGGACGCGGCCGAGCGGGTGCTGCCGGAGCAGCTGAGCCGCTTCCTGCCGCCGAGCGAGGGCGGTCGGGCGGCGGCGGTGCTGATGCTGTTCGGCGAGGGCCCGGACGGGCCGGACCTGCTGCTGATCGAGCGGGCCCGCTCGCTGCGCTCGCACGCCGGCCAGCCGTCCTTCCCGGGCGGCGCGCTGGACCCGGAGGACGGTGACCCGGACGGCTCCGGCCCGATCGCGGCGGCGCTGCGCGAGGCCTGGGAGGAGACCGGCCTGGACCCGGCCGGGGTGCAGGTCTTCGCCGCGCTGCCTCGGCTGTACATCCCGGTGAGCCGCTTCGTGGTCACCCCGGTGCTGGGCTGGTGGCGCGAGGAGTCGCCGGTGCGGCCGGTGGACCAGGGCGAGACCGGCGCGGTGTTCCGGGTGACGATCACCGACCTCGCCGACCCGGCGAACCGGGTCCGGCTGCGGCACCCGTCCGGGCACGTCGGGCCGGCCTTCGCGGTGGCCGGGCGGCTGGTCTGGGGGTTCACCGCCGGGGTGATCGACCGGGTGCTGCACCACAGCGGGCTGGAGCGGCCGTGGGACCCGTCCCGGGTCGTCGACCTCTCGGACGACGCCCTGGCGCTCGTCCAGGGCGACCTCGAACACTCCCGGGCCCTGCCGGGCGGCGGCGCCGACAGCTCGTGACGGACCGTCGGCGCGGCACGGTCGCGAAGCGTGGGAGGGTGTCGGAGTGAACGTGCTGGATGTGCTGCTGGTCCTCGCCGCCGTCGGATTCGCCATTTCGGGCTACCGGCAGGGCTTCGTGGTGGGCGTCCTGTCGCTCGTCGGCTTCCTCGGCGGCGGCCTGCTGGCCGTCCAGCTGCTGCCGCTGCTGCTCGACCACCTCAGCCCCGGCACCACGGCCTCGGTGGTGGCCGTGGTGGTGGTGATCGTCTGCGCCGCGATCGGCCAGGCGGTCACCGCGCACTACGGCTGGAAGCTGCGCGGCCACATCGACCGCCGTCCGGCCCGGGTGCTGGACGCGTCCGGCGGCGCGGTGGTCAACGTGATCTCGATGCTGCTGGTCGCCTGGCTGATCGGCTCCGCGCTGGCCGGCACGTCCCTGCCGACGGTCTCCAAGCAGGTCCGCTCCTCGGCGATCCTCAGCGGCGTCCAGGAGGCGCTGCCGGGTGACGCGCCGAACTGGTTCTCCGACTTCTCCAAGGTGCTCGCCCGCAACGGCTTCCCGCAGGTCTTCAACCCCTTCGAGCACGAGCCGATCACCCAGGTCGACACCCCGGACCCGGCGCTGGCCAACAGCCCGGCGGTGGCCCGGGCGCGGCAGAGCCTGGTCAAGGTGGTCGGCACCGCGACCTCCTGCGGCAAGACCCTGGAGGGCAGCGGCTTCGTCTTCGCCCCGCACCGGGTGATGACCAACGCCCACGTGGTGGGCGGCGTCGACGAGCCGACCGTGCAGATCGGCGGCGTCGGCCAGCTGTACGACGCCACGGTGGTCCGCTACGACTGGCAGCGGGACATCGCCGTCCTGGACGTGCCCAAGCTCAACGCGCCCCCGCTGACCTTCGCGGGCGAGGCGAGGACCAACGACAGCGCGATCGTCGCGGGCTTCCCCGAGAACGGCGCCTTCAACGTCCAGCCCGCCCGCATCCGCGGCCGGATCCAGGCCAACGGCCCGGACATCTACCACCGCGGCCAGGTGGTGCGGGACGTCTACTCGGTGCGCTCGCTGGTCCGCCAGGGCAACAGCGGCGGCCCGCTGCTCACCCCGGACGGGCAGGTGTACGGCGTGGTGTTCGCCAAGTCCCTGGACAGCGCCGACACCGGATACGTGCTGACCTCGGCCGAGGTGCGCGAGGATGCAACGGCGGGCAGCAGCGCGAGCGGCCGGGTGGACACCCAGGGCTGCGCGCTCTGAAGCCTCGCTCCCAGGGCGCACTCCGAGGGCGAGCGCTGAGGGCGCGCTCCCAGGGCGCGTTCAGAATCGGCGGCGGCCCGCCGGTGCGGGATCCGTCGTACCGTCAGGCCGCCCTGGTAGCCTCGGCCGCGCTCACCCGTTCGGCTCAACCGGGTTGCCGTCCCGGAGTGAGTCAACGGGAGGTCGTGGTAGTCCGATGATGGGTCATTCGCACGCGGTGAGTGGGGCGATGCTGTACGCGGCCTCCGCCCCCTTCCTGCCCCCGCTGCTGCTGCACACCACGCTCCAGCCGGCGGACATACTGATGGGCACGGTGCTGTGCGCGGGCGCGGCACTGCTGCCGGACCTCGACCACCACGACGGTTCGATCGCCAACTTCCTCGGCCCGCTCTCCAAGGCGCTCTGCCGCTTCGTGGCCTGGGCCTCCGGCGGGCACCGGCATGCCACCCACTCGCTGCTGTTCGTCGCGCTGATGGGCGGCGGCACCTGGGCCGGCGTCACCTTCCTGGGGCGCTACTTCACCCTCACGGTGACGTTCTTCCTCCTGGCACTGGCGATCAAGGCGCTGCGGCTCTGCCCGCCGAGCAACGGCCCGGAGGCGTGGATCACCGTCATAGGCCTGGCCGCGCTCGGCACCTTCGGGATGAACACCTGGATGCCCAACGCGCCCGGCTGGCTGCCGTACGCCGTCGGGCTGGGCACGCTGGCGCACCTGTTGGGCGACTGCCTGACCAAGAAGGGCGCGCCGCTGCTGTGGCCGCACAAGGAGCGCTACGAGATCGTGCTGATCAAGCGCAGCGGCAACAACGTCGAGACCAAGGTGCTGGTGCCGGTCATGTCGGTGGCGACCTTCGTGCTGCTCTGGTTCACGGCGCTGTCACCGCAGATCGTGAACTGACCGGCCGCCGTACGACCTCCGTGCGGAACTGACCGGCCGCCCGGACGTCGTACGTCAGGCGGGCGCGGCGCGGGGCCTCAGGTCTCGCGCCGCAGCCGTGCGCCCACCCAGCGGGCGCGCCGGCCGAGGATCCGCGGGATGCCCATCTGCCGCTGCGCCCCGCGCTGGCGGCGGTCGAGGCCCTCGAAGCCGAGGTCCTCCGCCCAGTCGGGGAGGTGTGCGGGGCGCTGGGGACTGTTGTGGCGTCGGCCGCGCGGGGCGTCGTCGCGATCGGGCATCCAGGTCATACCGGAATGGATGCCCCTGGGCCGGAGGGAGTAACCGCCTCTGGTGCGCCGAACCTGGCCCATGCGCATGTCATATGAGCGTAACATCAAGGGAGTTGGGACTTTCGGCCCCTTCCGGGAGTCCTGGGAAGGGCCCTCCCGTCGTCACTCCTTGTGGCGACCGACCCAGTCCAGCAGCTCCGCGGTGAACTCCTCCGGAGCCTCCTCGTGCGGGAAGTGCCCGACCCCCGGCAGCAGCCGCCAGCGGTACGGCGCCGCCACGTACTCGCCGCCGCCCAGCGCGGTGTGCGACAGCAGCACCGGGTCCGCGGCACCCTGGACGTGCAGGGTCGGTGCGGTGATCGGCTTCTTCATCCGACGGGCGAACTGGATGCCGTCCGGCCGGGCCATCGAGCGCAGCAGCCAGCGGTAGGGCTCGATCGAGCAGTGCGCGGTGCTGGGGATCTGGATCGCCTGCCGGTACGCGTGCACCGACGCCCCGTCCAGCTTGTTCGGCCCGGTCCACTCGTCCAGGTAGCGGCCCACCAGCGCCGCGTCGTCGGCGACCAGGCGGCGTTCCGGTATCCACGGCCGCTGGAAGCCCAGGACGTGGTCGAAGGCGGCGATCTGCTTGCGGTCCGTCAGCAGCGCCCGGCGCAGGTCCCGGGGGTGCGCCGCCGAGACCACGGTGAGGCTCTGGATCACCGAGGGGCGCATCACCGCCGCCACCCAGGCCAGGGTGCCGCCGGAGGCGTGCCCCACCAGGTGCGCGCGGCGCTCGCCGAGCGAGCGGATCACCCCGGTGATGTCCAGGGCGAGGTTGCCCGGGTCGTAGCCGCGCGGGGTGCGGTCGCTGCCGCCGATGCCGCGCAGGTCGAGCGCCACGGCGCGGTAGCCGGCCTCGGCCAGCGCGGTCAGCTGGTGGCGCCAGGCCCACCAGTACTCGGGCCAGCCGTGCACCAGCAGCACCAGCGGGCCGGAGCCCAGCTCGGTGATGTGGAAACGGGCACCGTTGGCCGCCAGGTCGCGGTGCGTCCACGGACCGGACTGCCGGATGCTCCACGCCTCGGCAGCGGCGTCGTCGGACCGTCCGGGGGCGGCGGCGCCCCCGCCGGCCTCCGGGCCGGCCCCGGGGCCCGAGGCGGGGCCGGAGACGGCGGACGGCTGCGCGGGAACGGGCTTCTGGTCGAGCGGCATACCGAGAGCGTGTCACATCCGTGCGAAGGACACGTGCCCGGCACTCGCTGCGGGCGGGTCCGGGCACGTACGGGCGGGGTCGGCTACGGGATGCGGCCCAGGCCCCGGTCGATCTCCTCCTGGGTGGCCGGGCGCGGCCGGGCGTTCTTCAGCACCTCGGCGGTCCGCTGGACGCCCTCGATGGTGCGCTCCGGCTTCTGGATCTTCTTGAAGAAGCGCCGCGCCAGCACGAAGAGGATGGCGGCCAGCACCCAGTAGGCGCCCGCCACGATGAGGAAGGACCAGCCGAGCGACAGGCCCAGTGCGTGGATGCCGAAGGCGAACGCGGCACTCAGCATCGGGACGGAGAACAGGAGCACCACGGCGGCGACGGCGACCGAGACACCGCCGGAGACGCCGCGCTTGACGTCCGCCTTGATCTCGGACTTGGCGAGCGCGATCTCGTCGTGGACGAGGGCGCTCAGGTCGGCGGTGGCCGCCGCGAACAGCTGCCCCACCGAACGCTCGCCCTCGTAGGGCGCCCGGCCGTTGCTGGACGGGTCTGCGGCTCCTGTGGGCATCAGCGGTTCTCCTCTGCGGCTGTTGCGGCGTGACGCCGTCGCGGTGCGCGGTTTCCGGGGCCGGTGGGGGGTCCGGAGGCGTCAGTGGTGTGTCGACAGCTCAGAATCATGCCCCTACCGGTCAGTCGGACACCACTCCGGGGCCCCGCCCGAGGGACGTGTCCGGGCCTCGGAAGGCGGCTGCGGGGTGCGGTGCGGGGTCCCTCGGCGGGGTTCGGCGGGGTCCGTTGGCGGGGTTCGGCGGGCCCCTCGGCGGGGCTCAGCGGTCGGTGCCGGGGCCTTCGCCCGGCAGGGGCCGGGGTGCCTCGGCGAGCGTCGCCGGGTCGGCGGTACGGGCCCGCCAGGCCGGGTCGTCCTGCTGGTAGACGTCCGGGATGCCGTCGCCGTCCTCGTCCCGGTCCTCCTCCTCGCACAGGGCGCGGTAGTGCCGGTTGCGCAGCTTGAGCAGCGCGGTGGCGACCACCGCGCAGAGCAGCGAGCCGACCAGGACGGCCGTCTTGGAGCGGTCGGCCAGCGCCAGGTCGTCCGGGAACGCCAGTTCGCTGATCAGCAGCGAGACGGTGAAGCCGATCCCGGCGAGCACCGAGACGGCGAACAGGTCGGCCCACTTGAGCTGGGGGTTCAGCTCGGCCCGGGTGAACCGGGCGGCCAGCCAGGTGCCGCCGAATATGCCCACCGTCTTGCCGACCAGCAGGCCGATCACGATGCCGAGCGGGGCGGCCTGGGTGAACACCTCGCGCAGTGCCGGGCCGGAGATCGTCACCCCGGCCGCGAACAGCGCGAACACCGGGACGGCCAGTCCGGCCGAGAGCGGGCGGACCAGGTGCTCGATGTGCTCGCCGGGGGAGTGCCGCTCGTCGCCCTCGCGGTGGCAGCGCAGCATCAGGCCCATCGCGACGCCGGCGACCGTGGCGTGGATCCCGCTCTCGTGCATCAGCGCCCAGACCACGAGGGCCAGCGGCACGAACAGGTACCAGCCCTTCACCCCGCGCCGGTGCAGGAACCAGAACAGCACCAGGCCGGCGAAGGCCAGGCCGAGTGCCCAGAACTTGATCCCGGAGCTGTAGAAGACCGCGATGATCAGGATCGCGATCAGGTCGTCGACCACGGCCAGGGTCAGCAGGAACGCGCGCAGTGCGGAGGGCAGGTGACTGCCGACCACGGCCAGCACCCCGAGGGCGAAGGCGATGTCGGTGGCGGTCGGGATGGCCCAGCCGCCGGGGTGGCCGCCGCTGCCGGAGTTGACCAGGGCGAACAGGATCGCGGGCAGGGCGACGCCGCAGACGGCGGCGATCACCGGCAGCAGCGCGGCGCTCGGGGTGCGCAGCTCGCCCGCGACGAACTCGCGCTTGAGCTCGATGCCGGCCACGAAGAAGAAGACCGTCAGCAGGCCGTCCTTGGCCCAGTTGGCCAGGGTGAGGTCTAGGTGGAGCGGGGCGGAGGGGCCGATCCGGTGGTCGAGCACGCTCTCGTACGCGTTCGGCCAGACGTTGGCCCAGATCAGTGCGACCACGGCGGCGGCCAGCAGCAGCATGCCGCCGACGGTCTCGGTGCGCAGGGCGTCGGTGACGAAGGTGCGCTCGGGCAGTGACAGCCGGCCGAGGAACTGCCGGCGGCGGGTCGTCGGCTCGTGGGCGGGCGGCTGGTCGGTCACGGGGACCTCCTGGGGCTGGGAGCGGCAAACGGATGCACGGGTGGTGCAGTTGCCGACCAGACTTCCCGGCGCGCCCTGTGACGCCCCGCGGATCCTGTCAAGGGCCTTGATGCGTCCTTAACAGTCTAACGGGACGTTCGGGTGACATCCGGATTGTCCTAGTAAAGGACTTAAGCCCTGCGGGCCGCTTCTGCACTCCCGAGGAGCAATGGACCGGTACCCGAACGGCCCAGGCCGAGTGCAGTCGGGTGAACGGCTCCCTAAGGTCGATCGCAGGCGCCCGCCCGATCCGGGCCGGTGCGCGCCCCCTTCCGTTCCTGCTCTTCCTGCCCTTCCTCCTGTTCATGCTGTTCCCGCTGTTCCTGCTGGAGGCACGACCATGCCCCGTGGCGGCACCACCCTGCCCCAACCGCCCCTCTTATCCGGGGAGCCCGCTGAGGACGTCCCGGAGTTCCGCGCGGAGGCTGCCGAGGACATCCCGGCGGACCTCGAGCGGCTGCTCCGTCCGCTGTTCCGCTCCGCCGGGCCGGACGGCGGCGTCGCCGTCGTGGTGATCCGCGGCGACGAGCGGACGGTCGCCTGCCGGGGGCACTCCGACCGCTCCGGCCGCCACCCGGTCCGCGCCGACACCCGCTTCGAGCTCGGGTCCGTGACCAAGACCTTCACCGGACTGCTGCTCGCCGAGATGGCCGCCCGCGGCGAGGTCCGCTACGACGACCCGATCGACCGTTACCTCCCCGCGAACGCCGTCCCCGGCTACCCGCACGAGCGGCCGATCACCCTGCTCCACCTGGCCACCCACACCTCCGGCCTGCCCCGACTTCCGGTCGGCCTGCTGCCGGCCGCGGCACCCCGGTGGTACACCCGCCCGTACGCCACGTTCGGGCCGACCCACCTGCTCGACGCACTGTCACGGACCCCCGTCCGGGGCACCCCGGGGACCCAGGTGCGGTACTCCAACCTCGGCTCCGGGCTGCTCGGACTGCTGCTGGCCAACGCGGCCGGACAACGCTACGACGACCTGCTGGCCGCCCGGATCTGCGGGCCGCTCGGCCTGGTGGACACCTCCAGCGGCCCCGGCCGGGAGGACGTCAGCGGATACCGGCGCGGCCGGTGGGTGCCGTCCTTCCGGCTGCCCGCCCTGCCGGGCGCCTCGGCCCTGCGCTCCACCGCGGACGACCTGCTCCGCTACCTCCAGGCGCACCTGTCACTGGACGCCGTCCTGCTGCCCGGGCGGGCCGACGCGCCGGCGCTGCGCACGGCGCTCGGCGAGGTCCGGCGGCCGAGGGTGGGGCGGCTCCGGGGCGGTACCCGGCTCTGCCTGGGCTGGAACCAGTGGGGGCCGGGTGGTGGGCCGGGCGGGGTCGGCGCGGATGGTGACGACGGTGCGGCGGTCGGCGCGGTGGGGGTGCCGGTCGAGGGGGCGGGCGCCGAGGGGGAGGGCGCCGAGGAACTGGTCTTCCAGGCCGGGTCGACCCGGGGGTTCAGCGCCTTCGTCGGGTTCAGCCCGCAGGCCCAGGTCGGGCTGGCGGTGCTGGTCGGAGCAGGGACGGGAGTGCGGGCCCTGCGCGGCCGGGGCATCGTCCGGGGCGCGTACGAGACCCTGCGCACCCTGGCCGGTGCCGCAGCGGCGGAGGGGTGAGCCCCGTACGGCATGACGGCATGACGGCGTGACGGCGGCGGGGCCCCGGGCGGTGTTTCACCGCCCGGGGCCCCGCTCCGCAAGGCTTCTGGCTTCTGACGCCTCGATCAGCCGTTGTTGCCGTTGCCGTGCGGCGGCAGCTGGGCCTGGATCTGGCTCATCACCGTGCTGTCCGCGAGGGTGGTGGTGTCACCGACCTCGCGGCCCTCGGCGATGTCGCGCAGCAGACGGCGCATGATCTTGCCGGAACGGGTCTTCGGCAGCTCGCCGACGACCTTGATCTGCTTCGGCTTGGCGATCGGGCCGAGCGTGCGGCCGACGTGGGCGCGCAGCTCCTCGACCAGCTCGGGGCTCTCGGTGGCGCCGCCGCGCAGGATCACGAACGCGACGATGGCCTGGCCGGTGGTGGGGTCGGCGGCGCCCACCACGGCGGACTCCGCCACGGACGGGTGGCCGACCAGGGCCGACTCGACCTCGGTGGTGGAGATGTTGTGGCCCGAGACCAGCATGACGTCGTCCACCCGGCCGAGCAGCCAGATGTCGCCGTCCTCGTCCTTCTTGGCGCCGTCACCGGCGAAGTAGCGGCCCTCGAAGCGCGACCAGTAGGTGTCGATGTAGCGCTGGTCGTCGCCCCAGATGGTGCGGAGCATGGACGGCCACGGCTCGGTGAGCACCAGGTAGCCGCCGGAGCCGTTCGGGACCTCGTTGGCCTCGTCGTCCACCACGGTGGCCGCGATGCCCGGCAGGGCGCGCTGGGCCGAGCCCGGCTTGGTCTCGGTGACGCCCGGCAGCGGGCTGATCATCATGGCGCCGGTCTCGGTCTGCCACCAGGTGTCGACGATGGGGGCCTTGCCGCCGCCGATGTGCTCGCGGTACCAGACCCACGCCTCGGGGTTGATCGGCTCGCCGACGCTGCCCAGCACCCGCAGCGAGGACAGGTCGAACTTCGCGGGGATGTCGTCGCCCCACTTCATGAAGGTGCGGATCGCGGTCGGCGCGGTGTAGAGGATCGTCACGCCGTACTTCTGGACGATCTCCCAGAACCGCCCCTGGTGCGGGGTGTCCGGGGTGCCCTCGTAGATGACCTGGGTGGCGCCGTTGGAGAGCGGGCCGTAGACGATGTACGAGTGGCCGGTGACCCAGCCGATGTCGGCGGTGCACCAGTAGACGTCGGTCTCCGGCTTGAGGTCGAAGACCGCGTGGTGGGTGTAGCTGGCCTGGGTGAGGTAGCCGCCCGAGGTGTGCAGGATGCCCTTGGGCTTACCGGTGGTGCCCGAGGTGTAGAGGATGAACAGCGGGTGCTCGGCGTCGTGCGCCTCGGGGGCGTGCTCGGTGGACTGACGCGCCGTGATCTCGTGCCACCAGACGTCGCGGCCCTCGGTCCAGGCGATCTCCTGCTCGGTGCGGCGGATCACCAGGACGTGCTCGACGCCGTCGACCTTGGTGAGCGCCTCGTCGATGGCCGGCTTGAGCGCGGAGGCCTTGCCTCGGCGGTAGCCGCCGTCGGCGGTGATGACGAGCTTGGCTTGGGCGTCCTGGATGCGGGAGGCGACGGCGTCGGCGGAGAAGCCGCCGAAGACCACCGAGTGGGTGGCGCCGATCCGGGCGCAGGCGAGCATCGCGACGACCGCCTCGGCGATCATCGGGAGGTAGACGGCGACCCGGTCGCCCTTGCGGACGCCGAGCTCCAGCAGCGCGTTGGCGGCCTGCGAGACCTCGTCCTTGAGCTGGGCGTAGGTGATCGAGCGGCTGTCGCCGGGCTCGCCCTCGAAGTGGATGGCGACCCGGTCGCCGAGGCCGTTCTCGACGTGGCGGTCGACGCAGTTGTAGGCCACGTTGAGCTTGCCGTCGGCGAACCACTTGGCGAAGGGCGGGTTGGACCAGTCGAGCGTCTCGGTCGGCTCGACCGCCCAGCTCAGGCGGCGGGCCTGCTCGGCCCAGAAGCCCAGACGGTCCTCGGAGGCCTGGGCGTACGCGGCCGCGGTGACGTTGGCCGCTGCGGCGAGCTCTGCCGGCGGGGCGAAACGCCGCTCCTCCTTGAGCAGGTTGGCCAGGCTCTCGTTGCTCAACGCGCACTCCTCATCGAGTCATGATCTGGGGCGATCCCGTGGGTGGGGATTGTCCCGTGTGTCCCAGCGCACAGCTCACCAGGCGAATGGGCCAGTTGACAAGAGGCTCCCTGCAATTGGTGTAGACCTTTGACCGATCGTCGAACGGTCGATCGCCGATTCGGCCGTACGGTGGGCCGATCGTCGTACGACGATCGCACGACTGTGGTTCCGGTCACGGTGGTGATCATGGTGCCGGTCGCGGCGGCGATGACGGTCGATGACGGGTCATGGTGATGGTCACGGCGACGACCCCGGCCCGACCGCTGCTCGGCCCTGGCCCGACCACTGCCCGACCACGGCGCGACCTCCGCGCGGCCCGCCGCCCGGGGGCGGCAGGCCGCGCGGCGGCCGGAGGGCCCGTGTCCCGGCCCGCCCGGCGGGAGACACGGGCCCGGCTCTCAGGCGGCCAGCTGGGGCCCCTCCTCGCTGCCGGCGGCCGGAATCCGGGCGTCGCTCCTCACCCGTTCGGCAGAATCGCCGTCCGGCCGGGCCTCGACCGGGCTGAACGTCCCGGCAGCGCGGTCCAGGACGTAGGCCTGGGCGGTGGCGAAGTCGAAGTACATCCCGACCAGGCGCAGGGTGCCCTCCTCGACCCGGCGCTCCACCGCGGGGTTCGCCATCAGCTGGTCCAACTGCTGCACCACGTTGGTGATGCAGAGCTGCTCCGCGAGGTCCACCACCGGCCGGTCGGCGAACTCGGCCGGGGCCCGTCGGAGCCGGTCCAGCGAGCCGCGGCCGTTGCGCAGCCATCGGGTCAGCGGGGTGGGTGACCCGGGGCGCTCGTGCACGCCGTCCAGCAGGGCCTTCATCGCGCCGCAGCCGGAGTGGCCGCAGATCGTGATCGAGCGCACCTCCAGCGCCTCGACCGCGTACTGCACCGCGGCGGCCACCGAGTCGTCGGCCGCCCCGGGCTCGAACGGGGCCGGCACCAGGTTGCCGACGTTCCGGACGGTGAAGAGGTCGCCCGGCCCGCTGTTGGTGATCATGCTGGTCACCATCCGGGAGTCCGCGCAGGTCAGGAAGAGCTGGGACGGCGTCTGCCCTTCCCGGGCCAGCCGGGCGAGTTCGGGCCTGACCAGCGGAGCGGTGTGCTGCTGGAACACCCGGACGCCGTCCAGTAGCCGGCCGTGCGGGTCCTCCTGCTGCTCGATGCAGTGGTGGCCGCCCCAGGGCGTCCAGGCCCGGCAGCGGTGCGGGCCCGGTGAACTGCCCGCGCGGACGGTGCCGTCGGGGTCGAGCACCTCGTCGTCCTGGCGCCGCGTCACCAGCGAGACCTGGCCGCCCGCGGCCTGGTGCCCCGTCCGCCAGTCGTGCAGCGTCTCGTAGGCGGCGTGGTCCAGGAAGGAGCCGTCGTGCACCACGGTGACCTCGGCGCCCGCGGGGATCCCGGCCAGCGCCCGGCTCAGCCGGGGGACGGCGGTGAAGGTGAGCGGACCGTGGGTCTGGACGGTGACCGAGCCGTCGGGGCCGGTCGCGACGTCCACATGGGCCCGGGTGAGCCGGTAGAGCGCGAGCAGGACGGCGGTGGCGGCACCGAGGCCGACGCCCCACAGCACGCCGAAGGCCACCACGGCGAGCAGGGTGGTCAGGTAGACCGGGAACTCGCGGTGCCGGTGCACGTTGCGGATGTGCGCGAAGCTCACCATCTGCAGCCCGACCACCAGCACCAGCGCGGCCAGTGCGGCCAGCGGGATCCGGCGCAGCCCACCGGTCAGCGCCAGTGCGGCCACGAGCACCCAGACTCCGTGCATGACCGAGGCCCATCGGCTCTGCCCGCCGGCCCGGACGTTGGCCGTGCTGCGGACGGCGCCGCCGGCGATCGGCAGTCCGCCGACCAGCCCGCTGACCAGGTTGGCGAGGCCCTGCCCGCGCAGCTCGCGGTCGAGGTCGCCGGTGCGCTGGGACATCCGGTCCACCGCCACGGCGGACAGCAGCGACTCCACGCTCGCGACGGCGGTGACGGTCAGGACGGCGGCGAGCACCCCGGCGAGCGAACCGTGCGGCAGCGCGGGCACCAGGGAGTGCGGCTGCCAGGCGGGAAGTTCGATGTGGGCGAGCTGCAGGTCCAGGGCGAGGGCGAGCGCGGTGGCGACGGCCACGGCGGCCAGCGGGCCGGGCACTTTGGTCAGGCGGGCACCGAACTCGCCCGCGCGGCCCGGGAGTCGGTCGAGCCTGGGCCAGCCCAGCAGCACGGCCACGGTCACCGAGCCGGCCAGCAGGGCGGGTGGGTGCGGACCGGCCAACTGCCCCGGCATCGCGAGCAGGTTGGCGAACGCCGAGCTCTGCGGGGAGCCGCCGAGGACGACGTGCAGCTGGGCGATGGCGATGGTCAGCCCGACCCCGGCCAGCATGCCGTGCACGATCGCGGGTGAGACCGCGAGTGCCGTCCGGGCCACCCGGCGTGCACCGAGCAGGAGTTGGAGCAGTCCGGCGGCGAGGGTGATGGCGCAGGTGGCCCGCCAGCCGTACTGGGCGATGAGCCCGGCGGTGATCACGGTCAGTGCGGCTGAGGGGCCGCTGACCATGAGCGGGGTGCCGCCGCACAGCCCGACCACGATGCCGCCCACGGCCGCGGCCGCCAGCCCCGCGGTGAGCGGGGCGCCGGTGGCGAGCGCGATGCCGAGGGAGAACGGCACGGCGATCAGGAAGACCACCACGGAGGCGGAGAGGTCCTGGGCCCACCGGGCCCGGGAGCCGGGGCCGGGTGGCGCGTGGTCGGTGGTGTCGGAGGCGATGGGTGCGCTGGAGATGTCGAGGGTCATGGTCTTCCCGTCTGTCCGGGGGAACGAACGCAGTCAGGTCCGGTGGTGAGTCCGGGGTGGGGCTCCGGGGCGGATCGGCTGTCGTGGGTCGCGACGGTGTGGCGGGATGGCGTGGGCGCGGCGGGGAATGCGGGTGTCACCGGCCGGCGTCGACCATCTGGGCCCGCCAGGGGCCAGGGCGAGGTGCGGGATGTCTCGCCGAGGGCCGTCGGGACGGGCCATCAAGACTCGGTAAACCGAGGGTAATGAAAGCTTTGCACAGCGTCGTTCTCGGAGGGAAGCGGAAAATCGCTGGTTCACTCCATTGGGTGGTGTTCGAACGGACGGGAATCTGCTGGTGGGAGGCTCGGGGCGCTCCTGGGGCGCTCCTGGGGCGGTCCTGGGCGGTCGGCTGGAGTGGGGCCGGAACGGCGAACGGGCCGCGGCCTCCCCCGGGGTGAGGGGGAGGCCGCGGCCCGTCCGGTCGGTGGCGGTGCCGTGCGCGGAGCCGCGCGGTGGTGTCAGACGGGGGCTCCGGCCGGGAGTCCGCTCGGAAGGCCGTCCGGGAGTCCGCCCGCGAGGTCGCTCGGGATTCCGCCGAGGACGAAGCCCTCGTCCACCTGGGACGCCAGGTCGATGCCGACCTTGGCGTTGGCCCAACTCTCCGCGTTGCGCCGGTGGAAGAGCACCGCCTGCTCGGTGTAGCGGTGCTCGTCGCGCAGCCCGTACGCCGCTTCGGCCTCGATCCGCAGCTCCTCCAGCACGGCCCGGTTGGCCGGCTCCAGCGACTTCAACGGCGGCTCGGCACCCTGCTCCAGTCGGCGTACCCAGTCCGACTGCCCGAAGGTGGTGAGCAGGTCGTCGCCGACCTCGCGGCGCAGGAACGCCAGGTCGTCCGGGCCCTGCACCTTGTTGCCGATCACCCGGAGCTGCACGCCGAAGTCCCGGGCGTAGTCCTTGTACTGGCGGTAGACGGAGACGCCCTTGCGGGTGGGTTCGGCCACCAGGAAGGTGAGGTCGAAGCGGGTGAACAGCCCGGAGGCGAAGGAGTCCGAGCCGGCCGTCATGTCGGTGACCAGGTACTCGTCCGGGCCGTCCAGCAGGTGGTTGAGCAGCAGTTCCACCGCGCCGACCTTGGAGTGGTAGCAGGCCACCCCGAGGTCCTCCTCGGTGAACGCGCCGGTGGCCAGCAGTCGAACAGAGCCCTCGTCCAACGCGATCGGGCGGGCGCAGGCGGCGTAGACCGGGTTCTCCTCGACGATCCGCAGCAGGCGCGAACCGCGCCCGGGCGGCGTGGTTTTGATCATCTCGTCGGCCGAACGGATCAGCGGGTTGCTGCCCCGCAGGTACTCCTTGATCTCCGGCAGGTGCGCGCCGAGCGAGGGCAGGTCGGCCGCCTGGGCATCCGTCAGGCCGAGTGCGGGGCCGAGGTGCTGGTTGATGTCGGCGTCGACGGCGATCACCGGTCGGCCGATGGCGGCCAGGTGGCGGATGAACAGTGCGGACAGCGTGGTCTTCCCGCTGCCGCCCTTGCCGACGAAGGCGATCTTCATCTGGGGCTCCGGCTCTCGCTCTGGGCCCTGGGGGAGGGCCGCGTGCTCAGGGGTGCGCAGGTGGGGGCGCCCCCTAATTGGAAATCGTTATCGTCTCAGATAGTGGCCATGCTAGCCGGGGTTTGGGGTCCATCGGGGGAGGGAAGTGAGGATTGCCTCTAACGGGTGATGCGGGGTTGCTGTTCCAGGAGAGGCCGCCCGTTCATTACTCTCGGGTAGGTGAGCACTGGAACAGATCCCCTCGCCCCGTTGGCCCAGCTCCCCGGGGTGCCCGACGCGGTGGCCGAGGTGCGCAAGGCCGTCGACCGGCTTTACGGCCACCGGGTGATGCGCCGCCGCGCGGCCGAGGTCACCTCCGAGTCCGCACTGCGCGGCGCCCGCGCTTCGGCGGCCGTGGCCGGGGCCGACTGGCCCTTGGAGGAGGTCCGGCGGCGCACCGACTTCAGCGCCGACGCCGAGGCCCGTACGGTCGGCGCGGCCCTGCGGATCACGGCCGAGGCGGGCCAGCTGCTCAGCGTCTGGCGGCACTCGCCGCTCCAGGTGCTGGCGCGGCTGCACCTGCTCGCGGTCGGCGACGCCGACCCGGCCGCCGGTCGGCCGCGCCGGGCGGGAGAGGGGGCCGAGGAACTGTTCCCGCTGGAGCTGGAACCGGTGGAGAGCGTCGAGGTCGAGGCCGCGGTCGGGCCGCGGCCCGTGCTGCCGCCCGCGCCGGACGCGGAGGAGGTCGCGGCCCGGCTGGACCAGCTCTCCCGGCTGCTGGTGGCCCGTGCGGAGGGGCAGGGCGTGGGCACGCCGGCCCTGGTGGTCGCGTCGGTGGTGCACGGCGAACTGCTGGCCCTGCGGCCGTTCGGCAGCCACAACGGGCTGATCGCGCGGGCCGCCATGCGGATCGTGCTGATCGCCGAGGGCCTCGACCCGAAGTCGATCTGCCCCGCCGAGGTCGGTCTGGCCGAGCTGGGCACCGACACCTACCGGCGCGCCCTCGCGGGCTACCTGGCGGGCACGCCCGAGGGCATGGCGGCCTGGATCGCCCACTGTGGGCGGGCGCTGCGGCTGGGCGTGCGGGAGAGTACGGCGGTCTGCGAGGCGATGCAGCGCGGCATGGCCTGAGCCCGAACGGGCCGGGGGCGCAGCGACCCGCGCGCCGTGAACGGCGCGCGCCCCGTGCCCGTTGCGTGCGCCGCGGACGGTGCGCGCCGCGCACGCCGGGAACGCCGCGAAACACGAAGATGCGGCGGCACCTGATCCTGCTGGGTGCCGCCGCTGGTGCAGACAGCCGGGTGACCAAGCATGCACCGGAAGTGCCGATCAGACGGGGATCCTGCCCGTTCGTCTGGTCCGGCGGCCCGACAGCGGGTCGGCTGCATGTGGGTGCTCGGATGTCTGTACGTGCGGTCCGTGGGGCCTGAACTGCGTTGTCGGTTTGACCTCTTCGGTCCTGACCGGGTCTCGCGGGCCGTGCTTCCTTTGTATCGCGTTTCGGCCGAAAGGGGAACCCGAAACGGGAAGTCTGTGCCGATCTGCCCGTTTCAGGGCCTTTCCGGTGGATCGCAGGAGGGTCGCCGCGGATCCAGGCCTTCCGGCGGGCGCGTCAGGCGGCTGGGCGGCGCCGGTGGGCCAGGTACCAGATGACCCCGGCGGTCACCGCGGCCGTCCCGACCGCCACGGCGGTCAGCACCGAACCGCTGGGCGCGGAGAACTCCGGCACCCGCCGTCGCAGTTGCACCGGCCGGTCGAAGAGCAGCACCGGCCACTCCCGGGCCTGCGCCTCCTTGCGCAGCGCGCGGTCGGGGTTGACGGCCGAGGGGTGGCCGACCGCCTCCAGCAGCGGCAGGTCGGTCGAGGAGTCGCTGTAGGCGTAGGACGCGGCCAGGTCGTAGCCCTCCGTCCTCGCCAACTCCCGGATCGCCGCGGCCTTGTTCTCCGCGTAGGCGTAGTACTCGATCTCGCCGGTGTAGCAGCCGTCCTCGACCTTCAACCGGGTCGCGATCACGTGGTCCGCGCCCAGTAGTTCGCCGATCGGCTCGACCACCTCGGAGCCGGAGCTGCTGACGATCACCACGTCCCGGCCGGCCGCGTGATGCTGTTCGATCAGTGAGGCGGCCTCGTCGTAGATGATCGGGTCGATCAGGGTGTGCAGGGTCTCGGCGACGATCTCGCGGACCTGCTGGACGTTCCAGCCCCGGGTGAGCGCGGAGAGGTACTCGCGCATCTTCTCCATCTGGTCGTGGTCCGCGCCGCCGGCCAGGAAGACGAACTGGGCGTACGCGCTGCGCAGTACGGCCCGACGGTTGATCAGGCCGCCCTGGTAGAAAGGCCGGCTGAACGCCAGTGCGCTCGACTTGGCGATGATGGTCTTGTCGAGGTCGAAGAAGGCGGCGGTCCGCAGGCCGGTCGGCCGGGGGCGGGCGGGTGCGCCCGGCTCCTCGGGCCCGGTGAGGTCGCCCTGGGACTCGTCGGCGTGGTCGTCGGCGTTCTCGGTGGTGTCCACGGGAACCGAGGATAGAGGGAGCCACAAAACACCCCGCCATTCGGCGTACTCGTGGGCGTGCGGGTTTGTGTTTCTGGCCGCTCGGGTACACCATGGAAGTCACGGATCGTTCGCGACCGTGCTAACCCGGTCCGGCTCCTCCCCCCCGAGTCGGGCTGTGGATAGACGACCCCCGCTCTCCCCCCCGGCGGGGGTCGTCGCACGTCCGGGGCCATTTTCAGGGCTTGAACGCCCCTCGCGCACGCTTCCGCGCGGTCCTCCCCGAGGTGTACAGGTGGTGTCGACGGCTCGGTCCGTCCACCACCTTTCGTCACTCTGCGTTGCCATTTGCTCATGACGCGCAGGATGCCCACGGCCGGTTCCGATCGGCTCCGCGAGGTCGTTCCGGCGGGGTGCGCGGGGCCCGTCCTGGCGGCATGCGCGGGGGTGGCGTGTCGGGGGCCCGGAGGGCGGTCGGCCGGGGGCGGTGGAACGGCTGGTTCACCCTGGTGACCCCCTTTCGTCAATTCTTCGACGAATAGCCCCCCGCCCGGGTGAACGTTTTTATCCACAACCCCCGAGTTATCCACAGGCAATCGGAACGTGGATGACGGAATCCGGATCTCCCCCCACCGTGATGGTCGGCGGCGGTCGCCGGGCAGGGCCTCATCCCCCTTCCTCTCCCAGAGGTCTGCCTGGCGGCCGTCCGCCGGAACCGTCCGACGCGCGCCGCGGCCGCCCCTGGTGGCCGCCGGCGCAGAGGGGAGCACACCATGTCGACGCCGATCACCTCCCACGTCACCGCCGAGGGCCCCGCGGCCACCGGGCCGCTCGTCGTCACCGGGGACGAGGACCTGGCCGAGCACCTGCTGCGGGTCTGCGCGGCAGCGGGCACCGAGCCCCGGTTGATCAGGGGCGCGCCGCCGCCGCGCGAGCTGTGGGAGGCGGCCCCGCTGGTCCTGGTCGGGGACGACCGGGCGGAGCACTGCGCCGGGCTGGGCCGGCGCAGCGGGGTGCTGCTGCTCGGGCTGGACCTCGACGACCCCGGCGTGTGGGTCAGAGCCGTCCAACTCGGCGCCGAACACGTGCTGTTCCTGCCCGACGCCGAGGCCTGGCTGCTGGACCGGATCGCGGACGCGGCCGAAGGCGTCGGCTCCCCGGCCGTCACCGTCGCGGTGCTCGGCGGCCGGGGCGGGGCCGGGGCCTCGACCCTGGCCTGCGCCCTCGCGGTCACGGCCGCGCGGACGGGGCGGCGGACCATGCTCCTCGACGGCGATCCGCTGGGCGGGGGCCTGGATGTCCTGCTCGGCGGCGAGACGGCCCGCGGGCTGCGCTGGCCCGACCTGGCCGGTTCGCGCGGGCGGGTCAGCGGGGCCGAACTCGCCAGGGCGCTGCCGGCCCTCAAACGGCTCTCCGGGCTGTCCTGCCTGTCCTGGGACCGCGGCGACACCCTCACGGTGCCGCCGGCCGCCATGCGCAGCGTGCTGGCCGCCTCCCGGCGGCGCGGCGGGCTGGTGGTGATCGACCTGCCGCGCCACCTGGACGCGGCCGCCGGGCAGGCGCTGGAGCAGTCCGACCTGGCGCTGCTGGTCGTCCCGGCCGAGCTGCGTGCGGTGGCGGCCGCCGACCGGGTCGCGGCGGCGGCCCGGATGCGGCTCGGGGACGTCCGGGCCGTGGTCCGGCCGGTGCGGGCCGGCGGGCTCCCGGCCCACCGGATCGCCCGCGGGCTGCGGCTGGAGCTGGCGGGGGAGCTGGAACCGGAGCCGGGGCTGACCGAGGACGTCGAGAAGGGCGTCCCGCCCGGCACACGGGAGGGCGGTCCGCTCGCGCGCTTCTGCGCGAGTTTCCTGAACGAGGTGCTGCCGCCGGTGTCGGCGGTCGGAGGAGGTGCGTACTGATGGTCCGTCTGCGCAGGACAGGAACGCGGGGCGGTGCGCCGGCCCCGGGCGACGGTGCGCGGGAGCACCGGCCGCTCCGGAGCGTGCCGCCGCCCGGCGGGCCGGGCCCGACCGGACACGGGCCCTGCCCGTACGGTCGGACGGCTCGCGAGGAGCGGGCGGCGGAGCTGGTGGACGCGGTCCGGCTGCGGCTGGCCGAGTCCGGGGCCGCCCCGACGGCGGGCTCGGTCGCGGCCGTGCTGCGGGCCACCCGGCCACCGCTCGGCGGGGACGAAGTGCTGGACACCGTGCGCTCGCTGCGCGCCGAACTGGTGGGTGCGGGCCCGCTGGAGCGGCTGCTGGCGGCGCCCGATGTCACGGATGTGCTGGTGAACGGTCCGGACGAGGTGTGGGTCGACCGTGGCGGCGGTCTGCACCGGGCCACCGGGGTCCGGTTCGCCGACACCGAGGCGGTGCGGCGGTTGGCCCACCGGCTGGCCACCGCGGCCGGGCGGCGCCTGGACGACGCCCGGCCCTGGGTGGACGCCCGACTGCCGGACGGCACCAGGCTGCACGCGGTGCTGCCGCCGATCGCGGCCGGCTGCACGCACATCTCGCTGCGGGTGTGGCGGCCCCGCCCGTTCACGCTGGACGAGTTGGTGGCGGGCGGTGCGCTGCCACCGGAGGGCGCGCAGCTGTTGGCCGGCATCGTGCGGGCGCGGCTGTCGCTGCTGGTCTCGGGCGGGACGGGCTCGGGCAAGACGACCCTGCTCGCGGCCCTGCTCGGCCTGGTCGGGCCGGACGAACGGATCGTGGTCGCCGAGGACTCCGCCGAACTGCGGCCGGCCCACCCGCACGTGGTCCGCCTGCAGAGCAGGCCGCCGAACCAGGAGGGGCTGGGCGAGTTCACCCTGCGGGACCTCGTCCGGCAGGCGCTGCGGATGCGGCCGGATCGGCTGGTGATCGGCGAGGTGCGCGGGGCCGAGGTGTCGGACCTGCTGGCCGCGCTCAACACCGGGCACGAAGGCGGCGCCGGCACCGTCCACGCCAATACGGCGGCGGACGTGCCGGTCCGGCTGGAGGCGCTGGGCTCGCTCGCCGGGCTCGACCGCCCGGCCCTGCACAGCCAACTGAGGGCCGCGCTGGACGTGGTGGTGCACCTGGTCCGGGACTCGGGCTCGGGGCGGCGCCGGGTGGCCGAGATCCACACGCTGGCCGGGGACGGCGCAGGGCTGGCAGTGACCACCCCGGCGGTGGAGTTCCCGGCCACGGGCGGCCTGGTGCCCGGCGCCGGCTGGGAACGGCTGGTCGGGCTGCTGGCCGCACGCGGGGTGGCGATCGGGGCGGTGGCGCCATGAGGGCCGTGGCGGTGGCGGTTTCGGCCGCGGTGCCGGTGTGGGTGGCGGCCTCGGGGCCGGTGGCGGTGGCGCTGACGGCGGCGGGCCGGGCCGAGCGGGAGCTGCGGCTGGTGGAGATCGGGTTCGTGCTGTTCCTGGGCGCGTGTGCGACGGGCGCTCTGGTGCTGCTCGGGGCACCGGGCAAGAAGGGCCGAGGGCAGGGAGGTGGGTGACATGACGCAGGTCCAACCGGCGCTCTGCTGGGTGACGGTGCTGTGCCTGCTGGCCGCCGTCGGGTGGCGGGCGGTCCAGGAGCAGCTACCCGGTGGGCGGCGCTCCAGGCTGGTGCTGGCAGGCAGTGGGCCCCCGGTGTACGGGCCCCCGGCCCACGGGCCGGAACCGGAGGTGGGCCGGGCGCGGGGTCGACTTCCCGGGCTGCTGGTGCCCGAACTGCTGGCGCTACCGGCGGGCTTGGTCGTCGGCCAGGCGACCGCCTCGCCCGTGCCGGTGCTCGCGGGAGTGCTGGCCGTCCTCCCGCTGCGGAGGTGGCGGCTTCGGCGGCGCCGGGAGGCCGAGGCCGGGCGGCGGGCCGCCGCGGTGGTGGAGCTGTGCGCCGCGCTGGCCGGGGAGTTGCGCAGCGGTGCGACCCCGGAGCAGGCCCTGCACCTGGTCACGGCTCGGCTGGCCGCGGACCCGGAGGGGCTGCGCCGGCTCGGTGCGGAGCCGGTGGCCCGGCTGGCGGCGGGGCGCTACGGCGGGGACGTGCCCGCCGCGCTCCAGCTGCTCGCCGAACTGCCCGGCGGCAGCGGGGCGGCAGCGATCGCGGCCTGCTGGCGGGTGGCCTCCGACGGCGGGTCGGGGCTGGCCGCCGCGCTGGACCGGGTCGCGGAGGCGCTGCGCGGTGAGCGGGCGTTGACCGAGGAGATCGCGGGGGAGCTGGCCGGACCGCGCGCGACGATCGCGGTCCTGGCCGCCCTGCCGGGTGCGGGACTGCTCCTGGGCGGAGCGATCGGGGCCCGTCCGGTGGAGGTCCTGCTGCACACCCCGGCCGGACTCGGCTGCCTGGCGGCGGGGGCGGTGCTGGAGGGGCTGGGGGTGTTCTGGACGGCCCGGATCGTCCGGGCGGCGGCCCAGGGTGCGCTGGAGGCGCCTCGGGGAGCGTTGGAGGCTCCCCCAGGTGTCGGGAGCCGTCCCGGGACGGCGGGCCTGCCTCGGGGCGGCGGTGGGCGGCGAGGAGGTCCGTGGGCCGGGGCGCTCGATGTCGGAGCGGGGGCGGGGTGATGCGACCGGGCGGGTGGCTTTCGGGCGGGTGGGTGTCGGCCGGGCTCCCGGTGACGGCTGTGGCGGTATCGGCGGCTGTGGCCGGGGTGGCCCGGCACCGGGCGGGGCGCCGTGCCCGACGGAGGGCGTTCGCCTGGCAGCGGGAACGGGAGGAGGTGCGGAGCCGAACCGGGCCGGGGCGCAGTGGTGTTGGGCCCAGCGGTGTCGGGCGCAGCGGTGCTGGACCCCGGCGGAGACTGGCAACGGCGGTCGTCGCGGGGCTGGCGGTGGCGGTGCTGGTCGGCGGTGGCGCCGGCGCGGTGGCCGGGGTGGTGGCGGCGGTGGGCGCCCACCGGTGGTCGGCCCGGGCCCGGTCGCCGACGGATCGACGGGCGATGCTGGATGAGCAGCTGCTGCTCAGGCAACTCCCCCTGGGCGCCGAGCTGTTGGCGGCCTGCCTCGGGGCGGCGGCGCTGCCCTCGGCGGCGGTGGCGGCGGTGGGTCGGAGTGTGGGCGCACCGCTCGGGCCGAGGCTGGTCGCGATCGGGACCGAACTGGTCCTGGGCGCACCGCCGGAGCTCTGCTGGACCAGGCTGGGCGAACAGCACCCGGCGCTGGCGCCGCTGGCGCGGTGTCTGGTCCGGACGAGCCTCGGCGGAGCTCCTGCGACCGGCCCGTTGGTCGAACTGGCCCGGGAGCAGCGGACCGCCGCCGCCCGGGCGGCCCACATCAGGGTCCGCCGGGCCGCGGTGCTCGCCACCGCGCCGCTCGGGCTCTGCTTCCTGCCGGCCTTCGTCCTGATCGGAGTGGTGCCGGTGGTGATCGGCCTGACCAGCCGGTTCGGGTGGGCGATGTGAGTGGGCGTCGGGTCCGGGCCGGTCGGGCCGGGACTCGCGAGAAGGAACGGTAAGTATCCAGACAGGAGAGATCGATGACTGCAGTTTTCGCGACCAGGCCCAACATCGGGCGTCCGTTTCAGCATCTGCCGGGAGCGTGGCGGCGGAAGAGCCGCGGGGTCGCCGGCCGGGTCCGCAGGGTCTCACGGTACCGGGGGCGTTCGGACGCCGGGATGACCACGGCGGAGTATGCCGTCGGCACGCTGGGTGCGTGCGCGCTCGCCGCCGGGCTGTACAAGGTGGTCACCAGCGCGGCCATCACCGGGGCGCTGACCGAGACACTGGAACGGGCCCTCCGTGCGACGTAGCGCCCGACCGCGGCCCGGCCGGTCGAACCGGGCCGGGCGGGCCGTACGGAGGCCTTGGCAGGGGCCGTGGCAGGGGTCCTGGCGGGGGCGGCGCGGGGACGCCGGCTTCGTCACGGCGGAGACGGCGGTGCTGCTGCCCGCGCTCGTCCTGCTCGCGGCGATGCTGATCTGGGGCGTGCTCGCGGCCGCGGCGCAGATCACCTGCGTGGACGCGGCCCGGATCGGCGCCAGGGCGGCCGCGCGGGGCGAGTCGAATGCCGCCGAACTCGCCCGTGCGGCCGCCCCGCCGGGAGCGCGGGTTCGGGTGGCGGTCGCGGCGGACACGGTTCGGGTCGACGTGGACGCCCCGTGCGCGGCGCCGGGGAGGCTGGCCGGGCTGCTCGCCGTCCGGGTCGGCGCGATGGCGGTGGCCGCCCGGGAGGACGTCCTGGGCAGCACAGCGGGAGGAGCGGAAGGAACCGCGGAGGGAGGTGGAGGCGCATGGCCGGCATGACGGCCCGCCAGCCGATCCGGTGGAGTGCCCGGCCGGCGCGGGTTTGTAGCGCTCGGGCGGCCGTGCCGGGCGGGCGCGGGCACCGGGCGGACACGGGCTCGGCGACGGTCTGGCTGCTCGCCCTGGCGATGCTGGGGACAGCGGTCTTCGCGGCGACGGTCGCGGTCGGCACGGTGGTGGCCGCTCGGCACCGGGCCGAGTCGGCAGCGGACCTCGCGGCCCTCGCGGCCGCGGACCGGCTGCTGCTGGACCCGGACGGCGGCTGCGCCCGGGCCGTCGGGATCGCGGCGGCGCAGGGTGCCGCGCTGGTGTCCTGCGCGGTGGACCGCTTCGCGGACGCCGTCGAAGTGGTGGCCGAGGTGCCGGTCGGTGGGCTTCCGCGGCGGCTGCCGGTCGGTCCGGCGCGGGCGAGGTCGCGCGCCGGACCGGTGCGGGCCCCGGTCACCGCGGCCGAGGACGGCCTCGGCGAGGCGCGGGACAGCCCGGGCGGTCCCGGCGGTCCAGGCGGTCCCGGCACCTTGGGCGGGACCCCGAGCGGTGCGCCTGCAGCCCCTGGCCCGCCCACGGCCTCCGGCCCGCCGTCCGCCTCCAGCGCGCCTACGGCCCCGGGCGGGGTGGTGGCCTCATGATCCGGCCGGTGTTCCGCCCTCCGGGTCCGCCGCGGGGCCCGCCGCGGGAGCCGCTCCGGGCGCTCCGGCCAGCAGGACGTCCAGCAGCCGGACGGCGGCCGTCTTGTCCAGCGGGTCGTTCCCGTTGCCGCACTTGGGCGACTGGACGCAGGATGGGCAGCCACGCTCGCACTCGCAGGAGGCGATCGCCTCGCGGGTGGCGGTGAGCCACTCGACGGCGCGCTGGAAGCCGCGTTCGGCGAAGCCGGCCCCGCCCGGGTGGCCGTCGTAGACGAACACCGTGGGCAGCCCGGTGTCGGGGTGCAACGGGACGGAGACGCCGCCGATGTCCCACCGGTCGCAGGTGGCGAACAGCGGCAGCAGCCCGATCGAGGCGTGTTCCGCGGCGTGGGCGGCGCCCGGCAGCCGGTCGAGCGGCAGGTCCGCGTCGAGCAGTTGGTCCTCGGTGACGGACCACCAGACGGCGCGGGTGCGCAGGGTGCGGGGCGGGAGGTCGAGCTTGCTCTCGCCCATGATCTCCCCGGTGGAGATCCGCTTCCGGAGGTAGCCGACCACCTGGTTGACCACCTCCACCGAGCCGAAGCTGAGCCGGCCCTCGCCCCAGTGGACGGTGGTGTCGGTGTCGAGGACGGAGATGGAGGTGATGTCACGGGCGGCCGTGGTGTACGGCGGGTCGGCCGGTTCGACCAGGGCGACCGAGTCCTCCAGGTCGAGCTCCCGGACCAGGTAGGTACGGCCCTGGTGGAGGTGGACGGCCCCGGTGTGGACGGTGGTGTGGGCGGCCGCGGCGTCCACGGTGCCGAGCAGGCGGCCGGTGTCGGCCTCGACGATCTGCACCGGGCTGCCGCCGCTGCCCCGCAGGTCGACGGCGTCGGCGGCGCGCTCCCGGCGGGTCCAGTACCAGGAGCCGTCGGTGCGCCGGCGCAGCAGGCCGCGCCGTTCCAGCACCGGCAGCAGCGGTGCGGTGGAGGGTCCGAACAGCTCCAGGTCGGCGTCGGTGAGCGGGAGTTCGGCGGCGGCCGCGCACAGGTGCGGGGCGAGTACGTGCGGGTTGTCGGGGTCGAGCACGGTGGCTTCGACGGGTGTCGAGAACAGCGCCTCGGGGTGGTGCACCAGGTAGGTGTCCAGCGGGTCGTCGCGGGCGATCAGGATGGCCAGCGCGCCCTGGGCCTCCCGGCCGGCCCGGCCTGCCTGCTGCCAGAGCGAGGCGCGGGTGCCGGGGTAGCCGGCCATCAGGACGGCGTCGAGGCCGGAGATGTCGACGCCGAGTTCGAGGGCGGAGGTGGAGGCGAGTCCGAGCAGTCGGCCGGAGTGCAGGTCGCGCTCCAGGGCGCGGCGTTCGTCGGCGAGGTAGCCGCCGCGGTAGGCGGCCACCCGGTCGGCGAGCGGTCGGCCGAGCTGGTCCTGGGTCTGCAGGGCGACGAGTTCGGCGGCGCGCCGGGAGCGGACGAACACGACGGTGCGGGTCTGCCGTTCGACCAGGTCGGTCAGGAGGTGCGCGGCCTCGGTGGTGGCGGTGCGGCGCACCGGGGCGCCGTGCTCTCCGACGTTCTCGGTCAGCGGCGGCTCCCAGAGGCCGAAGACCATCGGGCCGCGCGGCGAGGCGTCCTCGGTGACGGCCACCGCGGGCAGGCCGGTCAGGCGCCGGGCGGTGACGGCCGGGTCGGCGGTGGTGGCGGAGGCGAGCAGGAAGGTGGGTGACGAACCGTAACGGGCGCAGAGGCGGCGCAGCCGCCGCAGCACCTGGGCGACGTGGGAGCCGAACACCCCCCGGTAGCTGTGGCACTCATCGACGACCACGTACCGCAGCACCTTGAGGAAGGAGGACCAGCGGGCGTGCGCGGGCAGGATGCCCCGGTGCAGCATGTCCGGGTTGGTGAGCACGTAGGAGGCGTACTGGCGGACCCACTCGCGTTCCTCGGGCGGGGTGTCGCCGTCGTACAGGGCGGCCCGGACCCTCGGCGGGGCGAGTTCGGCGGCGCGGCGGCGCTGGTCGGCGGCGAGCGCCTTGGTCGGGGCCAGGTAGAGCGCGGTGGCGCCGCGGCCGTTGCGGGCCTCGGTGCCCTCCAGCAGGTCGCTGAGGACCGGCGCCAGGTAGCCCAGCGACTTGCCCGAGGCGGTGCCTGTGGCGATCACCACAGTCTGGCCGCTTTTGGCCAGGTTCATCGCTTCTGCCTGGTGCGCCCAGGGCTGTTCCACCCCGACGTCCGCCGCGGCGGCGACGATCTCCGGTCGGATCGAGTCGGGCCAGGGCGAATAACGCGCAGGTCGGGCGGGAAGGTGCTCCGTATGGGTGAGCCGGTCGGCCCGCCCCCGACTGGTGGACAGGGTCGTGAGCAGTGCCTCGGGCAGGCTGTGTCGGGGCGGCATGAGGACCCAGTGTGTCACCGGCGTGACGGAGAATCGTCGTAAGCCATCGTGCGGTCATGGTCGCAGGTGGTTGAATGTGGCCGTGACGGCCGTATGGCCGTGGGTCGCAGCGCTGAGGCTTGCCACGCGTTGGCTTGTTGGCTTGGCGTGCCCGGGCTCGCGACCATGCGGTGGCGGCCGTCCGGCCGAGGATCGCACATGACGTAGCAAGGCAAGGTGCTGGAGGTTCCGTGGACCTGTCCCTGTCGACCCGTGCAGTCGGCGATCGTACGGTCGTCGAGGTTGGCGGCGAGATCGATGTGTACACCGCCCCGAAGCTGCGTGAGCAGCTGGTCGAGCTCGTCAACGACGGCAAGTACCACCTCGTCGTCGACATGGAGGGCGTCGACTTCCTCGACTCGACCGGCCTCGGCGTGCTCGTGGGCGGTCTGAAGCGGGTGCGTGCCCACGAGGGCTCGCTGCGCCTGGTGTGCAACCAGGAGCGCATTCTCAAGATCTTCCGGATCACCGGTCTGACCAAGGTCTTCCCGATCCACACCTCGGTGGACGACGCGGTCGCCGCGACCGACTGACGCGTCCGGGCCGGCCCGTGCGGCCGGCCCGCCCGTTCCACACGTCCGGGGCGCGGGGGCCTGTGCGGCCCCCGTTCCCCGGCGTATCAGGGCCGGTCCAGCCGGTCCGCGGGGCCGCATCGCCGGCCCCGGCCGGAGTACCCCGAGGGGGAGAGATGGCAACCGTCGAACTTCGATTCAGCGCGCTTCCCGAGCACGTGCGGACGGCCAGGCTGGTCGCCGCGGCCGTCGCCAGACGGGCCGGGGTCGACGAGTCGGTGCTCGACGAGGTACGGCTCGCGGTCGGTGAGGCGTGCTCCCGCGCGGTCGGTCTGCACCAGCGCGGTGGGATCGGCGGCACGGTCCGGGTCGCGTTGACCGACCAGGAGAAGCGTTTCCTCATCGAGGTCGAGGACGAGGCCGGCCCCGCCACCGTCCCGTCCGCCGGTGCCGCCGAGGGCGGCGACCCGGACGAGGACACCCTGGGCCTCGCCGTGATCACCGGTCTGGTCGAGGACCTGGAGGTCACCAACGGCGCCGACGGCGGCGTGATCCGGATGAGCTGGCCGGTTTCGGTCCCCTCCGTCGCGGTCTGACCTCACCCGGGTGCGCCCTGCGGGTGCCCACACTCCGGGCACCCGTTGACACGGCGTGCGGCCCGGCGGTTCGCTGCTCCCGGCACGACCGGGTCCGGTCATCGACCGGACCTCGTCGCGGAAGAGGAAGCACATGCGGATCCGCATCCTGTGGCCGGCCGGGCAGGCCACCGCCACGCTGGCGGCCACCCCCACCACCGAAGCGCTCTGGGCCGAGCTGCCGATCAGTTCCACGGCCAGCACCTGGGGCGAGGAGGTCTACTTCGGCACGCCCGTGAGCGTGCCGCGCGAGGACGGAGCCCGGCAGGTGGTCGAGCCGGGCACGGTCGCGTACTGGACCGACGGCGACAGCCTCGCGCTGCCGTACGGACCGACCCCGATCTCGCAGGACGGGGAGTGCCGGCTGGCCAGTCCCTGCAACGTCCTCGGCCTGCTGGACGGCGATGCCAGGGTGCTGCGTACCGTGCGACCGGGCGATCCGATCCGGGTCGAGCGGGCCTGACCGGCTGGGGCCGCGGCGGGATCGAGCGGGCCTGAGCGCCGGGACGGGCCGGGCCGGGATCCTGAGCGCCGGGACGGGCCGGGCCGAGGGCCGGGGTCCGGTCGCCGTGCGTGGGGCGGGAGTTCGGGGTCGGGAGGGACGGGAGCCGGGCAGCCGGGAACCGGACGGTCGGTGACGGCCGTGTAGGTTCGACGACCGAAGACGACCGAAACCGAAAGGCTCCTCCCGGTGAACAAGCGACTGCTGGCCGTACCCGCCCTCGGCGTGCTGCTCGCGTTCGGCGCCGTCGGCTGCGGCAGCGACGACAACAGCAAGCAGCTGGACTCCTGGGCGTCGAACGTCTGCGGCGCGGCCAAGGACCCGATCGCCCAGTCGCAGGTCGCGCTCGCCGACACCGCCCAGGTGAAGACCGGCGAGTCCCCGGCCGACCTGCGGAAGCGGCTGTCGGCGGACATCGGGCGACTGGGCAAGACCAACCAGGACATCGCGGCCGCGATCGACGCCGCCGGTGCGCCCAAGGTGGACAACGGTGCCGCCCTGCAGAAGGACACCGTCGACGAGTTGAAGAAGGCGGCCGACGGCTACCTGGACGTCCAGAAGAAGCTGGACGCCCTGGCCACCGACGACCAGGCGAAGTTCGCGGACGGGCTGAACAGCGTCGGCGACCAGCTGCGCCGGCTGTCCTCGCTGTCCACCCAGGCGCAGAGCAAGCTGGCGAGCGGGGATCTCGGCAAGGCGATGGCCAAGCAGGAGGGGTGCAAGCCCTCCCAGGCCACCCCGGGTGCCGGGGCGAGCGGCAACGCCGGTGGCTCCACTGCCACCCCCGGAGCGGGCGCCAGTCCGAGCGCCGGCGCCACCCCCTCGGCGGGTGCCCCCAGCGGCACCCCCGCGCCGGGCGGAACGGACAGCGCGAGCCCGTCGGCCACCCCCTCGGCGGGCGCCACCACCCCGGCCGCCCCGGCTTCGTCCTCGGCCCCGGCCACCCCGGCACCCAGCGCGAGCTGAGCCGAGGCCCCGGCCCGAGGTCCTGCCCGAGGTCCTGCCCGAGGCCCGGGCCGCAGCCCCACCCGACGTCCTGGTGCGTCCGGTGGGGCGCGGCGGCCGCCGGCGGGGGCGTGGGGGCAGGTCCGCGCTCCCGGTGGGGTCGGCGGGCGTGGGGTCGGCGGGCCGGTGGGGCCGGGGTGGGGCGAGCCGGGGGACAATGGCGGGGTGATCAGTAGCCCCGTTCTCGACCCGACCCGCCTGGCCAAGCTGCGCGAGGCGCTGCTGGCCGCCTCGTTCACCGCCGATGGGTGCCTGGACCTCCTGGGGCCCACCGGCTACGCGGCGTTGGCCCGCAGTGAGGCCGTCCCGGCGCTGCGCGCGACGCGGGGCGGCAGCCCGCTGGAGACGCTGGTGCGGCTCTTCCTGCTGCAGCAGCCGGTGCCGTACCAGGCGGCCGCCGCCGCGCTGCCGGTGGAGGACTGCCTGGCGGACGGTTGGCTGCGCCCGGACGGGGACCTGGTGCGCGCCACCGTGGACGTCCGGCCGTACGCCAACGAGGTTGCCGGGATGCCCAGTTCGGACGCCTGGGTGGTGTCCGACCTGGGGTGCGCGGTCGGTGGCGCGGGTGGGATCGGCTCCGGTGAGACCGCGCACGGGGTGGCCCGCAAGGACCTGGTGCTGGGGGTCGGCGGGGCGTCCACCACGCTGGCCAACATCACCGTGCGCCGGCCCGTCCGGGCGGCGCTGGACCTCGGTTCGGGCTCCGGCGTGCAGGCGCTGCACGCGGCCCGGCACGCCGGGAGCGTCACCGCCACCGATCTCAACCCCCGTGCGCTGCGGTTCACCGAACTGACCCTGGCGCTGTCCGGGTTCGACAACACCGAGGTGCTCACCGGCAGCCTTTTCGAGCCGGTCGGGGAGCGGAAGTTCGACCTGATCGTCTCCAACCCGCCGTTCGTGATCTCGCCCGGCGGCCGGTTCACCTACCGTGACGGCGGCATGGCCGGGGACGACCTGTGCCGCAGCCTGGTGCGGTCGGCCGCCGACCACCTGGAGCCGGGCGGCTACTGCCAGTTGCTCGCCAACTGGCAGCACGTCAGGGGCGAGGACTGGCAGGAGCGGCTGGCCGGCTGGGTGGCGGGCACCGGACTGGACGCCTGGGTGGTCCAGCGCGAGGTCCAGGACGTGGCCCAGTACGCTGAGTTGTGGCTGCGCGACGGCGGTGACCACCGCGGTCCGGGCGGTGACTACCAGGCCCGGTACGGCGAGTGGCTGGACGCCTTCGAGGCGGGCCGGGTCGAGGGCATCGGGATGGGCTGGATCACCCTGCGGGCGGGCGGCGCCGAGCGTCCGACCGTGCGGGTGGAGGAGTGGCCGCACCCGGTGGAGCAGCCGCTCGGTCCGCACATCGACGAGTGGTTCGGCCGGCAGGACTTCCTGCGCTCGCACGACGACGCGGGCCTGCTCGCGGCCCGCTACGTGCTGGCCGACGACGTGGTCCAGGAGCAGGTCGGTGCGCCGGGAGCGGAGGACCCGGAGCACGTGGTGCTGCGGCACAACCGGGGCATGCGGCGGGCCACCAAGGTGGACACGGTCGGCGCCGGGTTCGTCGGGGTGTGCGACGGGACGCTGTCGGCGGGCGAGATCGTGGACGCCATCGCGCAACTGCTGGGCGAGGACCGGGTGGTGCTGCGGGACCGGGTGCCGGAGTCGCTCCGGCTGCTGACCGAGCAGGGGTTCATCGACCCGGTGCGGTGAAAGCCGGTGCCGTGAAAGCCGGTGCCGTGAAAGCCGGTGCGGTGAAAGCCGGTGGGTGGGAACCGGTGGGCGGGAACCGGTCCGTGAGTGCCTGCCCCGTTCGGTAGAACGCCGCCCCGGCACCCTCCGGTTCACCCTCCCGTACCCCCTGGTTCGTCCGGTGGTCCCCGTTCGGCTGCCCGCCGTTGGTCGGGTGCTGTGAGGCTCTGTCCACAGGCTGTGGACAGAGTCGGGGAGCCGGGGGCCAGGGGTGGACACGACGACGGCGACCGTCGGCGGGCTGGTGCTCGCCCTCTTCGGTGGCGCGCTGCTGCTCTGGTGCGCCGCCGAAGTGCGCCTTCGCCACCGGGTGCGCCGCTCGGGGATTCCGGTGGTGGCGACCGTCGTCGCCGAGAAGGACGTGCACGGCCGATTGGACAGCTCGCCGCTGCTCTCCTTCTCCGTGCGGCCGGCAGTCAGCGGATCCGGGTCCGGGACCGGAACGGGGTCCGGGTCCGGTTCCGGCCGGATCGCGGAACTCGTGCTCACCCGGCCGCGCGGGCACACCCCACTGCGCCGTCCGGAGCGGTTCGCGCCCGGAACCCCGGTGCGGATCTGCTACGACCCGTACCGCCCCCGCCGGGCCGTGCTGGCGGCCGGGGAGATCGGCCGGGCGGCGGTCGTCGACCTGCTGTGGTGCGCCCTGGGGGTGGCGTGCCTGGGGGCGGGGGCCGGGCTGCTGGCGGCGATCGGCCGCTGAGGGGGCGAGCAGTCCCCCCCGGTCCGTCGGTCGGTCCCACCGATCCGCCGACCCGGGTCCGGCGCGATCCGGAGAGCGCGATACCGCATGCGCGCCGATTTTCCGTTGACAGATCTTGAAATCCGTCATTCCATCCTCCGGAACCTGCCGAAGCCCCCCCTCCACGGGGCGCGAACCTCCGTCATCGGGTTACCGTTCGAGTGGCGTCGGTGAGCGCGGCAAGCGAAACAGCGGGATCCGTCCGTTTGACAAGGGTGGCCGGGGTACGGTCACACTCCGCTGGTGGGGTGTCGTGCAGTGGCGACCCCGGGACGGTGGAGGGGTCGGGCGGAGCGCAGCCCGTGCTGCCAGCGCCGACCAGCCACATAAGGACCGGGAGAGAAGAGCGAAGGTGTCCCCGAGCAGCGAGACCGCGCACGGACAGCGACTCGTCATTGTCGAGTCGCCGGCCAAGGCGAAGACGATCAAGGGCTACCTTGGCCCCGGCTACATCGTCGAGGCGAGCGTCGGGCACATCCGCGACCTGCCCAGCACCGCGGCCGAGGTGCCGGACAAGTACACCGGCGAGGTGCGCCGCCTCGGGGTGGACGTCGATCACGACTTCGCCCCCATCTACGTGGTCAACGCGGACAAGAAGTCCCAGGTCAGCAAGTTGAAGTCGCTCCTGGCGGAGTCCGACGAACTCTTCCTGGCCACCGATGAGGACCGCGAGGGCGAGGCCATCGCGTGGCACCTCCAGCAGGTCCTCAAGCCCAAGGTGCCGGTGCACCGGATGGTGTTCCACGAGATCACCAAGGCGGCGATCCAGGAGGCCGTGGCCAACCCGCGCGAGCTGAACCAGCGCCTGGTCGACGCCCAGGAGACCCGCCGCATCCTCGACCGCCTCTACGGCTTCGAGGTCTCGCCGGTGCTGTGGAAGAAGGTCATGCCGAAGCTGTCGGCGGGCCGGGTGCAGTCGGTGGCGACCCGTCTGGTGGTCGAGCGCGAGCGCGAGCGGATGGCCTTCCGCTCCGCCTCGTACTGGGACCTGGTCGGCACCTTCGGCACCGGTCGCACCCCGGCCGACGCCGCCAACCCGGAGACCTTCGGCGCGCGGCTGGCCTCGGTCGACGGCAAGCGGATCGCCAGCGGCCGCGACTTCGGCTCGGACGGCCGGCTCAAGGCCGGCAGCACCAACACCCTGCACCTGGACGAGCAGGCCGCGCGCCAGCTGGCCGCCGCCCTGGAGCAGACCGCGTTCAGCGTCCGCAGCGTCGAGTCCAAGCCGTACCGCCGCTCGCCGTACGCGCCGTTCCGCACCACCACGCTCCAGCAGGAGGCCAGCCGCAAGCTGGGCTTCGGCGCCAAGCGGACCATGCAGGTGGCCCAGAAGCTGTACGAGAACGGCTTCATCACCTACATGCGCACCGACTCGACCACGCTGTCGGAGACGGCCGTCACCGCCGCCCGCGCGCAGGTCACCCAGCTGTACGGCGCCGACTACCTGCCGGACGCCCCGCGCACCTACGCCAGCAAGGTCAAGAACGCCCAGGAGGCGCACGAGGCCGTCCGCCCCTCCGGCGACCGCTTCCGCACCCCCGCCGAGACCGGTCTGAGCGGCGACGACTTCAAGCTGTACGAGCTGATCTGGATGCGCACCGTCGCCTCCCAGATGAAGGACGCGGTCGGCCAGTCCGTCACCGTCCGGGTCGGCGGCGCCTCCGCCGACGGCCGGGACGTCGAGTTCTCCGCCTCCGGCAAGATCATCACCTTCCACGGCTTCCTCAAGGCCTACGTCGAGGGCGCCGACGACCCGAACGCCGAGCTCGACGACCGCGAGCGCCGGCTGCCGCAGGTCGCCCAGGGCGACCCGCTGGCCGCCGAGCGGATCACCCCGGAGGGCCACGCCACCAAGCCGCCGGCCCGCTACACCGAGGCCTCGCTGGTCAAGGAGCTGGAGGACCGCGAGATCGGCCGCCCCTCCACCTATGCGTCGATCATCGACACGATCATCCAGCGCCGGTACGTGTTCAAGAAGGGCACGGCGCTCGTCCCGTCCTTCCTCTCCTTCGCCGTGGTCAACCTGCTGGAGAAGCACTTCGGCCGGCTGGTCGACTACGACTTCACCGCGAGGATGGAGGACGACCTCGACCGGATCGCCGCCGGTGAGGCGAAGTCCGTGCCGTGGCTCAAGCGCTTCTACTTCGGTGAGGGCGAGGGCGAGGGCGCGGCCGGTGCTGCCGCCGAGGCCGGCAACGGCGACGGCGACCACCTGGGCGGCCTCAAGGAACTGGTCACCGACCTCGGCGCGATCGACGCCCGGGAGATCAGCTCGTTCCGGATCAGCGACGACATCACCCTTCGGGTCGGCCGCTACGGCCCGTACGTCGAGCGTGCCTCCACCGTCGAGGGCGAGCCCGGCCAGCGCGCCGACATCCCGGACGAGCTGCCGCCGGACGAGCTGACCGTCGAGCTGGCCGAGGAGCTGCTGGCCAAGCCCAGCGGCGACTTCGAGCTCGGTCCGGACCCGGTCAGCGGCAACATGCTGGTCGCCAAGGACGGCCGCTACGGCCCGTACGTGACCGAGATCCTGCCCGAGGGCACGCCCAAGACCGGCAAGAACGCCGTCAAGCCGCGCACCGCCTCGCTGTTCAAGACGATGTCGCTGGACACCGTCACCCTGGAGGACGCGCTGCGGCTGCTCTCGCTGCCGCGCGTGGTCGGCACCGACGCCGAGGGCGCCGAGATCACCGCGCAGAACGGCCGCTACGGCCCGTACCTCAAGCGCGGTACGGACTCGCGTTCGCTCACCAGCGAGGACCAGCTCTTCACGATCACCCTCGACGAGGCGCTGGCGATCTACGCCCAGCCCAAGCAGCGCGGTCGTGCCGCGGCCGCCCCGCCGCTCAAGGAGCTGGGCACCGACCCGGTCTCCGAGCGCCCGGTGGTGGTCAAGGACGGCCGCTTCGGCCCGTACGTGACCGACGGCGAGACCAACGCCACGCTGCGCAAGGACGACGACGTCGAGACCATCACGCCGGAGCGCGGCTACGAGCTGCTCGCCGAGAAGCGGGCGCGCGGGCCGGTGAAGAAGGCGGCCAAGAAGGCCCCGGCGAAGAAGGCAGCGGCCAAGAAGACGACCACCGCCAAGGCGACGGCGACCAAGACCGCCGCCAAGAAGACGGCGGCGAAGAAGACCACCACCGCCACCAAGACGGCGGCGGCGAAGAAGACGGCCGCGAAGAAGACCGCGGCCGCCAAGGCCACCGCCACCGACGAGGGCTGATCCGCCGGGCGGCAGTCCGAGGGCAGCCGGGCGACGGCCGGGCAGCGGTCCGGCGGTAGCAAGACGGCGGCGCCGGGCCCGCGTCCCCCACCGGGGGGCGCGGGCCCGAGCTCTGTGCAGGGATCGTCACAGGCCGGTGATGAGGGCGAACCGGAACCCCGTTCGTCCCGATCGGGCAAAGCCCGGCCCGCTACGCTGACCGTATGACGAGCGAGGAGCAGCCCACCCCCAGCGCCGCCCCGGCCGCCGGAGCCACCGGGCCCGACCTGCCCGAGGTCGCGCCCGCCGGAACCCCGGTGGAGCGGGCCCGGGCGCTGCTGCGGACCAGGCCCTACCGGCGCCTGTGGACCACCCAGCTGATCGGCGGTACCGCCGACCGGCTCGGGCTGCTGGTGCTGCTCGCGCTCACCGTGATCGCCGTCGCCCAGGGCGGGCAGCTCGGCGACCTGCCGCGCAGCCTCGCCTTCGCCGTGGCGGCCGTCCTCGCCGTCCGGGTGGCGGCCACCGGGCTGGTCGGCGTGGCGCTGCTGGAGCCGGTGCACCAGCTGGTCGCCGGCAAGCTCGACCGGCGCTGGACGCTGGTCGGCTCCGACGCGCTGAGCGCCCTGCTGATCGGGCTCGCGCCCTGGTGGACGGTCTGGCTGGGCTCCGGCCCCAAGCCCTCCGGCGGGGCCACGTACGTGCTGCTCGCCACCGTGTTCCTCACCGGTGCGGCCGAGCGGGTCCGGGGGATCGCCCGGGCCGTCGCCGTCCCCGGCCTGCTGCCGCCGGCCAACCCGTACGCCCCGGCCCCCGAGCAGCGGCCGGCCGCCGCCAACCTGGACACCGTCCGGAGCATCGACCGGTTCACCGGTTGGGTCACCGTGCCGCTCGGCGCCGTCGGACTGGTCGCGTTCACCCTGCTCAACAACGTCGGCGCGGCGCTCGGCTCGGACTGGCTGCGCGCCCACCAGCTGACCTTCGCGGCCCTCGGCGCGGCCGGCCTGTTCGCCGCCGCGGCCGTCCGCAGCCACCTCCAGCAGCTGCCCGGCGGCCCCGTGGCCGTCGCCCCGCACTCGCCGCTGACCGGCCTGCGCGCCCCCACCGACGCGGCCCCCGGCCCCGCCCTGAGCAAGGGCCGCACCGGCAGCGCCCCGTACTTCACCTTCGCCGTCGCGGCCGGCTACGCCTCGATGGCGGGCGTCGCCGCCCTGGCGCTGCTCACCGCCGCCGAGCACCGGGCCGGGCCGATCGGCTACGGCCTGGTCGTGCTCGCCGCGGCCGGTGCCCCCGCGCTGGGCGCCCGGCTCACCCGGGCCACCCTGCCCTCGCTCTCCCGCCGCCGGCTGCTCGCGCTGGCGCTGCTCGCCGAGGGCGTCGCGCTGATCCTGGCCGGGCTGGTGCTGGACTTCGTGCTGGTCCTGCTGCTCACCGTGCTGGCCGGACTGACCGCCGGGATCGTCGTCTCCGCCGGGCGGGGCCTGCTCGCCCAGGAGGTCGAGGAGGCCAGGCTGCCCAAGGTCACCGAGCACCTGTACGCGGTGCTGCGGGCCGTGGTCGCCGCCGCGCTGGTCGTCGTCCCGCTGATCGCCGCCGGCTACGGGGACGTCGAGTACGGCACCGTCGAGCCCGGCTCGTTCACCTTCATCCACGGCGGCGGCGCCCTCGCCGTCGCCACCGCGGGGCTGCTCACCCTCGTCCTCGCCGCCGTCGTGCTGCTGCGCACCGACGACCGGCGCGGCACCGTGCCGTTCGGCCGGGACCTGGTCGACGCCGTCCGCGGCGGCAGCGGCCCGGTGCCGCACCGGGGCACCGGCACCGGCTACTTCATCGCCCTGGAGGGCGGCGACGGCGCCGGCAAGTCCACCCAGGCCCAGGCGCTCGCCGAGTGGATCCGCGGCAAGGGGCACGAGGTCGTGCTCACCCGCGAGCCCGGCGGCAGCCCGGTCGGCCAGCGGCTGCGCGGCCTCGTCCTGGACGTCGGCAACACCGGCCTGTCGCACCGCGCCGAGGCGCTGATCTACGCGGCCGACCGCGCCGAGCACGTCGAGAACGTCATCCGGCCGGCCCTCGCCCGCGGCGCCGTGGTGATCACCGACCGGTACATGGACTCCTCCATCGCCTACCAGGGCGCCGGGCGCGACCTGGCCGCCACCGAGGTCGCCCGGATCTCCCGCTGGGCGACCGGCGGGCTGCTGCCCGACCTCACCGTGGTGCTGGACGTCGACCCCACCCGGGCCCGGGAGCGCTTCACCGAGGCGCTCGACCGGCTGGAATCCGAGCCCACCGAGTTCCACCAGCGGGTCCGGGCCGGCTTCCTCGCCCTCGCGGCCGCCGACCCGGCGCGCTACCTCGTGGTGGACGGCAGCCAGGCCCCCGGCTTCGTCACCACCGCCATCCGCCACCGGCTCGACCGCGAGCTGCCGCTCTCCGAGCAGGAGAAGGCCGCCCGCGCCGAGCAGGAGCGGCTGGCCAGGGAGGAGGCCGAGCGGCGCGCCGCCGAGGAGGCCCGCAAGAAGGCCGAGGAGGAGGCCGCCGAGCGCAAGCGCCAGGAGGTGCTGGCGCAGCTGCGGGCCGAGCAGGCCGAGCAGGAGCGGCTGGCCAAGGAGGAGGCCGAACGGGTCGCCGCCGAGGCGCGGCGCAAGGCCGAGGAGGAGGCCCGCCGTCGGGCCGAGGAAGCGGCCCGTCGCCGGGCGGAGGAAGAGGCTCGCCGTCGGGCGGAGGAGGAGGCCCGGCTGGCCGCGGAGGCCGCCGAACGGAAGCGGATCGCCGACGAGGCGGCTGCCCAGGCCGAGCTCCAGCGGCAGCGGGAGCTGGCGCGCGAGGAGCAGCGGCGCCGGGCGGAGGAGGCGCTGCAGCGGGCCGAGGAGGCCCGGCTGGCGCAGGCCGCCGCGCTCGCGGCTGCGGCTGCGGCGGCGGAGACGGCTTCGGACCGGGCCGCTGCGGCGGGTGCGGCGGGTGTGGCGGGTGCGGCGGGTGTCGGTGGGGCTGGTGCGCCGGTTGTCGGGGATGCGGCGACGGCGGAGCTTCGGGCGGTTCGGGACGTGCCTCGGGACACTTCTCGGGACGCGGCGGACGGCATCGGCGACGAGGCGACGCGGGAGCTGACGCTGCGCGACCGGCAGGCGGCCGTCCGGGCGGCGGAGGCGGCTGAGGCCGCGAAGGCTGCGAAGGCTGCGAAGGCCGCAGACAGTGCGAACGCGGCTGAGGCGACCGCCAGGCTGCCGAAGGTGCCGGCCGTCGACGAGACCGCGGTGCTGCCGAAGGTGCCGGCGGCGGACGAGACGGCCGTGCTGCCGCGGGTTCCCGCCGTGGACGAGACGGCTGTGCTGCCGCGGGTCGGTCCGGGGCGTCCCGGCGAGCCGGTGGACAGCACCCGTGAGCTGCCGGTGGTTCCGCAGTCCGGCGCGCCGCAGGCCGGAGAGCCGCAGTTCGGCGAGTCGCAGTCCGGCGAGTCGCAGTCCGGCGAGTCGCAGTCCACCGCCGAGCGGCCGAGGCCGGACTGGGCCGAGGAGACGCCGATGGACGACCTGCCGAGCCTCACCGACACGCTGCTCGGCTCGCGGGACGAGTGGGCGCGCTGGGACCACGCCGGCGACCCGGACGACTCCGGCCGCAGTGGCGGGGACGGCCGCGGCGAGGACGGCGGCAAGGGCAAGGGCCGGCGCTGGGGCCGGCGCAGCTGAGCGCGGGCCGGGAGGTCTGACGGCCGGTCGAAGGACGGGCGGTGTCGTACCGGGGGAGCCCCCCCCGGGTGGCGCCGCCCGTCGTCGTACCGGGGGCGGGCGGCTGTCGGATGTGGTCCGTCTGTCGTCCGCCTGTGGTTTGGCTGGGGTCCGGCGCTGGTTCGGCCGTGGTTCGGCCGTGGTGCGCGGCCCGGTGGGCCTCGGACGGAGCAGTGGCTGTCGGAGCGGAGACGTATGCTCGACGGCGGGGAATCGGCGCCTGGCGCGCTGCCGTACGGAGCTTGGGAGCAGCTGTGGCCGTCTGGGACGACCTGGTGGGCCAGGATCGGGTGGTCGACCAGCTGACCGCCGCGGCCCGGGCGGCCTGGGCGACGGTCGAGGCCGGTCGCGGCGCCGCCGCCGACCAGGGCGGGAACGCCTCCCTGATGACGCACGCCTGGCTGTTCACCGGCCCGCCCGGTGCCGGGCAGGTCACCGCCGCGCGCGCCTTCGCCGCCGCCCTCCAGTGCACCAGCCCCGACCTCGCACTGGGCGGCACGCCCGGCTGCGGGTTCTGCGACGGCTGCCACACCGTGCTGGCCGGCAGCCACGCCGACGTCAAGTACGTGCGGACGGACGGCCTGTCCATCGGCGTCGGCGACATGCGCGACCTGGTCCTGCGCGCCTCCAGCTACCCGACCGGCGGCCGCTGGTCGGTGATCCTGGTGGACGCCGCCCACCGGCTCACCGAGGCCGCCGCCAACGCGCTGCTCAAGGGCGTGGAGGAGCCGTCCCCGCGCACCGTCTGGCTGCTCTGCGCCCCCTCCGTCCAGGACGTGCTGCCGACCATCCGCTCGCGCTGCCGCCTGCTGGTGCTGCGCACGCCCGCCGCCGAGGCGGTCGCCGACATGCTGGTCGGCCGCGACGGCGTGGACCCGGAGACCGCCCGGCTCGCCGCGCTCGCCGGCCAGGGCGACATCGAGCGCACCCGCCGCCTCGCCGTGGACGAGCAGGCCCGCACCCGCCGGGCGGAGGTGCTGCGGATCCCGCTGGAGGTCGCCGACATCGGCGGCTGCCTGACCGCCGCCCAGCGCCTGGTCGACACCGCCAAAGCCGACGCCGAGGCCCTCGCCGAGACCCAGGACACCAAGGAGACCGACGACCTCAAGGCCGCCTACGGCGCCGCCGAGGGCAGCAAGGCGCCGCGCGGCATGGCCGGGGCCGTCAAGGAGCTGGAGAAGCGGCAGAAGAGCCGGGCCACCCGCACCCGCCGGGAGACGCTCGGGGTCGCGCTGCTCGACCTGCTCGGGTTCTACCGGGATGTGCTGGCGATCCAGCTCGGCTCCACCGGTGCGCTCGCCAACGAGGACCAGCGGCAGGCGCTGAACCGGGTCGCCCAGGACGGGACGGCCGAGAACACCCTGCGCCGGATCGAGGCGGTGCTCGCCTGCCGGGTGGCGCTGGACCGCAACGTGGACCCGCTGCTGGCGGTCGAGGCGATGACGATGGCGCTGAGGGCGGGCTGAGGGGCGGTCCCGGCCGGGGGTGGAGCAGGGCCCGTACGCCGCCCGGAGGCGCCGGGGACCGGCCCGGCGTCCCACCTTCGAGTGAACGGGCGATACTCGCCGGGCACACCCGCGTGTGACGGCGTGCCCGTTGTGCACGCTGGGGGCCGACTGCGCCCGGCCGTACCCCCGGTCCTCCCCGTCGGGAGGGTCCGCCGCCGGAGCGGTCGCCCCCCCGCACGGCACCGGGTCCGGTCCGGCGCCGGCCCTCGTCCCGAGGTGGTGCGTTCCGTGGTTCGTCCGCTCCTCGTCATTCCCCTGCTGGCTGCTGCCCTCGGCGGACTCTGGCTGGCGCGCGGTGCGCTCCAGCGCTGGCGCGACCTGCAGTCCGCCGCGACCTACGAGCTGGCGGGTGACCGGTGGCCGATGCTGGTCCGGGCGGGCGGGGCGATGGTCTGCGGGGTGTGCGTCACCGCGTTGACGCTGCTGACCGCGCTCGGGGCGTTCGGCGGTCTGGGGCGCGACACCTCCTCCCCGACGGACCGGACCGGATCGGCCGTCGACGCGGCCGCCGCCGGGGCCTGGTCGGGCTCCGCGGCGGGGGCGGCGGGGGCAGCGGGTGCGGCGGGCCGACAGCAGGCGGCACCGCCCGCTGCCACCGAGTCGGCTGCTGGGGCGGGTGCGGCGGCGGCTCCTGGTTCAGCGGGTGCGGCGGGCGCGGGGGGTGCGGCCGGTGCGGGTGCGGCGGGTGCCACGGCGTCGGCGGCCGCCCCCGCCGTGGTCAGCCGCTTCGACAGCGTCGGGCACCCGGGCGGCGGCGAGCTGCTGCAGTCCGCCGTGCTCGGCCCCGACGGGAAGCCGCGCAACGTCCGGGTCTGGCTGCCCGCGCAGTACGCCAAGGAGCCCAACGCGCGTTTCCCGGTCGTCGTGATGCACGCCGCCACCCCGCGCAAGACCGCGGACGCCGAGGTCCCGGACGTCTTCGAGGGCGTCGGTGCCGCCCTGCAGGCCGGCCGCGCCCGCCCGTTCATCCTGGTCGCCCCCGAGGCGCCGAACGGCACCGCGCACCCCTGCGAACTGGTCGCCGCCGCCCCGGCCGCCGTCGCCGACGACGCGGCCCTGCGCACCACCATCGCCGCCTCCTTCCGCACCCTCCCGCCCGGCCCGGCCTCCTGGGGCACCCTCGGGGTCGACGGCGGCGCGCCGTGCGCGGCCGCGGCCGGGCTCTCCCGGCCGGACCTGTACGGCGCGGCCGCCGCCGTCTCCGGCCGCTACGACACCGCCGCGCTCACCCAGACCGGCGCCGAGGCCCCGGCGGGCAGCGCGGCCAAGCTGCTGCTCGCCGCCGCCAAGGGCGACGCCGCCGGGCTCGACGCGGCCCGCAAGCTGCAGGCCTCGCTCAAGGCCGCTCCGGGCCCGGCGGCCAAGGCGGAGGTGCGGATCTCGGACAACGTGCAGGACTACTCGGTGGACCGGGAGCGGCTGCGACTGGTCCGTCAGGCGGCGCAGTTCCTGGCCGAGGCGCTGGCCAAGGCTTCCTGAGCGACGCTGGTCGGGGCGTCGTGAGCGCCGGCCGAGCCGGCGTTACGCTGCCCGGTGCCCGGGGTGGGTGCCGGGCAGCGGTGTTTCTTCGTTCGCGTGCGTTTCTCGGAGTGGGCTCGGAGTGGTCCCGGCGGGCTCGGAGTGGCCCCGGAGTGGTGGGTGGAGAGGAAGCGGATGAGGGGCTTCGCGCGGTTGCGGGCGGTTGCGGTGGTGCTCGCGGTCGGGCTGCTGGCGGCTTCGGCGGGCGGGTGCGGCCGGGGTTCCTCGGGGCCGGCCGGCGGGAACGGTGCGTCGGGTGCGTCCGGTGCCTCCGGTGCGCCCGGGCAGGCCTCCTCCGACTCGACCGGTGCGGATGCGGGTGCCGGTGCGGGGGCGAGTGCGCGGGCCGGTGGTGCCGGTGACGGTGCCGGCGTCGCAGCCACCCCGTTGGAGCCGCTGCCCGCAGCCGTCCCCGCCGCGCTCGCGCCGTACTACGCACAGCACCCGGCCTGGCAGTCGTGCGACGGCGGCTTCGAGTGCGCCACCTTCCGGGTCCCGATGGACTACGACCGCCCCGGTGACGGCGAGCTCACCCTGTCGGCCGCCCGCGCCGCCGCCCGGCCCGGCGACCCCGGCGGCGCCGGAGACACCTCCCGGGCGGGATCGCTGCTGCTCAACCCGGGCGGCCCCGGCGGCTCGGCGGTCGAGTACCTGGAGGCCGTCGCCGGGACGTACGACCGCACGGTGCGCGCCCGGTACGACCTGGTCGGCCTCGACCCGCGCGGGGTCGGCCGCAGCAACCCGGTCAGCTGCCTGAACGGTGAGCGGATGGACGCCTTCACCGCCGCCGACCTGGCCCCCGGCGACCAGGGGGCGGTCGACGCGCTGGTCGCCGTCGACAAGGAGTTCGCCGAAGGCTGTCGCCGGCAGGCCGGGGCCGCGCTCGGCCACCTCAGCACCGTCGAGTCCGCCCGCGACATGGACGTGCTGCGCGCCCTGCTCGGCGACGAGCGGCTGAACTTCGTCGGAAAGTCGTACGGCACCTTCCTCGGCGCCACCTACGCGGGCCTGTTCCCGAGCCGGGTCGGCCGGGTGGTGCTGGACGGCGCCATGGACCCGGCGCTCGACTCCGTCACCGGCAACCGCACCCAGGCCGGCGGCTTCGAGACCGCCTGGGCCGCCTTCGCCGTGGACTGCGCCAAGCGCGAGGACTGCCCGCTCGGCCGCACCGAACAGCAGGTCGGCGACCAGCTCACCGCCCTGCTCGCGACCGTCCACGCCCACCCGTTGCCCAGCACCGACAACGGACGCCGGCTCACCGAGGCCCAGGCCACCACCGGCGTCGTCCAGGCCATGTACGCCGAGTTCCTGTGGCCCAAGCTGCGCACCGCGCTCACCGACGCCAAGGCCGGCGACGGCACCGGGCTGCTCAAGCTCTCCGACGCCTACTACGGGCGTGAGGCGGACGGCTCCTACCCCAACCTGATGTTCGCCAACACGGCGGTCAACTGCCTCGACCTGCCCGCGCCGTTCCGCTCGCCCGAGGACGTCCAGCGGGCGGTGCCGGACTTCGAACGCGCCTCGCCGCACTTCGGCCGCGACATGGCCTGGATGGCCCTGACCTGCGCCTACTGGCCCGTCCGGGCCACCGGCGCGGCCCACACCATCCGCGCCGCCGGTGCCGCCCCGATCGTCGTCATCGGCACCACCCGCGACCCGGCCACCCCCTACGAGTGGGCCCGCGCACTGGCCGGACAGCTGGAATCCGGCCGCCTGCTCACCTACGACGGCGACGGCCACACCGCGTACGGGCGGCACAGCAGCTGCGTCGACGGCGCGGTCGACCACTTCCTGCTCACCGGGGAGGCACCGGAACAGGGCAAGCGCTGCGACCGGTAGCCCGGTGGACCCGCGCTCAGGCGGAGGAGACCGCCAGCTTCGCGGCGAAGCCCGCGAACAGGACGGCGACACCGCTGGTCAGGGTCGCGGACAGGCGCCGGCGGCGACGGAAGGCCGTCGCCAGCGTGGTGCCCGCGAAGATCAGCAGCGAGAGGTACAGCATGCTGAAACTCTGCAGGATCCCGCCCAGCAGCGCGAAGGAGAGCACCGGCTGCCCGTAGGACGGGTCGACGAACTGGGTGAAGAACGACAGCAGGAACAGGATCGCCTTCGGGTTCAGCAGGCTGATCACCAGCGCCCGCCGGAACGGCCGCTCACCCGCCTCCTCCACCGCCTCCGCACCACCCGCCGGATCGGCCTCCGCCCGGCGCTCGCGCCACAGCTGGCGGGCCGCCCGCAGCATCCCGAACCCGATCCACAGCAGGTAGGCGGCACCGCCGAACTTCACCACCGCGAACACCGCCGGGTTGGCCTTCAACAACGAGGCCGCCCCCAGCGAGGTCAGGCTGATCAACGTGAGGTCGCCGACGAACACCCCCGCCGCCGCCCGGTACCCGGTCCGGACGCCCTTGCGGGCGGCGACCGACAGCACGTACAGCGAGTTGGGGCCGGGCAGCAGAATGATGACGAGGGCGCCGAGGACGTACGTCGCCAGGTCGTTGACACCGAACACGGTGGCTCCGGGAGTGGGGAGGGCTGGCAGGGGGGCGCTCATCGTAACGTCGCACCGGCGATCGATTGAAGCGAAAACCATCCACCCCTGCCCCACCCCCACCCCAGCCCCACCGCCCCGGCTACGGATCACCTGCGAACCTGTGTAGACTGACCCGCGTTGCCACCACACGTGGCAGCGGTGCCGCCTTAGCTCAGTTGGCCAGAGCAACGCACTCGTAATGCGTAGGTCGCGGGTTCGAATCCCGCAGGCGGCTCAGAAGGTGGAAGGCCCGGTCAGCGCGCTGACCGGGCCTTCTTGTTCCCCGGCCTGCTGGCAGGCCGGGGAACCGCTCGGACACCACCTTCGGGTGGTCCCCGGCGGTGAACCGGCAGGGGTGTCACCCGAGGGGTACGGAGGGGCGGCCTCGCTCGCGGAGCCGGCCCAGGTGCGCGTTGATGTCCTCGAAGAGGCGGGTGAGGGTGTCGACGGAAGCGGTGGGGGCGGTGCCGTCGTCGGGGCCGTCGGGGAGACGGTCCCATGCGACGGGGGGAGCGGAGTCGGCCTCATCGATCCAGGCCAGCAGTTCTGCGTCGTCCGGGAGTTCGTCGGGGCCGATGATCTCGTACATCAGCGTGCTGCCGGCGATCCCGATGGCCTTGCACAGTGCGTTCACCTGGTCACCCAGCCGGGGAGCACCGGCCGCGGCCAGGTTGTCCACGGTCCGCAGCACGGCCAGCGCGGTGGGGCGGTGATCCATGATGCCGAGGCGCAGAGCGGTGTTGAGGAAGTCCTGGTTGCGGCAGGCTGCCTCGACGGGACGGTAGTCGGCGCCGTCGCGCCACATCTCGGCGGCCCACCAGAGCCGGGCGAACGCCTGGACGGAGTTGCCCCCCACGAATCGGGACGCCTGGACGGCGGGAGTTCGTCGTGCGTCATCGCCACCGGCCGGGAGGTGTCGCCACAGGACGTAGTCCGGGGCGACGACCATGGCGAGGTAGGCCCACAGCGCCTTGTCGGCAGCCTCGCTCCTGGTCAGTCGCAGGGTCGCGTGCAGGCGCGGCGCGAGCCAGGCGTCGGCGTCGGCGCGGGCGCTCGCGAAGCGGGCCATGGCCTGGTTCAGCAGTTCCCGGACCGGTGCGGTGTTCCACCGCGAGGACGGGTCGGCGATCACGGTCGCGGCGCGTAGCAGGGCCACCTGGGTGGGTGGCTCGGCGCCGGACAGGACGGACTGGTCGAGGTGGCGGGTGGCCACCCCCACCGGCAGGAGCGCGAGTCGGTCCTCGGTGGCGTGCTCGAACATCACCGGTCTTCTCCCTGGGACGAGCGGGCGGTGAGGCGCAGCGTCGTGGCGAGTTGCTTGGGCAACTGGGCGCGCAGCGCGGCGGCGTACTGGATGCGGGACTGCAGTTCGGTCCAGCCGTAACCCTCCTGGCGCCGTGCCCGCAGTTCGGCGATCGCGTCCGTCGGGGACAGCCCGGGGAGGACGTCGGACAGCATGGTTTCGAGGACGGCCTCACGCCAGCCGACGGGCATCCGCGGCCGACCGTCCTCGTCCAACTCGACTTCGCTCACGGCAGCGTGGAACATCGTTTCCCACACATCGCTGACGATCTGGGCGTTGACGAGGGCGGCCGTCGCCTTCTCCACGGCGCTGCTGCCGCGCAGCAGGGCGGTCAGCCCCTCGATGCCCAGGTTCAGGTAGACGATCGGCATCTCACCGGAGGTGTCCACGAACCAGGGCGCATCCTTGAGCGGGCGCAGCCAGGCGTACGGTCCGTCGCGGAAGTCGGCCTCCACGATCCGGATCTCCTTGTCCCGGACGGGGATCTCGGCCTGGAGGTCGATCACCCAGTCGGTCTCGCTCCGCCCGATCATGCGCCCCCGGACGCCCTCGACCGCTGCCACGACCTGTACGCCGAGGGTGGCACGGGATCGGTGCCGGGACCGGCGCAGGCGTACGGAGCCCTGCCAGCTGCCGGAGCTGCGGTCCCGGGTGAGGCGTTGCACGGTCCTGGTGTTGGTGGTCGACTCCTCCAGTACGGCCGCACAGACGAGTTCGGACCACGGGCCGTAGGCGATCTCCTCCTCCGGCAGCACGGCCCGGACGTCGAACACCGCCTCCTGCCAGTCGTCGCGGCCGGTGTCGTCGAGGGCGACGGTCTGCAGCGAGGGGGAGATCCTGGCGTAGTCGAGCGGACGGCCGTCGACCCGGACACGGGTGATCTCGACCTCGACCCGTCCGCTCAGGACGGAGTAGGGGTAGATGATCCGGCTCATGGGCGGGCAGCTCCTTCGACGGCCTTGCGCAGGCTCACGGTGACGTTGGTTCGGCCGGCTGTCACCGGGTGGCTGTCGACATCGGTGACGCCACGGAACATCGCGTACCGGACGCCCGGGGCGACGACGAGAACGTCACCGGTGAAGGAGCAGTTCTCAGTGGCGGTCAGTTCGGCCCAGCGGACCGGACTCCCGGAGCCCGCCCTGCCGGAGCCGAAGCACGCGATCGGTGAGAGGTGCCAGGGGTCGTCCTGTTGCGGGACGGCGACGCGCACGCGCAGCGACCAGGCCCCGGTGGCGTCGACCTCGCCGTCGATGTCGTCGACCGTGGGGTAACCACGGCCACGACGGGTGTTCGCACGTCCGCCTCCGGTCGCCGGAGCGATCTTCAGCAGGTTCCGCAACAGTTCGGGACCGGCTCCGTCGGCGGACGGGACAGCCCGCACGCCGACGATCGCCCGTACGGCGTCGTCGACTGCCACACGGAACTCGTCAAGGCGCTTCTTCGCCCCGCGTACATAGGTGTCGGACAGTTCCTCGGTCCACTCCCAGCGGTTGTGCTCGGGGGGCTCCGAAGCGCGGAGGAAGGCCTCGGCGCGCACGACGTCCTCCCCTTCGCGGGCGGTGGCGAAGCCGGCGAGCAGCACCGCCTGGTAGGGCTCGACACCGAGGCCCAGGTCACGTGGCCTGCGAGTGGTGATCCTCATGCGATTGCCGCGCATGGAGACGACCTGACTGTGCGCCCGGTCGCCGTCGTCCGCCGGCGTGAGCAGCAGCACCGCGTCGTGGGTGACGGCCTTGGCGCCCTTGCCGTCGGTACGCAGTGGCGGAACGGTGAGAGCCACGGCGCGCTCCACCACGTCGGTCCGCCCGGTGAGCTCCGGGACGGTCTCCCCGGTGAGGTAGGCACGCAGGGCGCGGGCGAGGGCCGGGCGGCGCTGCTCGGGGCTGACCCGGGTCTCCGGGATCCACTCGGTCCCGTTGCGCAGGGTCCGGACGGACGCCTCCAACAGGGGCGGCACCGTGTCGGTTCCGGTCATTGCGGCCCAGAAGTTCTCGGCCAGGGAGTCGCAGAGCTTGTCGTGCATGGCCTGAAGGCCGTCGTCCCCGGCCGCGACGGCGGCGGCGTCGTGGGCTCCGACCACCAGGAAGGAGGTGCCGGGGTCGTCGCCCTCCCGCTCCAGGTGGAGGCTCGTGGTCTCGCGCTCGGTGCCCCACCAGGAGCGGGAGACGTTCTCGAAGACGCGGTCGCTGTCCGGTTCGCCGAACCAGGCCGGTCCGGCGAACGCTTCGCCGTCCACCTCACGCCAGGGGAGGTCCAGGCGACCGATCAACCGTCGTGCCGTGCGGCCCTCGTGCGGCACCGAGAGGGTGCTGTTGATGAGGACGAGACCGAGCCGGCTGGTGGCCCAGAGGGTTGCCTTGCCCAGACCGTAGGAACCGCCCGCTCGGCGGTTGTCGCCCTTGTGGCTGTCGAGTTGACGTCGGACGACGGCTGCGAAACGGCCGTCCTCGTACTCGGGGCCGGTGAGGCCGTTGGCGTTGTAGTCGTCGACCCGGAGCAGGAGGAGTGAGCCGGAGGACTCCAACTCCCGTAGCCCCTCGGCAAGCGCACGTCCGACCTTCTGATCGGTGGTCGCGGCGGCGGAGTAGTGGGACTCGAGCGATTCCCACTGCACGGCATCCTTGAAGCTGCGAAGATGCTCACCCTTGAGTTCGTGCAGGATGAAGCGGACGCGGACCGGCTGCGTCGGATCACGCCGTTCGTCGAGGGAGTTCTGGGTCGCCTCGCGTGCGAGGACGCCGAGGTCTGCGTCGAATGCGAATGCCGCCGCGTTGCCGAACTCCCTTCCGCCGTCGACGTGCGCCGGGCGGTGGTACCAACTCACCGGCCGCGCGGCCACCGCGTCGCTCGTGCGCTCGTACACGGTGGCCAGATCGGTGCCGAAGGCATCGGCGATCAGGCGCACCGTCTCAGGGCGTGGTGTCGCCCGACCGGTGATCCATGCGGACACCGCGGCCCGGGTCACGCCGACCGCAGTCGCGAGTTCGGCCTGGGTCATGTCACGGCGTCGGAGCTGCCGCCCGAGCCAGGGACCGAAGTCTTCGGTCTCATCGATCACTGCTGGCAGTCCCCTCCGCCGAGCCGTCGACCCGTATGCCGCCGGTTTCCGAGCTGGTCAGGAGCAGGCTAGCAGCGATATTTGACATCCACAATGTGTCAAAAGTTCTTGTCGAAGAGGGGCTTTGGGCTGCGCCAGCAGGCCGTTGGTGATGAATGACAACCACCTGACCGGTGGCTCCGGCGGGCAGGGATCGGCGTTGCAGAAGGAGTGCGGGCCAGCGTGCTCCTGTCCGTGGCCTGCTCCCGGAGGTGTGTGAATTCATCGACAACCGGGCGATCCGGGCATGTCGCCACGGTCGGCGACTTGCAGCCGGAGATCGCTGGACACGGACGAGATGCCTGTGCCATGGTTGCTCCACTGATGCACCGTCGGATTGCCGGTGCAGCAAGGTAGTTGAGCTGTTCGGGGGTCCATTTCGACATACCCCCTACGGCAATTGCATCGATCGGGCGTCCTGTCCGGCCGCGCGCTGGACGGAGTGCCGATTCGTCACCGGATGAGCCTTGCGGCGAGACCAGCGCGCCTTGTTCCACCCTGTTCCGTGCACCGTTGTTTCTCGGCACTTGCCGTACCCGCAGGAGGCCCCCGTGACCCCGTTTCCGCCCAGCGACGACGACCTTCCGTCCCTGATCAAGAAGTACAACTCCTTGGACCGGCACCTCCGTTCGGAGTTTCTCGATGCGATCGGGACGACGGGGAGCGGCTGGAGGGCGGTGATCGCGGCCTACGAGCGGCGGCGTGCTGCTGCCGGGCGGCAGACGTCGTCCAACGATGCCCGGACGGAGGAGAGTTCGAGCACGGGACGCGACGGCAGCGTCTCGTCCGAGCGCAAGGCCGTCGTGATTGCCGTTCGGCTCACGAGGGCGACGGAGTTCATCGAGCTCTTGCTCGAAGCAAACGGTGGGACCGGCAACGGCCGTTCGAGGCGCTACAGGTCCGCTCCTCCGTCGCAGGGGTTCGCCGTCACCGGCCCGGGACGGCGGTCCTCCGTCGGCGACCGTCGGCTCGGGCGGCGCCGGGGACGTTCCGGTGGTTCCGTCCTCAGGATTGTCATCACGCTGTCCGAGAAATAGGGCCGGAGGTGTTGGCCGGCCCTCCGATTTCCTGCAGGATTCGGAGGGCCGGCTCCGGCTGTCGTCGGTGCGGATGTCCGTGGGGGGTCGACGCGTTTCGCATCTCCGGTGGACGTTCAGGTTTTCTCCTCTTCGTCGGTCTTCATCTCGATACGTGGTCCGGGGACGTCCCGGACAGGAAGCAGCTGGGTCGTGAGCGATCAGACGTTGTCGCAGGGGGCTGAGGCCTCGGTGATCGAAAGGGTGTTGGAGCAATCGACCCGCACCCTGGAGACCTATCGAATCGACCCCGGCCTGGTGCAGGAGCATGCCAATGGCGAGCTGCGGATCACGCAGGGCGGATACGGCGAGCGCCAGTTGTTCGAGCTCGTACAGAACGGCGCCGACGAGATCGCCAACGAACCCGGCGGTCGGTTGGCCGTGGTGTTGACCGACGAAACGCTCTACTGCGCGAACCAGGGCACCCCGGTGACCCCGGAGGGCGCCGACACGATTCTGCGCATGAGTGTCTCCCGCAAGCGTGGCGGCCAGATCGGCCGATTCGGCGTCGGCGTGAAGTCGGTGTTGTCGGTGACCGACGCACCCCAGTTCTTCAGCACCAGTGGCTGCTTCGGCTTCGACCGGACCTGGTCCGCCGACCGGATAGCAGAGGCTCTCGGACTCCAGCAGCCCCTCGACATGGACACCCCAGTGCTCCGGATGGCCCGTCCGCTCGACCGGGAGGAGGAGCTCGACAAGGACGGCGTCCTGAGGGAGCTCCTGGCCTGGGCGACCACCGTGGTCAAGCTCCCTCTGCTGCCGGGGGCGGCCGAGCGCCTGGGGCACGACATCACCGGGTTCAAGCACCGCGACGGTCGCGAGACCGATGCCTTTCCCCCCGGCTTCCAGATCTTCTCCTCCCATGTCGGCGAGGTGCTGCTGGAGGACCGGCGACGGCTTCCGATCCAGCGTCGCAAGCTGACGGTGCAGGTCTCCGGTGAGCGACGGGTGATCCGCGAGGTCGGCACCGGGATCAAGGAGGCGGTGAGCGAATGGAGCGTCTTCACGGTCGCTCACGAGCCCACCGCGGACGCCCGTGGCAGCGCCGGCGAGCTGCACGACCGCAGCGTCATCGACGTCTCGTGGGCGGTTCCCGCCTATGTCGAGAAGGACGGGCTGCTGACGGTGCCGCTGGGGCGCGGCCAGTTCTGGTCCTACTTCCCCACCAAGTACCCGGTCTCCGTCACCGGTTACCTGAACGCCGCGTGGAAGACCAACGAGGACCGGCAGAACCTCCTCGACGGAAGCGCCTTCAACCGCGAGCTGCTCCAGGTCGCGGCCCGCTTGGTCGTCACCTCCCTGCCCAGGCTGTCCCGCAAGGAGGACCCCGCCGCCTTCCTGCCGCTCCTGCCCGGCCGCACCAAGGAGGCGGTGAACTGGGCGGAGGAGTACCTCATCCGCCACGTCTGGGACGCGGCCGCGCAGCTGCCGTCCCTGCCGGACCAGGACGGCGTGCTCCGGGTCCCGCGTGACCTGCACATCCACCCCGGGAAGCTGCAGCCGGAGTGGCTGCGTATCTGGGCCGAGTACCCCGGGCGCCCGCGCGACTGGGTGCACCCGTCGGTCGAGGCCAATGCGCTGCGCCACGGCAAGATGGAGCACATTCTGCTGGCCGCCAGGAAGTCGCCGGAGGACGTCCGCGCCTGGCTGGAGGCCCTGGTCTCGGACGGTACCGCCGAGTCGTCCTGTCACGCGATCCGCATCCTGGCGGCGATGGTGGAGCACAACGGGGACAAGGAGACGCTGGAGGCCGCACGCAGCGCGCGCATCGTGCTGACCGACGCCCACGGGATGGTGGCGCCGATCGCGGGCAAGGTGTTCCACCGCGCCGGTGCCGACGAGCTCCGCGACGACATGGTCTACGTGCACACGGACATCGCCGAGCGGACAGAGATGCAGCGCCACCTGCACACCATCGGCATCCGTATCGCCGATGCCCACGGCCGCTTCCAGGGCGTGCTCGACCAAGGCTTCGACGGCTACACCCCGGAACTGTGGACCCAGTTCTGGATGCTGCTGCGCAGCGCCGGCGGCAACGCCCAGGTGGACCGTATCCGCGGGCGCTACCCGGACGCCCGTACCGTGCTTCACGTCCGTACGGTCGACGGACACTTCCGACCCATGGCCGCGTGCCTGCTACCCGGCGCCGTTGTGCCCCGGGACGGGAGTAGGGACGCCTCGATCGCCGTGGACACGGACTTCCACGGTGCGGACCTCGCGATCTTCCGCGACCTCGGCCTGGTCGATCGACCGGTCGCGACCCAGGACCCGAAGCGTCAGGCCTGGTTCGAGGAGTACCGGCAGGCCGTGCACGACCAGTATTTGCGCCGGCTCGCCGCGGATGCCCCGCGGACCAACATCAACCGGCTCGTCGTGGAGGGAGCGGCTCCGGCGGGACCCTTGGACCTGTTGCCCCGGCTCTCGGAGGAGGGGCGTGCCGCGTTCGTCGCCGCGATTCCGGACGTCGGCGTCGTGGAGAGCTGGACCCGCGCCTACGGTGCCGCCGCCAACGGCCGCACGGTCGTAATGTCCCCGCTGCGGTGGATGCTCAACAAGTACGGCCTGGTGCGCACCTCGTTGGGACTGACCTCGGTGAGCGAGGCCGTCGGCCCGCAGCTCAAGGAGTATGCGCAGGTGCTGCCCGTCGTCACCGACATCTCCGAGTCGAAGGCCCTGAGGCTGCGCATGCCCGCCACCCCGGAAGAGGTGCCGACGAACCGCTGGCGTGCTCTGCTGGACCGGGTGCTGGTCAGCGAGGACGACGCGTTCATCGGCCGTGCCTACGCCCTGATGCTGCGCGTCGGCATGGACTTTCCCGAGGGCGTCCTGACCCGCTGCCGCGTGGGTGGGGTCTGGGACGTGCGCCCCGACACGGAGATCGTGGTGGCGACCTCAGCGGCGGACTTCGCGGAGCTCGTCCGCGAACAGCTTCCCGCGTTGCTGGTTGCGGACAAGGCCGACGCCGCGACCGCGGCCCAGATGATCGAGCAGTGGGGGATGCTCAAGGTCGAGGACGTCATCAGCAAGCAGGTCCGCAGGGCCGGGACGACCCATCCGTCGTTGCTCGTCGACGAGTTCCCGCCGCTGCGTCAGCGGCTCGGCAAGTTGGTGGAGAACCGGAAGGTCCAGCGCTGCGCCGAGCTGGAGCACGAGATCCGCACACCGCGCGGCGTGGAGCTGAAGCCGTTGTCCTCGGCCCGCAGCGGATCGACCCTGTTGGTGCTCGACACGCTCTCCCCGCTCGAGGTCCTGGAGGCCGCCGACCGGGAGTTCGGCTGGCAGATCGGTCGTCAGGGCTGCAAGAGCGTACTGGACCTCCAGACGCGGCAGGAACAGGACCGGGAGACCCGCGCCCGACTGCGCAGGATCGCCGAGGCCGAGAGTGTCATCGACAAGATTGCCCTGCTGATCGGCGACGAGGAACTGCGCACCGAGTTGCCCCCGGGGCTCCTGGACAGTGAGGTCGCCGAGCGCGGCGGTGAGCAGCCGGACGCCCGTCGGATCGCCGAGTTGGCCTTCAACTCCCACGGCGAGGAGATTCTGCGGATCCACAGCCGGGACCTGGCGCTAGCGTTCCCCGGCAATGCGCCGAGCAGTTTCAACGGCGACGCCAAGGCACTGAAGTTCGTCACCGATCTCGGGCTCCCCGACTCGTTCGCCGGTTCCCGGGTGCCGCCGCTGGAGGCGCGCATCCAGGTGGAGGGTCCGTCCGAGTTCCCCGCTCTGCACGAGTACCAGGAACAACTGGCACAGGCGCTCCAGCGGCTGCTGGACAACCCGGTGCCGCAACGCGGCATGCTGTCCATCCCGACCGGCGCCGGGAAGACACGCGTCACCTCCGAGGCCGTGATCCGGTGGATCCGGAATCGTGGCGAGCAGTCCCTCCCCGGACCGGTGCTGTGGATCGCGGAGAGCGAGGAACTGTGTGAACAAGCCGTGCAGAGCTGGCGGTTCGTCTGGTCCAAGGTGGGCGCGGAGATGCCGCTCGTCATCAGCCGCCTCTGGTCCTCCAACGCGGCCGCACCGGTGACGGGTGAGCCGCACCTGGTCGTCGCCACCGACGCCAAGCTGCAGAGCGTGCTCGGGGACGAGGACTACGTTTGGCTGCGGGACGCCGCCCTGGTCATCGTCGACGAGGCGCATCGGGCCACCTCGCCCCGCTACGGCGAGATCTTCGAGCACCTGGGCGTCAACCCGCCGGATCTGCGTCGTCACCTGGTGGGCCTGACAGCCACTCCCTACCGCAACGACGAGGACCTGACCCGGCGTCTGGTGCGCCGTTTCGGCACCCGCCTCGACCTCGACGTCTTCGCCGGAGACCAGAACGAGGCCATCCGACAGCTGCAGGAGCTCGGCGTCCTGGCTCGGGTCAGGCACCGCGAGCTTCTCGGGGCGGAGATCCGGCTGAGTTCCGACGAGGTCTCCAGCTCCGAGAGGTTCGGCGTGCTGCCGAAGCGGGCCGAGCAACGGCTCGCCGAGGACCAGGACCGCAACCAGCGCATCATCGAGGAGATCGAGAATCTCCCCGCGGATTGGCCGATCCTCGTCTTTGCCACCTCGGTCGCCCATGCCAAGTTCCTGGCCGCCAAGCTGAACGGCCGCCAGATCCGCGCTGCGGCGATCGACTCGGCCACGCCGGTGTCCGAGCGCCGCAAGCGCATCGAGGAGTTCCGCAAGGGACGTATCCAGGTGCTCACCAACTACGGCGTTCTCGCCCAGGGCTTCGACGCCCCCGCCACCCGTGCGGTCGTTGTCGCCCGCCCCACGTACAGCCCGAACGTCTACCAGCAGATGATCGGCCGTGGTCTGCGTGGACCGAAGAACAACGGCACTTCGACCTGTCTGATCCTCAACGTGCGCGACAACGTCGTCAACTACGAGGGCGAGCTGGCGTTCACCAAGTTCGACTACCTGTGGAACGAGGGCAAGTGAGCGAGCCCCAACATGCGATCACCCCCGCACAGCAGGCCGTAGTCGATCAGCCGTGGGATGCACGCACCCTGGTCACGGCGGGCGCCGGGGCCGGTAAGACGCACACCCTGGTCCGCCGCCTGGAAGCACTGGTCGAACGGGAGGAGCTGGAGGCGCACGAGATCCTTGTCCTCAGCTTCTCCCGGGCCGCGGTGCGCGAGTTGCGTGAGCGGATCGACAGCCATGCCGATGCCGCCCGTCGAGTGCGTGCCCAGACCTTCGACTCCTGGGCGGCCACCCTGCTGCGCCGGGCGTACCCGGACCACGACTGGTCGGGAACCACCTTCGACCGGCGCATCGAGGTCGCCACCGCGGCGATCGAGGAGGGCGCGGTCGAGGCGGGCGAGTTCGGGGCCCCCGCTCACGTCCTGATCGACGAGGTCCAGGACCTCGTCGGAGTACGGCGCGAGATGGTCGAGGTTCTCCTCGACCGCTTCCAGGCACAGAGCGGCTTCACCGTGGTCGGGGACGGCGCCCAGGCCGTCTACGGCTTCCAGGTCACGGACCCTGACCGGCGGGCGGAGGAGACGAACTACTTCTTCGACTGGATACGAGGCTCCTTCGCCGAGGACCTGGTCGAGATCCACCTCGGTGACAACTTTCGGGCCCGTACCGAGCAGGCCCGGGTCGCCCTTCCGTACGGCCCGCGGCTCCAGCAGCTGGCCGCCGAGCGGGAACCGGCCGAGGCGCAGGCCGAGCAGATCCACCGTGAACTGCGACTCCTGCTCGAAGAGGCACCCCACTTCGGGACACTGGACGACCCGTTCGTCCTGGACTCGCTCCGGTATTTCGACGGACCGACCGCGATCCTGTGCCGGGACAACGGGCAGGCGCTCTCCATCAGCCAGACCCTGTTCGAAGCCGGCGTGGACCACCGACTCCAGCGCTCCGTCCGCGACCGGCCCGCCCCCGCCTGGATCGCCGGGTTGCTTGCCGCCACTGATGCGGCCGACCTCTCCGAGGCCCGTTTCGCCGAGCTGGTCGCCGGTCTCGACGGCCGACCGGCCCTGGAACCGACGGTCCTCCTGAGGGCGGTACGCCGGGTCACCGGCAACCGGCGCGGTCGGGTCGAGCTCGCCGCACTGCGCCGGGCCGTGGCGGAGGGGCGACTCCCGGACGAGCTCACCGCGGCCGACCCGGCATCCTTGGTCATCTCGACGGTGCACCGCGCCAAGGGCCTTGAGTTCGACCGTGTCCTGGTTGTGGAGCCCGTGCAACTGAGACGGCCGAAGGACGTGGCCAAGAAGAAGATCGACTACGATCCGGCTGCGGAGGCCCGACTGCTCTACGTCGCCATGACCCGGCCTCGTGACGACCTCTACCGGCTGGACCGTCCCAACACCTGGCTGGTTCGCAAGGACAGGCGTCTGGACCGTTGGTACATCGGAGGCGGCCGATCGTGGGCCCGCAACGGCATCGAGGCACTCGGCCTCGACGTCTGCCACGAACACCCCCCGGGCGTGCGTAACGTTGCCGCCGACCCTGTCGAGGTCCAGAGGCAACTCGCCCACGAGGTGCACGCCGGCGACGCCGTCGAGCTTTCCCTGCTCCACCGTCTTCCCGAGGGCGAGGACCAGACGCCGCCGTACGTGATCCTCCATGACGGTCGCCCCGTCGGTGAGGTGTCGGAGGCGTTCCGTCGCGCCCTGCACCTCATGCTCGGCCGCGGTGGCAGCTGGTCCGAGTACAACGTTCCCGGTCGGATCACCGACCTCTACATCGACTGCGTCGAAACCGTCGCAGGCAGCGACATCGCGACCGAGCGAGCCGGTCTCGGCAGTTCCGGCGCCTGGCTCGCGCCCCGTCTCTGCGGCCTCGGCCGCTTCGACTGGACCGATCCGTCCGAAGACCCGAACTCGGAGCGACTTCCCTCATGAGCCCCTCCATCCACGACTACTACGCCGTGCGCGACCGCCTGGGTGCCGCCCTCCGTCTGGACCTGCTCGGTCCGGTCGGTGGCGAGGAGGAGATCCTCAAGGACGATGCGCCGGTGACGATGTATCCGGTCGGCGTTCTGTTCCCTCAGGAGACTCCCGAGGCCGCCCGAGGCAACCGGGACGGCCACGAGGCCGACGGGGACGACTCGCCGGCCCTCGTCCGCGGCGGCGACGGTGAGGAGGACGTCGTCGAGCGCGGTGTCTCGCTCGCCAACATACGGCGGCCCTCGTCCATGGGGCTCACCTTCGCCGTGGACCCGACGGTGGCGGAGCGGATCGTGCTGCACGCCACGGCAGCCGTCTACCGCCCCGAGGACGCCGAGGGCAACCCCGTCGCGGCTGCGCGCATCGAGGCCCGGAGTACTGCGGAACAGCGCGAGCGCTGGCGTCGGGTCCCGCTCGACCTGGCCGACGTCGAGGTGGATGTGACGACGCCGACCACGGTCCGGCAGTCACTCGCCGAGGGGCTGGAACTCCGGGTTCTGGTACGCCCCCGGGGCGAGCACGGCACCGTGACCGTCACCGCCACGCTGATCAACATCCTCTCGGTGGGCGTCCGTGAGCTGAAGGATGCCTTCTGCTACTACCAGCCCACGATCCGGGTCCGGGCGCTCGTGCCCGGAGCCGAGCCCTTCGTCGAGCGGCGCAACTCCTCCGGCAGTCACGACCGTGAGTTGATGCTGAGTCGGTTGCTCCATCGGCACGCTCCGGGATTCGCGATCGGCCACGGTTGCGCGGCGGTCTGGGACTGGACACCTCCGCCGATCGGGGCCACGACCGCCGGACGGGCCGCCGTCGCCGAGGTCCGGACGGAGTTCGTGCCCACCCATGAGGTACTCCTGACCGACTCGAACCGCGCCATCGCCGTCGATGCACTGTCCATGCGTGGACTCGGCACCGCCGACCCGAAGACGGTGGTGGCCGGGCTCGGTGCGCTCCTCGACGGCTACCAGGCGTGGATCGACGAACGCAAGGCCGAGGCGGAGACCCTGGCCGGCACCGAGTACGAGGCAGCCGCGCACGAGCAGATCGAGGCGTGCGAAACGGCGCTCACCCGCATGAGCATGGGCGTCGCACTGCTCGCCGAGCCCGCACACGCCCATGTGATGCGGGCGTTCCAGCTCGCCAACCGGGCCATGGCCGAGCAGCGTGCCCGTACCTCATGGGTCAAGGCGGGCAAGCCCGCCGGCGGGCCGGACGAGGGCCAGGAGTACTGGCGCCCCTTCCAGATCTGCTTCCTGCTGCTCTGCCTCCAAGGCATCGTGGAGGACGAGCACCCCGATCGGGGAATCGCCGACCTGCTCTGGTTCCCCACCGGTGGCGGCAAGACCGAGGCGTACCTCGGCCTGATCGCCTTCACCACCTTCCTGCGACGTCTCAAGGATCCCGTGCACGGCGGCGGAGTCACCGTGCTGATGCGCTACACGCTGAGACTGCTGACGCTCCAGCAGTTCGAGCGGGCCACCGCGCTGATCTGTGCGATGGAACTGACCCGTTCCCGTCACGAGAAGGAGCTGGGACAGGAGGGCATTTCCATCGGAATGTGGGTGGGGAGGTCCGCCACCCCGAACGACCTGGTGACAGCCGGCGAGAAGCTGGCCGCCCTGCGTGCCGGCGGCCGGTCGCTCGACAAGGAGAACCCGGTCCAGCTCCAGGCATGTCCCTGGTGCGGCAGTCGGCTCGACGCGTCGAACTACGAGGCCGTACCGGAGCACGCCAGGATGTACGTCCACTGCCCGGACGCGGAGTGTGCGTTCCACCTCGGCGACGGACTGCCCGTGCACCTGGTCGACGGGTCCGTCTATGCCGCGCACCCGACTCTGATCATCGCCACCGTCGACAAGTTCGCGTCCATGCCGTGGCGGGAGCGGACGGCCGCCCTGTTCAACCGTGACCTGGAGGGGACCGAGCCGCCGGCGCTGATCGTCCAGGACGAGCTCCACCTCATCTCCGGCCCGCTCGGGACGCTCACCGGGCTCTACGAGACCGCCGTGGACATCCTGGCGGACCGACCCAAGGTGATCGCGTCCACCGCGACCATCCGACGCGCCGACGAGCAGGGCCTGCACCTCTTCGACCGCGAGGTCCGCCAGTTCCCGCCGGCCGGACTGGACTCCCGCGACTCCTGGTTCGCGGTCGAGGCTCCCCGTGAGGAGAAGGCCACCCGCCGGTACGTCGGTCTGCTGACCGCCAGCACCAGCCAGTCCACCCTGCTGATCCGCACCTACGCGGCACTGCTGCACCAGATCCAGCTCGGCAACGCCGATGACGAGGTCAAGGACGCCTACTGGACCCTCGTCGGTTACTTCAACAGTCTGCGGCTGTTGTCCGCTGCCGAACTCCAGGTCCTCGACGATGTGCAGGACCGCATGGAACAACTCGCCGCCCGCGACGGTGTCGAGAAGCCCCGCCGCCCCGAGGCGGTGACGGAGCTCAGCAGCCGGGCCAGCGCCAGCGACATTCCCAAGCGCCTCAAGGACATCGAACGCAGGCTCCCGGCGCCGGACACCATCGACGTCCTGCTCGCCACGAACATGATCTCCGTCGGCGTAGACATCGACCGCCTCGGGCTGATGGCCGTCATGGGCCAGCCGCAGACCACCGCCGAGTACATCCAGGCGACCAGCCGGGTCGGCCGACGTCATCCGGGCCTGGTCGCAGTCATGCTCAACTCGACACGATCCCGGGACCGTTCACACTACGAGAGCTTCCAACACTTCCACTCCGCGCTCTACCGCGAGGTCGAGTCCACCAGTGTCACGCCTTTCTCGGCACGTGCCCGCGACCGTGGCCTGCACGCCGTCGTCGTCGCTCTGACGCGGCTGATGATCCCGGGGGCGCGCAACAACGCTGCGGCTGCACGCATCGAGGACTTCGTCGACGAGCTCAACGGCGCTGTTCGCGACGCGTTGCTGGAGCGGGTTGCGAGGGTCGCCCCCCGGGAACACGAGGCCACGGCCGCCGCCTTCGACGAGTTCGTCGACTGGTGGCGCGATGCCGCCGCCGACGATCCGAACCTGCTCTACGAGGCCCATGCCAAGAGCGGCAGGACGGCTCTCCTCAGCGCGTTCGACAACGACCTCCCGGAGGATCGCGCGGGCTGGCCCACGCTGTGGAGCCTGCGCGACGTGGACGCCTCCTCGACCTTCTTCCTGGAGAAGCGATGACCCCGCCGCCCCCTCGCAAGCGAGGAGCCGTCCGCCCCGGCCTGCCGAACACCCCTCTGCGCAAGCTCGGAGAGATCCGTCGTGCCCAGGCGATCACCACCTACGGCGTGGGCTCCATGATCGCGGTCGACAACGAGTCCTTCGTGATCGCAGGGCTCGACACCTGGGACGTCAGCCGGACCCGGACCCTCTGGGACCCGCGCCTCACCGCGGTGACGGGCGTCCACGAATTCAAACTGCCGCCTGCCGTCGACCCGGCGGAGGCCCGCGACGGGGTGCGGGCCGCCCGCTTCCCGCAGCTGTACTCGTGCCCGGAGTGCCGCGATCTGCAGTACTACTCGAAGTTCAACCCCCCGAGGAACAAGGCGGTCTGCGGTGCCTGTGAACGGGATCTCGTCCCGTCCCGCTTCGTGGTGGCCTGCGTCAACGGTCACCTCGACGACTTCCCGTACTGGAAGTGGGTCCACCGTTCCTCCTCCTACGGGCCGGGCGAGGCCGGCTCGGTCGGCCCGTGCGGTGGCAAACTGCGACTGCGCGCGGAAGGCTCGACGGCCTCCCTCCGCGGGGTCGTCATCGGGTGCACCTGCGGCGCCAAGGAGGTGTCGATGGAGGGGGCCTTCCGCAGTCGGGCGCTGCGCGACCTCGGCATCCGGTGCACCGGACGTCGGCCCTGGCTCAAGGATGCCCCTGCCGACACGTGCGGCGAGCCGCCGCGAACCCTCCAACGCGGTTCGTCCACCGTGTGGTACCCGGTCGTCCACTCCGCTCTGTCGATCCCACCGTGGAGCGACGGAGTACTCAAGGCCCTCGGCCCCCACTGGAGTCACATTCAGGACGCGGCCGAGGACGACATCCGTACCTACCTGAGGATGGTGAGCTTCGAGGACAGGAACCGGGGGCTGACCGTCGACGATGCCGTCGCCGCCGTGCTGCGGGTGCGGGAGGAGAAGGCGGAGCAACCGGCCGATGAGCAGGCCACGTTGTCGCCGCGCGAGCTCCTCTACCGGGAGGAGTACCGGACCCTCCAGCGTGCGCGTCCGGAGGGCGGGCGGGATGAGGTTCAGGACTTCGTCTGCGAACCGCCCATCGACGACCGGACGCCGGACGGAATCGCACAGGTCATGCTCGTCAAGCGGGTCCGTGAGATCCGGGCGCTGCACTCCTTCACCCGGGTCGAGGAGCCGGCTGTCGGCGACTCTGCGACCAGTGCCCGCCGGGCCGCGCTCGCGATCCGGAAACCGGCCTGGCTGCCTGCCATCGAGGTCAGCGGGGAGGGAGTCTTCGTCCGCCTCGACCCGGAACGGCTCGCCGCCTGGGAACAGCAGTTCCAGCCGGGGGAGCGCGCCGAGCGCGTCCGGCGCAACCACCAGGCGATGCTCCGGGAGCGCCACGCCAACTCGGACCGTCCCGTACCGCAGTCCATGATCTCCCCCCGCTACCTGGCGGTGCACACGCTCGCGCACCTGCTCATCAACGAGTGGAGCCTCGACGGCGGCTATCCGGCTGCGTCCCTGCGCGAGCGCCTGTACATCGGCGACGACATGGCCGGTTTCCTCGTCTACACGGCGACCAGTGACTCCGCAGGAAGTCTCGGCGGCATTGTCGCCCAGGGAGAACCCGAGCGCCTCGCCTCCTCGCTGGAGTCCGCGCTGCTACGGGCCTCCTGGTGCTCGAACGACCCCCTCTGCTCCGAGGCGGCGGCGAGCGGTGCCGACAGCGTCAATCTTGCCGCGTGCCACGCCTGCGTCCTGCTGCCCGAGACCAGCTGCGAGACGAACAACGCCTTCCTCGACAGGGTCGCCCTCGTCGGCACGCCGGACGGGATGGTGCCCGGGCTGTTCTGACCTACCGAGGGGTTCTCGGGCAGGGCCGGACCCCGGCTCTGCGCGGATCCGCCCCACGGTCGGCGGGGTCAGCAGGCGCAGTGCTTCCCGATCGCGGCGCCGAGATCCTCCTTCGGGATGCGCTCGGCGAACTCGAGCACATGGCCCAGGGCCGTCCGCCCGCTCCCGGTCCCGGTCCCGGACGAACGATGCCAGCCGACGCTGCCGGTCGTCCGGGCCGTAGGGACGACTTCGGATCAGCCGACGGCCGAAGGAGTGCCGCCGAGGAGCGCGGTTGCGATCGACCGACCCACGGCTTCCGCGACCGGCGGGGGCAGCGCGTTCCCGACCTGCCGGTAGGCGCGTGTCTTCCGGCCGTAGATCTCCCAGTCCTCCGGGATCGCCTGCAAGATCGCCGCCTGTCGCACGTTCAGCCGGGGAACACCTGTGACCGGGAAGTCCGCCGAGGGGGTGGCGTCGCTCAGGCTGGCGCCCTCGACACCGAGGGCCAGCCAGGCCTTCTTGCTCCCGGTCGGTCCGAGGTCCCCGCCACCGCGATTGTCCGAGCCGCCGACGAGGGCAGGAGCTGGGCGGTTCGCCGCTGCCGCCCAGCGCTCCGCGCCGGGCCAGCCGTTGGCCGCCATAGAGGGCCCGAGCGCCTCGCCCACCGTCGGTGTCGGGTCGGTGCTCGGCTCCGGCCAGACGAAGTCGTGGCTGTAGTCCTCCGCGAGGGCCACCAGGAAGCCGCTCCGCCGGTGCTGCGGCACGCCGAATCCTGCTGCATCCAGAACCTTCCAGGAAGGGCGGTACCCGAGGTTCTCCAGCTCCGCCTCGATCCACGAGCGGTCCTCCGCGTACTCGTCGCTCTGGACCAGCCCCTCCAGGTTCTCCAGCATCAACGCCTTCGGCTTGACAGCCATCAGCACACTGATCGCCGCCCTGAGCAGCGCGCGCTCGTGGTCGTCCCCACCACGGCGTGCGACTGCTGCTGCGGCCTTGATGCGGGGCATTCCACCGCTGATGAGGTCGATGTCCAGGACCTTGCGCAGGTCCGGTTCCTCCTCGTCCAACGGGTCGAAGTTCATCAGATCCCGACAGCGGACATCCCACCCCGGCCGGTTCAGCCTGATCGTCCGGCATGCGAAGTCGCTGTTGTCGATCAACATGACAGGGTCGAACCCGGCCCGCTCCAGGCCGAGCGCCTGTGCGCCCGAGCCGGCGCACAGCTCCAGTGATGTGAACCTGGTCATTGCTCCCCCTGGTGTCGGCCGCGGTCGCACCGGTGCTGCTGATGCACCGGTGCTCCGTGAAGGGTAGGCGTCCGCACTGACAGGTGACGGTGGTGGGCGGTCAGGCGGGATTTCGTCGTACAGCCGCAGTGATCCTCGCCGCGACGTCCGAGGCCGTCTCGTGCTCCCAGAACCGCAGTACGGTCCATCCCTGAGCCGTGAGGTGGTGCGTCGTTTCCTCGTCGCGCTCCATGTTGCGGTCGAGCTTGGCCCGCCACCACTCTGCGTTGGCCTTCGGCTCGGTCGCGTGTTGCGGACAGCCGTGCCAGAAGCAGCCATCCATGAACACCGCGACCTTCGCCCGCGGGAAGCTGATGTCCACCGTCCGGCGGGGCATACCCGGCACGGGCAGGTTGACGCGGTACCGAAGCCCGTTCCGGTGCAGCAGCTTGCGGACCGCGAGCTCGGGTTCCGTGTCCTTCCGCGCCTGGCGACGCATGCGGCTGGCTACTGATGGTGATGACGGAGCGGGGCGCATGACGAGATTCTCCCCGATTGTTTTCGGAGGGGAGCCTGATTCCGGAGGGGGCCGAGGGGCAAGGGTTCGATCCCGTAGATGGGTCAGGGGGTCATTGGTCGAGGTAGGCGAGGGCGGCGAGGACACGGCGGTTGTCGGCGTCGGTGGGGAGGGGGAGAGGGGGAGGGGTGTTGGCGGCGGGGGCGGGTGGAGGGGTCAGCCGATACGGGCGAGGCCCTTGGCGGTCTGGCGGGCGCGGCCGCGGGAGACCAGGAGTGGGTCCCAGTCGGGGTCGCGGGTGGGGAGTTTGGCCGGGTCGCCGAGCACGGTGCCGGCGGCTGCCTCGGCCAGTAGTGGGCGGGCGAGGATCTGTCCGGCGGCGACCATGCCGCTGGTGGCGACCGCGCTCAGGCCGCTGCCGAAGCGGGTGCTCTGGCCGACCACGTAGAGGCCCTCGACGTCGGTGCGCACGTCGGGCCGCTGGCTGACGTTGCCCCAGCGGGCCATGCCGTACGGGGTGCCGCCGCTGCTGCGGGTGTAGCGCTCGTGGCTGAGCGGGGTGGCCGTCTCCAGGTGGGTGATGCGGTCCCGGAAGGGGCCGACCACCTTCTCGGCGGCGGTCACCATCAGCTCGGTGAACTGCCGCTTGCGGGCCTGGTAGGCGGCGTCGCGGCGGTAGGGCTCGCCGTCCACCGGGCCGCCGCGGACGCCCCAGAACTCGTAGCCGGGCGGGCAGAGGCTGAGCAGTTGGAAGTTGGAGTGGCCGGGCGGGCAGACCGCGGCGGCGTGCGGGTCCTTGCGGGAGGCGAAGGAGAACATCAGCTGGGGTATCGAGTCCACCGTGCGGTCGCGTTCCCAGCGCTCGATCATGGCGGCGTGCGCGGCCTCCATGTCGTCGCTGCCGTGCCACCAGAGGTTGGCGTTGGGCAGGCCGGGCAGCTCGGTGTCGAGGGCGATGTACACGGCGACCAGGGCGCCGCGCATGGTGGCCGCGCGGGTCCGGTCGACCAGGGCGGCGGGGAAGGCCCGTTCGCCGCCGCACAGGTCGAGCACGGTGCGGCGGTAGTCGGCGTTGGAGATCACCAGCGGGGCGGAGATCCGGGTGCCGTCGGTGAGTTCGACGCCGGTGGCGCGCCCCTCCTCGATCAGGATGCGGCGCACCTCGCAGCGGGTGCGCAGCTCGCCGCCGTACGCCTCCAGGGCCTCGACGAAGGCGGCCACGAGGACCTGTCCGCCGCCCTCCGGGTAGTAGGCGCCGCGCAGGTAGTGGTCGAGCATGGCGGCGTGCTCGGCGAAGGTGATGCCGTCCGGCATGGTGCCGTAGTTGCCGGCCTGGGCGGCGAGCAGCGTACGGGCCTTGGGCGAGAGACCGCAGTGGTCCAGGGCCTCGGCGAGGGTCCGGGCCCGGCGGGCCCAGCGCATGGTGTCCGGGTACTGGCGGAACAGGTCGACCATGGGGCGGCCGAGCAGGGCCTCCCGGGTGGCTCCGGCCACCGTCTCGGCGAGGTGGACGAAGCGGTCGACGCCCTCGGCCTCCTCGGGCAGCGCCGCGCGCAGCCGGTCCCGGTAGCCCGTCCAGCCGGCCGGCACGTCCAGGGTGGCGGTGGGGGTGATGATCCGGTCGAAGCCCTGCTCGTTGTCCATCGGGCGGAAGGTCACCCGGTCGCGGACGCCGAGTCCGGACAGGATCGCCGGGAAGATGCCGTCCGGCCCGCAGTCGCCGACGTAGTGGGTGCCGACGTCGAACTCGTACTTGCGTCGGCGGCGGAAGACGTGGGCGTTGCCGCCGGCCACGTCGTGCTGTTCGAGGACGAGCACGCTGCGCCCGTCGGCGGCCAGGTAGGCCGCGCCGACCAGCCCGCCGAGGCCGCTGCCGACCACGATCGCGTCGTAGTGGTCTCTGCCGCCCCCGGCCGCCGGACCCTGCACTTCCCGCATTCCCGCCCCACTCGTCGGACCATCAGAACGTGCCGCCGCCGTGGATGTCGAGGACCGACCCGCTGAGGTACGCCGCCCGGTCGGACAGCAGGAAGGAGACCGGATCAGCCACCTCCTCCGGCTTGCCGACCCGCCCCGAGCGCAACGTTCCCCGGCATCCGCTCCAGCGCTGCCCCGGACATCCCGCCGACCAGGTCGGTCGCGATCAGGCCCGGGCGACCACGTTGGCGGCATAGTTGGCGCGCCAGACGCTACCGTAAATCCCGGACATTGACGACAGATTGACGGTCAGTCGGGTGGGGCGATCGGGAAGGTGTCGGGAAGGTGGCGCCCCCGCCGCTACCGGTGCAGGACGGTGCCGCCCCCGATCACCCAGAAGTCGGCCGGGACGGCGCCGCACTTGGTGACCTCGGTGTGCATCGCGGGGTCGGTCCGTTGCCAGCCGACCCGGCGCTCGCCCTGCCCGTCGGCCGGGTAGAAGGTCAGGCCCGCCTCGGGGTGCTGCCCGGGCTGGAAGGGCCGCGGCTCGCCGCCGAGCGGGGTGAGCACCATCCGGGAGATCGGCCCGGTCACCGTGACGGCGCCGGCCCCGTCGACGGTCAGGCAGTCGACGTCGAACTCGGCCCGGATGGTGCCGTCCTTCTCGAACACGTGCTGCACCACGGCGTGGCCCCGGGTGCGGCCGTCGACCGTACGGGCGTCGACCTGGGCGGTCAGCCGCTCGCCCGGGTTGGGGCCCGGACCGTACTCGTTGAGCAGCGTCCAGCCGTGCAGGGCGAGGTGCTGGGCCGGTGCGGCTGCGGGTACGGGTACGGCTGCGACTGCGGCCGCGGCGGTGCCCGTCGTCCCGGCGGCGAGGGCCGTGACGGCGGTGGCGAGCGCGACGGCGGCGGTGAGCTTGCGCATGGTCGATCCTCGGGATTCTCGGCGGAGTTCGGGCGTTCGCCCGACGCCTCCAAACTCCCAGCCCACTGCCGGTCGCCGCCTCCGCCGCGGGGAGGGACCGGCTCCCCCCGCAGGGGGAACCGCCCCTCGTCCGCGCGGTACGGGACGCACCGCCGAACGGGACACATCGCCCCGGTCGCGCCCTTACGAGCCGCGCCGTACGGGCGTCACCGCACGGCCCGGCGTATCGCCTCCAGGGCGAGCGCGGCCGCGGCCAGCGCGGCGCCCAGCCCCGCGATCGCCGCCGGGGCCGGGGCGCGGCCTCCGGAGGCGCCCAGGAAGTCCAGCCCGGAGACGTGGTTGACCATCCCGTACCAGAGCATCGGGTAGACGGTCTGGAACAGCCGGGGTCCACGGCTGAGGCTGCCGCAGAGCAGCGCCAGGGCGGGCACCAGCAGCGCGCCCGCCACGGCTCCCAGTGCCGCCCGGGACTGCCCGGCGGCGGCCAGCCTCAGCGCCGGAACGGCCAGCACCGCCAGCGCCGGGACGACCCCGGCGAGCAGCCCGGCCAGCCCCCGGCGCAGCGGGGACGGGCAGGCGGCGAGCAGCTGATCGGTGCTGCCGCCGTCGGCCCGGTGGCCCATCCGGGCCCAGAGCGGCAGCGGCCAGAGCACCGCGAGCGGCAGCACCGCGTGGTTCGGCCCGTTCGGTGCGACGGCCGCCGCGGTCACCGCGAGCAGGGCCGCCCCGGCCCACCAGAGCCGCTGCCCCCGCACCAGGATCCGCAGCTCGCCGAGCATCGCCTCGAAGCCGATCCGCCCCTGCCGGGGAGCGGCCGTCCGGGCCCGGTCCAGGGCGAACCCGGCCGGTCCGGGCGGGGACACCGCCGCGCCCCCGTCCGGCCCGCCCGCCTTGCCCGGCCCGCCGGGGCCGGTCGCTCCGGTCGGCGCGCTCGCTCCGCCCGGCCGCGCCAGCCGGATGCCCCGCCGGCCCGGCTGGATGCCGCGCCGGGCCGGATCCCCGTCGAAGCGCCGGAACCAGAGCGCCCCGACCAGCGCGATCCCCACCGCCGCGCCGACCAGCAGCACCCCCGTGGCCGCTGGTCCGCCCGCCTCCCCCGGCCCGAGCCCGGGCCAGTCGAAGGTGCCGAGCACCCGGTCGTCCGCCGTCAGGCCCACGCTGAACTCCACTCCGGAGACCGGCCGCCCGGCCGCCGCGAGCGACTCCCGGATCGAGGCGGAGATCCGCCGCATGCCCAGCACGTCCGGCCCGCCGCCGGCCTGCGCGCCCAGCACCATCACCAGCCAGACCGCCGACCAGACCGCCGCCCCCAGCCCGCCGCGCAGCCAGGGCACGGTGTCGAAGAGCACCGCGCACCCGGCCACCGCCGCCAGCAGCGGCAGCGTGATCAGGACGTACGGCAGCAGCAGCCGCACCGCGTCCACCTGGCCTGAGTCGCCCTTGATCAGCTGCACCGCGAGTGCCGTCCCGGCCAGCGCGAGCAGCATCGAGCCGAACAGCAGCAGGTTGCTGACGAACTTGCCCGCCAGGTAGCCCGCCCGGCTCAGCGGGGTGGCGGCGAGCAGCCGGCCGACGCCGCTGAGCTCGTCCCGCCCGATGCCGCCCCGGGCGATCCCGAAGCCGGCCAGTGAGAGCCAGACCGCGCCGCCGAGCGCCGTGACCGTCCCCACGTAGCCGCTGGTGTACCGGCCGTGCAGGTCGGTCACCTGGAACACCTCCCAACGGGAGTCGCCCACCGGCGCGGCGAGCAGCCCGAGCGCGAGCGTGCCGAGCAGCACCACCAGGTAGCCGGGCCGGCGCCGGCGCTCCCGGAAGTCGGCCAGGGCCAGCGCCCCGATGCGCGTCACCACGCGCTCACCGCCTCCGGCTGCCCGGGCACCGCCCGGTCGGCGGTGAGCAGCAGGTACGCGTCCTCCAGCCGGGGCGGTACGGGCTGCGCCCCGGGCGCGGGCGCGTGCCGGGAGAGCACCCGGGCCCGGACGCCCTCCGGGGTGCGGGTGGTGCCGGCGACCGGGAACCGCGAGCGCAGCGCCGGCAGCGCGTCCGCGGCGACCGTCAGCTCCCAGACCGCGCCCTCGGCCCCGCGCAGCAGTTCCTCCGGACTGCCGTGGTGCAGCAGCCGGCCGCCGCCCATCACCGCGATCCGGTCGGCGGTGGCGGCGACGTCCGGGACGATGTGGGTGGACAGCACGACGATCCGGTCGGCGCCGAGCTCGCCGAGCAGGCTGCCGAAGCGCAGCCGCTCCTCCGGGTCGAGCCCGACCGTGGGCTCGTCCACGATCAGCAGCGCCGGGTCGTTGAGCAGCGCCTGGGCGATGCCGACCCGTTGGCGCATCCCGCCGGACATCGCGCCCAGCCGCTGCCCGGCCGCGCCGGTGAGGTTGACCAGGTCGAGGAGCTGCTCGATCCGGGCCGCGGCGGAGCGCCGCCGCAGCCCCTTGGCGGCGGCCAGGTAGGCGAGGAACTCGCGGGCGGTGAGCTGTGGGTAGACGCCGAAGTCCTGCGGCAGGTAGCCGACGGTGCGGCGCAGCGGTCCGGGCCGGCGGGCGATGTCCACCCCCTCCCACAGCACCCGCCCCGAGGTGGGCCGGGTGACCGTGGCCAGGATGCGCATCAGGCTCGACTTGCCGGCGCCGTTGGCGCCGAGCAGGCCGAGCACGCCGGGCCGGAGCGTCAGCGAGAAGGAGTCGACCGCGCGTTTGCCGCCGCGGTACTCCTTGGTGAGGTCGAGGATCTGGAGTTCGGTCACGTCCCGAATGCTTCCGCCCGGGGCCGATCCCGCACATCTGCCGTTCGGCAGATATCCGGTGGCCTCCGGCGCCGGATCGCGCCGGAGAACGCCGGAGAACGCCGGAGGGGTGTGCCGTTCGGCACACCCCTCCGATCATCTGAGGTCGGATCAGATGTCAGTCCTCATCGCCGAAGTCGCCCCCGGGCTCGTCCCCGAGGTCGCCCCCGAAGTCGCCCCCGGCGTCACTCCCGTCCGGGGTGCCGCTGATCGCGTAGCCCTGCCGGCGCGCCTCGTAGCAGGCCACCGTCGCGGCCGCCGAGACGTTCAGCGAGCCGACCCGGCCCAGCTGCGGCACGAACACCACCTGGTCGCAGAGCGCCAGCGCCTCGGGCGTGATCCCGCGGTCCTCGTGCCCCAGCACGAAGGCCACCGCCGGGGTCAGCTCGGCGGCGAACATCGGCACCGCGTCGTCCGCCAGCTCCAGCCCGACCACCTTGAAGCCGTCGGCCTTCGCGGCCGCGACCGCCTCGGCGACGGTCGGGAAGTGCTCCACCTTCAGGTACTTGTCGGTGCCCATCGCGGCCTTCTGCGCGCCGGAGGAGCGCACCGACGGGGTGTCCCCGGTCAGGTACAGCTTCTCGGCGCCCATCGCCGCCCCGGTGCGCACCACCGAACCGACGTTGAACGGCGACTGCAGGTTCTCCAGGATCATCGCGAGCCGGAACTCGTTGCTGCGCCGCCAGGTGCGGTGCAGTCGCTTCAATTCGGTCCCGCGCAGCTGCTTCACGACGTCGTTCCCCGTCCACTCTCGGTGCCCTCGCCCGCTTCCGGGCGGGGCCGCGCTTCCAGAATCCGGAACCCGTTGACCGACGTGACCCGGGAGGTCGGGTAGCCCTGCTCGTTGAGCCACTTCTGCAGCGAGTCCGAGCCCAGGTGCTTCTGCACCACGAGGAACGCCGAGCCGTCCGGGGTCAGCCGGCCGAGCCAGTGGGTCAACAGCCCGCGCAGTTCGGCCTTGCCGATCCGGATCGGCGGGTTGGAGTAGATGGTGGCGAACCGGAGGTCCTCGGGGACCTCGTCCGGCAGCGCGGCCTGGACGTTGCCCAGGCGCAGCGCCTCCGCGTTCAGCCGGACCAGCTCCAGCGCGCGCTCGTTCACGTCCACCGCCCACACCGGGAGCCGCTTGCGGCGGCTCGCCCAGGTCAGCGCGATCGGGCCGTAGCCGCAGCCGACGTCCAGGATCGGGCCGCGGACCCGCGGCTGCGGGGCGTGCTCCAGCAGGACCCGGGTGCCCTGGTCGAGCCGGCCGTGCGAGAACACCCCTGCGTCGGTGGTGAGTTCGAGGGTCAGGTCCGGGAGCGAGACCGTGATCGGCCGGCGCTCGCTGGCGACCTCGGGCGCACTGGAGAAGTAGTGCGAGCCGGACATGGGTTCCCCGTCGTTCGTAAGGGCCGTCGTTGTCAGGCCGTCGTGCGGATGGGCCTCGGGGCCCACCGGGTGGGTGCGGGACGGCCCTGGGTACGGCACCGATCGTACCCCCGGTGGCCTGCGGGGCGTTCCGCGCTGCCCGGCGGGACGGGCTTGCCGGGGCCCCGAACCGGCTCGGGACGGACTGGTCGGAACGGACGGTCGGGACGGCCTCGTCGGAGCGAGGTCAGAGCGCGGTCAGAGCGTGCCGGGTGTCTTGCGGGTGGCGATGTTGATCCGGTTCCAGGCGTTGATCGTGAAGCAGACCGAGATCAGCTGCGCCAGCTCCGCCTCCGCGAAGTGCGCGGCCGCCCGGGCGTACACCGCGTCCGGGACCCCGGTGCCGATCCGGGTGATCTCCTCGGCCAGCGCCAGCGCGGCCCGCTCGCGCTCGCTGTACACCCCGGCCGGGGCCTCCTGCCAGACCGGCAGCAGGTAGATCCGCTCGTCGGTCTCACCGGCCTTGCGGGCGTCCTTGACGTGCATGTCCAGGCAGTAGGCGCAGTTGTTCAGCTGCGAGGTGCGCATCTGCACCAGCTCCACCAGTGCCGGGTCCAGGCCCTCGCGGGCGGCGGCGTCCAGGGCGATCATCGCGCGGAACACCTTGGGGGCGGTGCGGGCGTAGTCGAGGCGGGCGGGGGCGGCGGTGGTCTCGTTCGTGGTCATGACGACGAGCCTAGGAGTGGAATGAACCCCGTCCATGGGTCATTCATGCACTGGTTCCATGGGTCAATCGGGGTTCGGACAACACGCCGGAGCGCCCTCGGCGCGTCGCGTCCGCGCGCCCGGCGGCGGATACTGCGAGTACCGCCATCCGGGCCCTGGGAGCCTCCCGACAGTGAGGACGGACGCCATGCCGCAGAATCACGAGGACTACCTGATCGACGAGGCTGCCGAGACCGTCGAGCCCGACGACGAAGCGACCGACAGCGACGAGTACGACGAGGTCGCCGAGCGCCGTGCCGTCGGCGCGGACCCGGCCACCGACCTCGCGGACGCCGCCGAGCAGAGCCGGGTCGTCCAGCTCGACGAGGACGAGTACCGGGAGTAGCGGCAGCGCCTACCAGCCCCCACCGGCGCGCACGAGCCCCTGCCGGCGCCTACGAGCCTCTACCAGCGCGTACGAGCACCTAGCAGCGCGTACGAGCGCGCACAAGCCCCTACCAGCCCCGACGAGCGCCTACAGCGCCTTGCGCCGCTGCAACCAGGTCATCGCCGCCCAGCCCGGCAGCACCGGCAGGATCAGCGTCAGCAGCCGGAACAGCGCCACCGCCGCCAGCGCCCCGCCCTCCTCCATCGACGCGGTCTGCTGGAGCCCCAGGAGCAGCGCCCCGTCCACCGCGCCGACCCCACCAGGGGTCGGCGCGGCGTTGCCCGCCGCGTTGCCCACCAGGAACACCACCGCCACCGCGGCGAAGGACGGTGCCCGGCCGATCGCGAGGGCGCAGCAGTACAGGCAGGTGATCAGGCAGAGCGACACCAGCAGCTGCCCGGCCACCCCCACCGCCAGTCGGCCCGGGTTGCGCAGCAGGTCCAGCAGCCGCGGCAGCACCTCGGCCGTCAACGGCCGCAGGCGCGCCGCCAGCCACCGCCGGGCGGGCGGGATCGACCAGACCACCACCAGCAGCACGGTCGCCACCACCAGCCCGCAGACCACGGCCGGCAGCGCCGCCAGCTCCGAACCGCCCGGCTGCGCGTCCACCAGGTAGACGAAGGCCCCCAGCTGCAGCAGGTGCAGCACCAGCCCGATCAACTGACCCACCCCGACGCTGGACAGCGCCTGCGCGGTGGGGATGTCCGCCCGCTGCAACAGCCGGGTGTTCAGCGCGATCCCGCCGACGCCCCCGGGCGACACCAGCTTCACGAACGCCCCGGCCACCTGCGCCAGCACCACGTTGCGGAAGTTCAGCCGTTCCGGCACGAACCCGACGAACCCCATCGCCGCCGCCACGTGGCTCAGCCCCGCCGCCAGCACCGCCAGCGCCAGCCACCACGGATCGGCATCGGTCAGCGCCGCGACCGGATTGTCCTCCACCGCGAAGAACTGCGGGATCAGCAGCACCCCGGCCACCACCCCGCCCGCCACGGCGAACAGGGTCCGCGGCCGCAACCGCTCCAGCCGCACCGGCCGCCCCACCACCTCCGGCCGCCCGCGTGACACCTCCGCCCGGATCTCCTCCAGCAACCCGCCGACCGCCCCGGCCTGGACACCGGCTCCGGCCACAGCCCCAGCCTCCGCCCCCGGCGTACCGCCGTCCGGGCGGCGCTTGAGCGCCTGGCGGGTCGAGCGGGCCAGGGCGATCGGTTGCAGGAGGGGCAGTGCGGCGCCCAGGGCGTCGCGGCCCAGGACGGTGGTGGCGGTGCGGACGGCGCGGGCGGCGCCGGCCCGGAGGGCGAGGGTGGTGAGCAGCTGGACGACGTCGCAGCGCAGGACGAGCTCGCTGGCCGCGATGTCGCCGTCGGCGAAGTCGACCAGGTGGACCGCGCCGCCGCCGTCGACCAGCAGCGAGGACGGGACGAGCGCGCGGTGGGCGATCTCGCGGCGCTGGAGCAGGGCGAGCTGGCCCCAGGCGTCGGTGAGGAGCCCGTCGGTGATCTCCTCGTCGTCGAGCTGGTCGAGGGTGCGTCCGGCCAGGTGCTCGTACGCGATCAGGGCGGTGTCGTGGCCGAGGCCCGCCGTGGCGGCGATCCGGCGGGTGCGGACGCCGGCGGCGAGGGCGGCGTAGGTGACCAGGGCCTCGTGCTCCAGCCCGGTGCGCGGTGAGCGCAGGGCGCGCGGGTGCGGGGCGGTGCGCAGGCGCAGGCGGCGCCAGGCGCGCTGGACGGCGGCGGCGGTGACGGCCTGCCGGTCGAGCAGTTGGACGTCGAGTTCGGGCCGGTCGTCGGCCTGCCGGACCTGATAGCGGTCCGGTCCGGCGGGCAGGGCCTCGACCGGCCGCAGTCCGCTGTCGCGCAGGGCGCGCAGCACTTCGCCGGGCCGGGGCCGCGGGTCCGGGGTGCCGACGGCGTACAGGGTGCCGTGGGCGCCGGTCCAGCCGATGAGCAGCCCGAGCAGCAGGGCGGTGGGGGTGGCGTAGCCGCCGGCCAGTCCGGCGAGGCCGGAGAGCGTGAGGACGGCCCAGGGCAGGCGGCGCTCCCGGCTGGCGGAGGCGGTCATGAAGGCGAGGACGGGCGCCAGGTAGCCGTAGACGGGTTCGGTGTGCGCGAGCGCGTCGGCGGGCAGCCGCTGGGTGAGGGCGGTGAGCAGGGAGGCCGGGGCGAGGTCGTCGGCCCACAGGCCGAGGGCGAGGGTGGCGCCGTACGCGATGACGGCGGCGAGCAGCCCGTCGGAGACCTGTTGGAGGGCGCGCCGCCGGTCGGGGCCGAGCAGGCGGCGGACGGCGAGGCCGACGGGCAGCAGCAGGACGGCGGCGGTGGTGAGTCCGCCGGCCAGGTTCGCCAGCGGCCTGGGCACCAGCGCGGCGGCCTCGGCGACGTCGGCGGCGATGCCGCCGGTGGTGGCGCGGGCGTAGTCGGCGAGCAGCAGGGTGAGCGCGATCGTGATCAGGCCGGTGAGCAGCCGGATCAGGGCGACGGGCTGTCGGACCCGCCCGGCCTCGGACAGCGGGCGGGCCCGTTGTCGCGGGCCTCCCGGTCGGCCGGGTGCGGCCCCGTCGGCATGCCGCTGCCCGGGTATCTCCCCGTCGCCGTCCGGTTGCCCGGCCGGGGTGGTGGTGCCGCCCCCGCCGGTGTCGCCGTTCGTTCTCCCCGTCACGATCGCCACGGGTGGCATGCTCCCATGCCACCCGTGGACCGGGGGCGGGCGGCGGCGCCCCCGTCACGCCTGCCGGGTCGGCAGCACCACCTGGTGGCGCAGGTTGACGTGCCGGGGCCGGCTGGCGGTGTAGGCGATGAGGTCCGCGATGTCGTCCGCGCCGAGCGTCGGGATCGCGGCGAACATGCCGCCGAGCTGTTCGCGCAGCGCCGGGTTGTCGATGTGCCCGCGGAGTTCGGTGTCGGTGAGGCCGGGCTCGACGGCGCTGACCCGGACGTCGCGCGGGCCGAACTCGGTGCGCAGGGCGGTGGAGAGCTGGGTGAGCGCGGCCTTGGTGGCGCAGTACACCGCGTAGTCGGGGAAGGAGACGTGCGAGGCGATGGAGGAGACGTTGACCAGGTCGGCGGTGCGGCCGTCGTCGGCGGCGGCGGTGAGGTCGGCGGTGAAGGCGCGGACGATCCGCAGGGCGCCGGTGAGGTTGGTGTCGATCATCCGGGTCCATTCGTCGATCCGTCCGTCGGCGAGCGGGTTGGCCAGCATCACCCCGGCGTTGTTGATCACCAGGTCGACCGGGCCGTAGGCGTCGTGGACGGCCTTCGCGGCGGCGTCGACCGAGGCCTGGTCGGTGATGTCGGCGGTGACGGCGAGGGCTTGCCCGCCGGTCGCGGCGATCTCGGCGGCGAGCGCGTCGATCAGCCCGGTGCGGCGGGCGAGCAGGGCGACCCGGGTGCCGTTCGCGGCGAGCAGCCGGGCGGTGGCGGCGCCGATGCCGCTGGCGGCTCCGGTGACGACGGCGGTGCGGGTGGCGAGGGCGGGGTAGCTCATCGGGGACTCCTGGAGGGGCCGGTGCTGGCTGACGTCGACCACTCTGCGGCGCCGCCGCGCGCCTACCCAGGGCCACGTTCTTCCCGGGTGGGGGCTTCCCGGGTGGGGGCTTCCCGGGTCCGCGCTTCCCGGGTGGGGGCTTCCCGGGTCCGCGCTTCCCGGGTGGGGGCTTCCCGGGAACTCCCAACCTGGGAAAGGCAGTACCACCCTCGGGCCGTCGCCGCGGGGCTACCCTGCCTGGCATGGAGAACACCCTGGGGGACTTCCTCCGCTCGCGCCGGGCCCGGATCCAGCCGGAGGAGGTGGGCCTGCCCGCGCACGGCCGCCGCCGGGTGCAGGGCCTGCGCAGGGAGGAGGTGGCGCAGCTCGCCGGGGTCAGCGTGGACTACTACGTCCGGCTGGAGCAGGGCCGCGGCGGCAGTGCCTCGGACGCGGTGCTGGACGCACTGGCCCGGGTGCTGCGGCTGGACGAGGTGGAGGCGGCGTACCTGCGGTCGCTGAACCGTCCACCGAAGTCCGGGGCCGTTCCGGTGCGGGTGGACCGGCGGGTCCGTCCGGGGGTACGGCTGCTGCTGGACCTGATGCCCGGGGTGCCGGCCTTCGTGCTGGGCCGCCGGATGGAGGTGCTGGCCTGGAACGCGCTGGGTGACGCCGTGAACGGCTTCTCCGAGCGGGCGACCCGGACCCCGGGCACGCCCCCCAACCAGGCCCGGGACGGCTTCCTCGACCCCGCCGCCCGGACCTTCTACCGCCAGTGGGAGGCCGTCGCCCTGGAGACCGTCGCCCAGCTGCGCCGGGACGCCGGACTGCACCCGGACGATCCGGCGCTGGCCGCGCTGGTGGGCGAACTCTCGATGCGCAGCGAGGAGTTCCGCCGGCTCTGGGCGGACCACCAGGTGTTGGGGAAGACCGGCGGGGTGAAGCTGCTGCGGCACCCGCTGGTCGGCGACCTGGACTTCGGCTACGAGACCCTGACCGTCAACGGCTCGCCGGACCAGACGCTGGTCACCTTCACCGCCCCGCCGGGCTCGCCGACCGCCCAGAAGCTGGCCCTGCTGGCCAGTTGGACGGCCACCGGCCAGGCTCCGGAAGCCGCGGAGCGCGCGGAGTCCGCGGACGGGGCCTGAGCGGGAGTGCTGGGCGGGCGGCCCGGCCGGAGCCGTCATAGCCTTCCAACATGACCGCCTGCGAAGACCTCGCCATGGCCCCCAGGGACATCGAGCCCGCGCCGCCCACCGACGGCTGCGCGGACTGCCTTGCCCAGGGCAGCCGGGACTGGGTGCACCTGCGGGTCTGCCTGGACTGCGGCCACATCGGCTGCTGCGACAACTCGCCGCAGCGGCACGCCACCGCGCACTTCCACAACTCCTCCCACCCGGTGATCCGTTCCTACGAACCGGGGGAGGACTGGCGCTGGTGCTACGTCCACGAGGTCATGGGCTGAGCCGGCCCCGACCGCTCCGGTGGCACCGGCCCGCCGACCGGATAAAATCCGGACATAACACCCACGCGGCCCCTCGGTCCGGCACCCGTCCGGCCGCGGCCGCCGAAGGGAGGCCGACGATGACCAAGCGAACCGCAGGCAGCACCGCCCAGCTCCGCAAGGGCACCCAGGAACTGCTGGAACGCCGGGGCATGGCGACCATGCCCGGCCGGCTCGGACCGAAGCCCGCCTTCGGCGCGCTGTCCGCCTCGGCCGGGAACCCGGCCGGCGACCTCTTCCGCCACGGCGGGCGGGACGCGGCCTCCGCGATGCCGCACGCCGCACCGGCGATGCACGCGGAACTCAAGGGACACCGCCACCGCGGCGCCGAGAAGCACTCGGCCCACTGAGCGACTCCTGCTGGGCGAACCCCACTGAGCGATCCCTGCTGAGCGATCCCCGCTGGGCGATCCTCGCTGGGCGATTCCCGCTGAGCGACCCGACCCGAGCGCCCTGCTCGGCGACGCACCCCGCTGACCGGCCGACTGTCAGTGGGGTGCGCTACGTTCGACCCGTTCACCAGTACGCGGCGGGACGAACGGAACGCACAGGATGAACGGGGGCGCACCATGACCGACGTGACCACGGAGGAGCCGGTCGAGTTCCAACTGGAACGCCACCGCACCGAACTCACCGGCTACTGCTACCGCATGCTCGGCTCGGTCTTCGAGGCCGAGGACGCGGTGCAGGAGACGATGGTCCGCGCCTGGCGCGGGTACCGGGGCTTCGAGGGCCGGGCGGCGCTGCGCTCCTGGCTGTACCGGATCGCCACCAACGTCTGTCTGGACGCGCTGAGCGGTCGCAAGGCCCGGGCCCGTCCGATGGACCTCGCCGGTCCGGTGACGGTCGCCACCGCGAGCGACACCCAGTTGCCCGAGGTGACGTGGATCGGCCCCGCGCCGGACGGCCGGGTGCTCCCCGAGACGGGGGACCCAGCGGAGGTGGCCGCCCAACGCGAGTCGGTGAAGCTGGCCTTCGTCGCGGCGCTGCAGCGCCTCGCGCCCCGGCAGCGGGCGGTGCTGATCCTGCGCGAGGTGCTCGGCTGGAGGGCCGCCGAGGTCGCCGAACTGCTCGGCGTCACGGTCGCCTCGGTCAACAGCGCGTTGCAGCGGGCCCGCGCGGTGCTCGCCGCGGACGCCTCCGCCGCCCGCCCGGCCGTCGCACTGGACGAGGCGCACCGCGCCCTGCTGGAGCGCTACGTCCGCGCCTTCGAGGCGTACGACATGGACGGCCTGGCCGCGCTGCTGCACGAGGACGTCACGCTCAACATGCCGCCGTACTCGATGTGGCTGCGGGGCATGGCGGAGCTCCGGGCCTGGATGCTGGGCCCGGGGCAGGGCTGCCGGGGTTCCCGGTTGCTCCCGGTGACGGCCAACGGCGGCCCGGCCCTCGCCCAGTACCGGCCGAGCCCGGCGGGTGGGTACGAGCCGTGGGCGCTGATCGTGCCGGAGGTGTCAGAGGGCCGGATCACCGGGCTCACCAACTTCCTGGACACCGACGTGCTCTTCCCGCTGTTCGGCCTCCCGGCCCGGCTCCCCGCCGAGTAGGCCCGCCGGTGCCTCGCCGCCCAGCGGATCGATCCTGCCCAGCGGATCGTCCGAGCCCAGCGAATCGATCCTGCCCAGGGGGTCGACCGAGCCCAGCGAATCGACCGTGCCCGGCAGCAGCGCCGCGAGCCCGCTGAACGCCAGCAGTTCGCGCAGCGGGCCGGCGGTGTTCAGCAGCACCACGCCCACCCGGTGCCGGGCAGCGGCCAGCCGCAGCCGGGCCAGGGCGTCGACGACGGCCAGGTCGGGGGCGGTCAGGGCGCCCAGGTCGCAGGTCAGTACGGCTTCGTTCGCGATGCTCTCCATGCAGGTTGGACCGCCTGCGGGCGCCGGACTCATCGCTCCGGTCCACCGGGGGGTGTCAGCACCACGGGACGGCAGAGCCGGGCCGGTGGCAGAGTGGGGCCACTGGCAGAGTGGGGGCAACCGAACCGCCCTGCCCCAGGAGGAACACCGTGACGGCTGAGCCCTTGAGATCCCGCGAGGAGTGGCTGGCCTCCCTGCCCCGGATCTACGCGGCGGCGGGCTGCCTGCTGCGCGACGCGTCGGGCCGGATCCTGATCGTGAAGGCCGGGTACCGCGAGCACTGGCAGTTCCCCGGCGGGACGATCGACCTCGGGGAGGGCCCGGTCGAGTGCGCCGCGCGGGAGTTGGAGGAGGAGACCGGCATCGTCAAGGAGGCCGGCGAGCTGCTGGCCATCTCCTGGACCCACCCCTCGGGCGAACTCGACCACCCGGCCCAGCACTTCCTCTTCGACTTCGGCACCGTCCCGGACGGCACCCCCGTGACCGTCCCGGCCGGCGAGCTGGACACCCACCGCTGGGCCCCGATCGACGAGGCCCTGGAGCTGCTCGGCCCGGCCCGTTCGGCCCGGCTGCGGGCGGCCCTGGAGGCGGCTGCCGACGGCCGGGTCCGGATCGTCACCACCCACATCTCCGGCTTCTAGGCCGGATCACCGAAGTGCCGTGCCCCGGGCGGGAGTTCCCTCTCGGGACACGGCCGGTGGGCAGGCCTCACCGCTCCTCGGGCGCGGCGTCCCGGGCGGCGATCAGGGCGGCGACGGCCTCCGAGACGAAGGTCTCCGCCTCGGTCTTGTCCACGTTCAGCCCGGCGAGCACGCCCTCGCCGTTCTCCAACTCCAGCAGGGCGAGCAGGATGTGCTCGGTGCCGACGTAGTTGTGCCCGAGCTTGAGCGCCTCCCGGAAGGTCAGCTCGACGGCCTTCTTGCCCTGGGCCGAGTACGGGATCAGCGCGGGCACCTGCTGCTCGACGGCGGTCGGCAGCACGGCGGTGGTCGCCGTCCGGACGGCCTCCGGGGTGACGCCCTGGGCGAGGAGCGCCTTGAGCCCGATGCCCTCGGGCTCGGCGAGCAGGCCGAGCAGGATGTGCTCGGGGCCGATCTCGGGGTTGTTGGCCCGGCGGGCCTCCTCCTGCGAGGCCACCACGACCTTGCGGGCCCGGGGCGTGAACCGGGAGAAGCCCTGGCTGGGGTCGAGGTCGAGGTCGGCCGGGCTGCCCGGGCCCTTGGAGACGAAGCGCTTCTGGGCGGCCTGCTTGCTGACGCCCATGCTGCGGCCGATGTCGGTCCAGGAGGCGCCGGAGCGGCGGGCCTGGTCGACGAAGTGGCCGATGAGGTGGTCGGCGAGGTCGCCGAGGTGGTCGGCGGCGATGACCGCGTCGGAGAGCTGGTCGAGCGCGTCGGTGTGGACCTTCTTGATCGCGGCGATCAGGTCGTCGAGGCGCAGCGGAGTGGTGTTGGGAACAACGGGATTCTCCATGCGTCAACCGTAGGTTGTCGATCCGAGGATCGTCAACCATCGGTTGACGTTTACTTCTGGGTAGCTTGCGTTCGCCCTCCGTCGAACGCCCCCGCTCTTCGCCGCCCCCGCTTCCCGTCGGTCCCCGCCCCCTATGCGGCGGGCAGCAGTCGGGCTCGGACGGCGGCGACCTGGGCGGGCGTGACTCCCGCCGCGAGCAGGTACCCCGCCGGATCCAGCCCGTCGAGCGCGGCGGCCAGGGCGGCCTCGGCGGTGGTTCCGGCCTCGGCCAGCGCGGCGTCGATCCGGCGGTACGGGTCCGGCAGGCCGAGCATCCCGTACAGCGGGCGGACGTTGGGGCCGCTCAGCAGGTAGTCCTCGGCGATCGCGGACCGGTCGACCCCGGCCAGGGAGAGCAGCAGCAGGGTGGCCAGGCCGGTGCGGTCGCGCCCGGCGCCGCAGTGCACCACCAGGCCTCCGGGGCGGGCGTCGGCGATCGCGGTGACCAGCGCGGCGGCGGCGTGCGGGCAGTGCTCCAGGTAGGGGCGGAAGGCCAGCGGGGTGCCGTCCAGGCGGCCGTGGTCCGCCCACCAGGCGGGGCCGGCCAGTTCGTCCAGCGGGACGCGGACCAGTTCGACGCCGTCGGGGAGCGGGAGGAGTGGCTTGTACTCCTCGGCGTTGCGCAGGTCGACCACGGTGCGGACACCGTGGTCGAGGAGGGCGCCCCAGCCCTCGCGGGTCAGCCGGTCCAGGTTGTCGGCCCGGACTATCGCGCCGCGGGCGGTCTGGCGGCCGGAGGCGGTGGGGAGTCCGCCCAGGTCACGGACGTTCAGGCAACCGTCCCAGACGAGGGTGCGGTCCTCGGTGGTGGTCAGTGCGTCGGTCCGCATGTGGGGCTCCCCGGTTCGTCGTCTCGGGGGATCCCGTTATCCCCTCGTTATATGACTCCCGGGAGATCCCATTGGTTCCTGATCGTTCGAACTGTCGGCACCGGCAGTTCGTACGGCGTACCGACGGTGCAGCGATGGCGTACCGACGGCGTACCGGCGGCGTGCCGACGGTTTACCGATGGGGGATCAGGCCGCGGTCGGGGCCTCGGCCTCGGCGGCGACCAGCTTCTCGATCGGCTCGACCGCGATCTGGCCGAGCATCGAACCGGCCACGATCGCGCCGATCAGGAACACGGTGGACAGCCAGGCCATGGTCGACACCGGCAGGGTGAAGGCGCCGACCACCCGGGCCGCGCACTCGGCCAGCAGCGCGGTGCCCCAGATGCCGGCGAACACCCGCTCGTGGCGACGGAAGGCCCGCGAGCCCGCCGCCCGGCCCTCGACCAGCCGCTGCCAGGCGGCGGCCCGGTCCTGCTTGCCCTTGGTGACGAAGGGCATCAGCATCGGGGTCATCACCGGCTTGCCGACCACCGCGGAGACCAGGATCGCCACGGCCACGGTGCCGCTCAGCCCGCCGTCCTTGGCGATCATCATCCGGGCGTCGCCGCTGACGAAGGTGAGCGCCAGGCCCGCCAGGTTGACCGCCAGCATCAGCGCGGCCCACAGGTTGACCTGACGCTCACGCAGCAGGCCGAGGGCGGTCCGGCCGGCCGGGAAGACGCTGCTCCAGGCCAGCGCGGCGAACTCGCTGAGGCCGCAGACCGAGTGCAGCAGGTAGTACCCCACCAGCGGGGCGGCCACGTCGAGGACCAGCGGACGCAACCCCGCGACCACCGGGTTCGGCGCCGAGGCGGCGGCCTCGTCCACGGCGGGAGCGGTGGCGGCGGTGGTGGCGGCGGTGGCGGTGACGGCGGCGGTGGTGGTGGGAACGGTGCCGGCGGCGCTGACGGTCTGGCTGCTCATGGTGGGTTCCTCCCCGACTGGTGGCCGCGGGCCGCTGCCCGCGTCGTGCCTCCAGTCTTTCCGCCGGACCCTCCGTCAGAGCAGTGCCGTCCGTTGCCGGATCCGCATGACAGGTGTCATGGTGCCGCCCGTGACACCCCCGCCGACCTGCACGGATCCACGCGGACGCACGCGGACCTGAGCGGACCTGAGCGGACCTACGCGAAGGCCCACAGCTCCCGGCCGAGCGTGTCCAGGCACCGCACCGTCCGGAACCGTTCGTCCCCGGCGGACAGGAAGCCCTGCGCGGCCCCGGCCAGCACCGTCCGGGCGACCCCGTCGCCCCGGGTCCAGGCGCCGGTCAGCACCAGCGCCCCGTCGGCCAGCTCGGCCCGCTGCACCCGGGCCACCGAGGCGGTCAGCAGTGCGGCGTTGACGTCCTCCAGCTCGGCGGGGGAGAGGTAGGGCCCGACGGCGGGGGAGAGGTCCGCGGCGGCCCGGCGCCGCAGCTCCGGCAGGCCGTAGTCGCGGACGGCGGCGACGGCGTCGTCCAGCGGCAGCTGCCAGCGCGGCCCGGGCAGCACCTCCCACCAGACGTCCTCGCCGACCGGCAGCACCTCGCCGATCCGGGCCCGCCAGACCTCGACGCCGTGGGCGCCGTCCGGGGCCGGGGCCGGGGCCGCGTGAGGCCCCGCCCCGTCGGTCCCGCCGCCTCCGCCGCCTCCGTCGCCCCGGCGGACCACCCGGAGTCCGAAGGTGAAGGCGACCCGGTCGGCGGCCGGGCGCTCGACCAGCTCGACCAGCAACCGGTGGGTGTCGTCCGACAGGACGAAGGCCCGCTGCCGACCGGTGAGGCCCAGGGCGCGCAGGGCGGGCGCGAGGTGTTCGCGCAGTCCCGTCGTGTGGAGCTCGTGGGCAGTCGTCATCGCGGTCTTTCCCTGCTGGTCGTGCGGTCGTCCCGGCCCCGCTCCGGCCGGGGACAGCCCGGCAGCGCCCGCCCGAACGGGTTCGGGCGGGCGTCGGAGGAACGGGCGCGGCGGGGTCACGGGGTCACGGCGAGGGGCCGGGCGCGGCGGCGGGCCCGGCGTCCGGGGCACGGTCGGTGCCCGGGATCGATTCGCCTACCGACAAGGTAGGCGCGGGCGGTGTCCCGGGGCTGCGGGCGAACGGCAGCCGTCCACGGGACCTTGGCCCCGGACCTTGGCCCCGGACCTTGGCCGTCCGGCCCCGTCCGGCCTCGTCGGGCCCGGTCCTTCGACCGGCGCCGACCCGTTCGCCTGGATGGCGCATCATGTGGCGGGTGCAGAGTGCAGAACACCCCGGAGCGGGCAGCGGCCGCCCCCTCGGCCGGTCCGGACCCGTACCCTCCGTCGGCCCACCATCGGGCGGGGGCCCCGCTCCCACCGACCTGACCGAGGCGGTCCGCGCCGCACAGGAGGGGGACGAGGAGGCGTTCCGGCTGCTGTTCCGGACCGTCCAGCCGGGCCTGCTGCGCTACCTGAGGGTGCTCGTCGGCGGCCGGCCCGAGGACGTCCAGGACGCCGAGGACATCGCCTCCGAGGCCTGGCTCCAGATCGCCCGCGACCTGCGCGGCTTTTCCGGCGACGGCGACGGCTTCCGTGGCTGGGCCGCCACCGTCGCCCGCAACCGGGCGATGGACCACCTGCGCGCCCGGCGCCGCCGCCCGGTCGCCGACCTGCCGTACGAGTACCTGGCCGAACTGGCTGCCGGGGACGACACCGCCCGTACGGCCCTCGCCACCGTCGGCACCGCCGACGCGCTGGCCCTGATCTCCCGGCTGCCGCGCGACCAGGCCGAGGCGGTGCTGCTGAGAGTGGTCATGGAACTGGACGCCGAGAGCGCCGCACAGGTGCTCGGCAAGCGGGCCGGCAGCGTCCGGATGGCCGCCCACCGGGGGCTGCGCCGACTGGCCAAGCTGCTGGAGCAGCCCTTCGCCTCCGGGGCCGGTATCCCGGCCGCCCGCCGGGCCGAACCGGCGGGCGCGGAACGGTCGCCGGCCCGGGCGCGGGAGTCCGCGGGGCAACCTGCCGTGGAACCCACGAAAAAAACTTCTCCGCAGGGTGTGACAGAACGCCGGGCCGCGACGCTGAAGGACATGAGATGAGCACCAACCGATCCCGTCGGATCGACCGTGATGCCGCCGAGCACCTGCTCGGCGGTGCCGTGGGCGGCCCGTCGGCCGGGCAGGACGCCTCGCTCACCGGACCGGACGGTCCCGGGCAGCTCGCCCGGGTGCTGGCCGCGGCCGCCGCCCCGGCGACGGCCGCCGAACTGGCCGGGGAGGAGGCCGCCCTGGCCGCGTTCCGGGAGGCGAGTCTCACGCCCGACCCCGTAGTCACACCCGTCCGGAGACGATCGATGGCAACCGCCGCGCTGGCCAGGGCCTTCAGCACGAAGGCCGCTGCCGCCGTGCTCGGCGCCACCGCGCTGTGCGGGGTCGCGGTCGCCGCCGGCACCGGCAACCTGCCGTCCCCCCTGAGCGGCGGCACGTCCGAACCCGAGCACGCGGTCGCCGCCCCGGGCGGCCCGTCCGGTTCCCCGCCCGGCAGCTCCACCGGCTCCGGCGCCGCCTCCCCGGGCGGTACCACCCGGCCGTCCATCGGCGCCTTCGCGGACCCGCACCGCACCGTCCCGGCCGACCCCGCCTCGCCCGGTGGCCCCACGGCCGGTGAACACCCCGGGCACCCCGCCCCGCCCGCCGCACTGCTCCCGCTCTGCCAGCGCTTCGCGGACCGTACGGGCAAGGGCGAACGCCCCGACAGGCTGGCCACCGACCCGGTCTTCGGCCCGCTGATCGCGGCGGCCGGCGGAGCGGACCAGGTCCAGGGCTACTGCGAGGGCGCCCCCGGTCACCAGGACGGCGATCACCAGGACGGTGACCACCAGGGCACCGGCCCGCAGCCGAGCCCCTCCGGCGCCGGCAAGGGCGACGGCAAGGGAAGCGGCACCACCGACGGCAAGGGCAACGGCAACGGGAACGGCAACGGCAACGGGAACGGCAACGAGGACACCAACGGCAGCGGCGACGGCAAGGCCAAGCCCGGCAAGGGCACCCCGATCCCGCCCCCGCTGAACCTCCCGACCCCGCCGGACACCCGTCCGGGCAGGACCGGCCCCTCCGAGGACGGGCAGTCCACCCGGAGATGACCCCCAGAACTCCGGATGGGCGGCGAGCGACTCCCCCCGGGCTCGCCGCCCATCCGGACCGCACCACCCGCAGTACGCACAACCACCCGAAGACCCCGGGTGGCCGGTCGGCTCCCCCGTGCCCACCGTCCACCCGGCCGGCCCCGGCCGGCCCGGCAGGCGCTCTCCCCGGACGCGCCTCCGGCCCGGCCGGCCCGGAACGTGCGGCCCGCCCTCCCGCAGTCAGGGCGGGCCGCACCCCACGGCCGGCGGTCGGGGGACCGCTGCCCGGTCCCCCGGCCGCCACCCCCTCAGACCCCGGGCCCGGGGCGGCTATCGTGCACAGGTGCACGAGGCCGCCCGGGACCCCGGAGGCCGCACGTGAGGGGAGTCCCAGGTGATCGGACGCGCGCTGAACGGGCGTTACGAACTCGTCGAGATACTCGGCGTCGGAGGCATGGCCACGGTCTGGCGAGGCCTCGACCGCGTCCTGGGCCGCCAGGTGGCGGTCAAGGTCCTCAACGGCGGCCTCGCCGACGACCCCCGTTTCGCCGAGCGTTTCAGCCGCGAGGCGCAGCACGCCGCGATGCTGGTGCACCCGAGGATCGTCATGGTCTTCGACTCGGGCGTGGACGAGGGCACCCCGTTCATCGTCATGGAGCTGGTGAACGGCCGCTCCCTCGCCGCCGTCCTGGTCCAGCAGCCGCAGTTGCCGGTGGAGCGTGCGGTCGGCATCGCGGCGGCGGTCTGCGAGGCGCTGTCGGTCGCGCACGCGGCGGGCCTGGTGCACCGGGACATCAAGCCCGGCAACATCATGATCACCGACGACGGCGGTGTGAAGGTGGTGGACTTCGGCATCGCCCGGGCCGGTTCGTCCAGCAACCTGACCCAGACCGCGAGCGTGCTCGGTACGGCGGCCTACCTCTCGCCCGAGCAGGCCACCGCCTCCGCCCTGGACGGCCGCACCGACCTGTACGCGGTCGGCTGCGTGCTGACCGAGATGCTCACCGGCGCGACCCCGTTCACCGCCGAGACCCCGGTGGCGATCGCCTTCAAGCACGTCAGCGAGCAGCCCCTGCCCCCGTCCGTACGCCGTCCGGGCCTGCCGCCGGCGCTGGACGCGGTGGCGTTGCGGTTGCTGGCCAAGAACCCGGCCCACCGCCCGGCCGACGCCGCCGCGGCGCGGGCCGAACTGCTCGCCACCGTCCCGGGCCTGGCCGTCGGCGATCCGACCGCCGAGCTGCTCGCGACCACCTCGGCCGCCACCCAGCTCCTGCCGCCGGTCGGCCCGGTGGCCCCGGCCGCCCCGGGGACCCCGATGGCCTCGGACCAGCAGCACACCACCCTGCTCCCGCCCCAGGCTCCGCACCAGGCCCCGCACCACCCCGTTCCGGCCGCGACCTCGGTGATGGCGCCGCTCCCGGCGATGCCGCCCACGGCGCACCCGGCCGGGCGGCTCCCCATGCCCGCCCCCACCGTGAGCCGCCGCAACAAGCCCCTGGTCCTCGGAGCGCTGGGCATAGCCGGCCTCGCCGGGGTCATCGCGGTGGTGCTGACCGCGGCCGACGAGCCGGCCGGCAACGCCGCCGCCAAGCCCCCGGCGGCGACCAAGTCCGTGGCCACCACCCCGACGACGGCCCCGACCTCCGCTGCCGCCGCCCCCAGCACCCCGGCTGCCGCGCCGACCTCCGCCGCCCCCACCCAGTCCGTCCCGCGCAACCAGCCCGCGGAGCTCCAGCTCCAGTCCTTCCGCCAGGCCGTGGCGCAGGCGCAGGTCGGCAAGGAGCGCGACAAGCAGACGGAGCTGCTGCAGATCCTCGACGCGACCGCCTCCCGGTTGAACGAGGGCAACCCCGACGACGCCGCCCAGCAGCTCCGGGCCGCCCAGAAGACGATCAAGGACCTGGGCAAGAAGCACGCCATCGACGCCCCCACCTACGCCAACTGGAACGCCCGGCTGTCCGCGCTGTACGCCACCCTCCACACGGCGGGCAACTTCCAGGACGACTAGGACGACTGGGACGACCAGGGCGACCAGGACGACAGGGCCCCTGCTCCCTGGTCAGGCGAACTGCAGCCGGTCGCCGAGCCCGGCCGCCGCGAAGGCCGCCTCCAGCGCCGGACGGCCCTCGGTGAAGTGCGCCCAGCTGTCGAAGTGCGCCGGCACCACGCGCCGCGCGCCCAGCAGGACGGCGGCCTCGGCGGCCTGGGCGCTGTCCAGGGTGAGCAGCGCGCCGTCGAAGGGCCCGGGGCGGGCGGCGCCGGCGAACAGGACCGCGGTGTCGATCGGGCCGAACCGCTCGGCGATCTCCTCGACCAGCGCCAGCGAGGCGTTGTCGCCGCTGACGTAGACGCTCGGCAGGTCGGGGGCGGTCAGGACGAACCCGATCACCTGGCCGAGCACCGCCTCGGCCCCTTCGGGCCCGTGCAGCGCGGGTGCGGCGGTGACGGTGACGCTGCCGCCGTCCGGGCGGGCCAGTTCCACCGACTCCCAGGGGGCGAGCCCGCGCGCGGTGCCGCCGAGCCGCTCGGCGCCGCTGGTGGTGGTGAGCACCAGGGGCACGGTCGGCAGCAGGGCGCGGCCCGAGGTGTCCAGGTTGTCCGGGTGCTCGTCGTGGGAGAGCAGGACGGCGTCGACCGGGCCGACGGCGGCGGGGGTGACGGGGGAGGGTGCGGTCTTGGTGAGGACGCGGCCACCGCCGCGCGGGTAGTCGCCGGGCTCGTCGAAGGTCGGGTCGGTGAGGAAGCGGAGGCCGCCGAATTCGATGAGGGCGGTCGGGCCGCCGAAGACGCGGATGTTCGACATGCTGGTTCACCTCACGGAGAAAGCCATCGTTTGACGTGATGAACCTAGCACCTCCATCACGGGAGAGCGCAAGGTTTACCATGAGAACCGTGAATGCCACCCTCACCGCCCCGCCGCCCGCACCGGGCTCGGAGCAGCACGTCGCCCTCGACTTCGCCAACAGCGACCTCGTGCTCACCGCCGGCCGTCTCGACCTGCTGGCCACCCCCGCCGACGCCACCCGCTGGCTGGTCGAGCGGGGTCTCGCCCCCGAGGGTGCGGAGGTCTACGAGTACTGCACCGGGCGGCTGCGCGAACTCCGGGCCCAGCTGAGGGTGTTGCTCGCCGCCCGGGTCGACGGCGCGGTGCCGCCGGGCGAGGCCGTGGACGCGCTCAACTCCGCGCTGACCGCCACCTCCGCCGCCGCCCTGCTGCGCTGGGACGCGCCGGACGGCCCGTACCGCGCCCTGGCGCATCCGGCCGACCAGGTCGCCGTGCACGCCATGGCCGTCATCGCCGCCGACGCGGCCGAGTTGCTCACCGGTTCGGATGCCGAACGCCTCGCCGCCTGTGCCGCGAGCCCCTGCACCCGCTTCCTGGTCCGCACCCACGCCGCCCGCCACTGGTGCTCGACCCGCTGCGGCGACCGGGTCCGCGCGGCCCGGGCCTACGCCCGCCGCAACAAGGCTGAGGCCGCGTCATAATGGCGCGGTGCTGACGATCGGATCCCTTGTCCTCGGTGTCGCCGACATGTCCCGCGCGGTCACCTTCTGGACGGCTGCCCTGGATTACGTGCCGCGGGGCGGCCTGGTCGAGGACGACTGGACGGTCCTGGTCCCCGCCGCCGGCGGCACCGGCGTCCAACTCGCCCTGGGCTACAGCGAGTCCCCCGTCCAGGAGCACCCCCGCGTCCACCTCGACCTCTACGCGGCGGACGCCGAGGACCAGGCCGCCGAGGTCCGGCGCCTGCTCGCCCTCGGCGCCGAGGAGGTCGACTGGGACCTCTACCCCGAGGACCCGGACTTCGTGGTGCTGGCCGACCCCGAGGGCAACCGCTTCTGCGTCATCGACACCACGCACGGTTGACCCACAGGGTTGTCCACACCCTGTGGACAACCCTGTGCGATGCGCCCCTACGGCGTGTACTCGTAGCCGATGGTGAACCGAGCGGGCAGGCACGACTCCGTGTACTCGATCAACCCGTCGTCGTCCGACCAGCGGTGGACGAGAGCCAGGATCGGGCTGCCGACCGGTACCGCCAGCCCGGCCGCCTCCCGCTGATCGGCCGTGCGCGCGTGCATGTCGTCGCGTGCCGCTGTGATACTCCGACCGGTGGCTTCGAGGACCCGCGCCGTGATCCCGTCGTTCCGCCCCGGTGCCGTGTTGAGCAGGTCGGGCACGAGCGCGGCGAAGTGCGCGGGGTACCAGGACACCGCGAAGAGGGTCCGCGACTTGCCACGCCCGGCGATGTACTCGCGGCGCACCAGCTGTGCGCCGTGCTCCAGGTCGAAGAGATCCGCGACGTAGAGCGGCGGGGTGACGAGTTCGGCGGCCGTCACGCGGCTGGTCTCGCCCTCCATCAGGCTGGACCGCACCCGCTGGACCCGGGTGAGCCGGTCCCGGCTGCTGGCGGCCACCCGGGGGTCGTCCGCGACGAACGTGCCGCGTGGTGAGGTGCGGAGGTAGCCCTCCACCTGGAGGTGTTGGAGCGCTCGGCTGACGGTGGCCACGGCGACGTTCCAGCGGCCGCCGATCTCCTTGTTGCTGGGCAGCTTCGAGCCCGGCTCGAGCTCCCCGGAGAGGATTCGCTGGCGGTAGTGATCGGCGATCACGGACCATGTCTTCGGCGTCTTGCTCGGCATGTGCGCTCGCTTCCGCTCGGTGGGCGATCCCCCGCGTGGGCAGACTAGTTCACTCATAACCGTAGCGAGCGATCTGGGTCACTCTCCATGCTGGACTAGTTCACTGACGGTCCGTCGGATGACTGGGGGTCGGTGGGATCCGCAGCACCGAACGGGCCGGACACCAAGCGGCCGAGAGGAAGTCGAAGATGGGAAAGCGCGGAGACGGCAAGGGCGGCGAGTCCGGGGACAAGAAGCAGTCCAAGCGGGAGTCCGACGGCCAGTGGACCAAGAAGGTCCCCCCGGCCGACCCGGGTGAGAAGAAGAAGTGAGAGCCAATCAATGGATCAGTACGCGCAGTTGCTGACCGACCTGACCGAGGCCGGCGTGCTGGGCGAGGAGTGGCGGGGCGCGTTCGAGCGCGCCCCGCGCTCTGCGTTCGTCCCGGGCGCCGTGTGGGCCCCGGATGACGATGCCCCGACGGGCTACCGTCGGATCACCCGGTCCGATGACCCGGACGACTGGTGGGCCATGGTCGATGCCGATGATGTGGTCGTCACACAGCTGGACGACGGGGACGACGACGGACCCGGAATCGCCACGTCATCGGCATCCATGCCGTCCCTGGTCGCAGACATGCTCCGCCACCTGGACCTGAGCGACGGGTGCGACGTGCTCGATATCGGCACCGGCACCGGATGGACGAGTGCTCTGCTCTCGGCCCGACTCGGCGATGAGCACGTGACGACGATCGAGGTGGACCCGGCCGTAGCTGCCGAGGCGGCGCGGAGACTCCGGGCCGCCGGATTCTCACCCGACTGCGTGGTCGGCGACGGGCTCGCCGGGTGGGCCCAAGGCGCCCCCTACGACCGCATCCATTCGACGGCAGCCGTCCGCCGGGTGCCGTCCGCCTGGATCGAGCAGACCCGACCCGGCGGCGTGATCGTCACCCCGTGGGGCACCCCGTACGCCAACGCCGGACTGCTGCGCCTGGTGGTCGGTGGGCCGGGCGAGTCGTCGCACGGGCGGTTCGTCGGCAACGTCAGCTTCATGTGGATGCGATCGCAGCGGCCCCACGCTGTGACGGGCCCCTCCGGCACGCCGGACTACCGGGGCCCGTCCCTGATGGATCCCGACCTCGCGGAGGAGGACGTTCACGCGGCCTTCGCCATCGGCCTGCGGGTACCAGGCGTCCGGTACGAACACGTGTGGGACGAGGCCGACCCCAGCGGCACCTACCGCATGCAACTCTCGGACGGCGCGGGCTCGTGGGCGTCCGCCCGCTATGCCGGATGGGACGCCGAGGACGCCGTCCGCCAGTCCGGGCCGCGCCGGCTGTGGGACGAGATCACCAGCGCCCGACTGTGGTGGTTGGAGGCAGGAAGGCCGGACCTCTGCCGGTTCGGCGTGACCATCACCCGGGACGGTACGCAGTCCGTCTGGCTGGACGACCCCGGAAATACCCTGCCCTGAACGGCGGCCCCTCGCGCGGACGAGCGCGAGGGGCCGCTGGGTGGTTAGGCGTGGTGGTCGAATTCGCCTGCTTTGAGGCCGTGGAGGAGGGCGGCGAGGGCGGTGGGGGTGGTGCGGAGGATGGTGTCGCCTTCGTCGGACTCCCGGAGTTCGATGAGGGTGTCGGCCTTGCGGACCTCCACGCACTCGCTGCCGGACCCGCTGAATGATGACTTCTGCCACTCGGTGTAGGTCATGATTGGCCTTTCATAGGCTTTTTGCGATCTTGCGAATCAGGCTACGAGACTTGCTCTCGCTCAACGAGATCGATTCGGTGCGAGTGAAGATCGATCGGTAGCAGGTGAGTTCGTTGACGGCATCCATGTAGACAGGTCCACGGGAGGACTCCACCTCCACGGTGTCCAGTTCGGACACCTTGCCGAACGCGTAGGTGAGGTTCTCAATGGCGCCGGGGAAGGTGTCGATGTCGAACGGTACGACTCGGACGGTCATCCACGGCTGCTCGGAGTCTTCGAGTAGGGATTCGAGCTGCTCCCGAAGGATCTCCACGCCTCCGAAGCGGGTCCACAGAGCCGACTCGTAGATGAAGAAGGTCATGGGCTTCTGGTCGCGGCGGAGATCTGCCTTGCGGCGCATTCTGAACGCGGTCCGGACTTCCAGCTCGTGCCGAGGGACGGGCGGGATCGATCGTCCGAACATTGACGAAGCGTAAGCGATCGTCTGGCACGGGCCGGGCATGTGGGTGAGAACCCACAGCATCAGGCTCTCCGAGGTCTTCTCCAGTTCGGCGACTTCGAGGAACCCGTCCGGGATGGTGCCGCGGTAGTCCTCCCACCAGCCCTTCGAGCGGTCCTGGACCATGACCTCCAGCGCGTCGATCAGCGGCTCGTTCATGCACTTGCAGGCGGCGGCGAAGGATCGGAGGCGCTCCGGGCTCACGCCCACCTTGGCGGCCTCTATCTGACTGACCTGGGTCCGGTCGATGCCGAGGTCTCTGGCGAGGGCGCCGGTCGACAGGCCGGCGGCCTCGCGCATCTTCCGGAGTTCGGTGCCGATGCGGCGTTGACGGAGTGTCGGGCTGACTCGCGGCGGCATTGGTTCCTTCCTTGCCGATGTGGCCCAAGTCTGCCGCTCGGCCGGGGACGGGGTCCACTTGAGAGTGAAGTTATCCGGACTTGGAATCACATGTGACTTCGGTGAGCTATGGTCGATGTCACGTCGATCCGACGGATCGTCAGTAATGCTTGCTGGCAAGCACCGCAGAGCAGCCATGCCCATCCGCATGGCCTGGTCCACGGCGACGTATCCGCCGGTTCTCCATCCCACACACGCCCGGGAGTTCTCCCATGCGTCACCTCAACACGCCCTCCCTCGCCCTCTCCCGCCAGTCCCTCCGCAACGCGATGGTCCGCGCGGGGTGGCACCCCTCCGCCACCTTCGAGGCCGAACTCGCCCTCGGTGAGCTCCTCGTGAACGCCTGGCTGCACGGCGACACCCCCGCGCCGGTCACCGAGATCCTCTTCCTCCACAACACCCTTCGGGTCTCGGTCGCCGACGAGAGCCCCGCGCTCCCCGACCCGCGGCCCCTCGACCTCCTCGCCGAGTCCGGCCGAGGCCTCCAGCTGGTCGCCGGCCTCACCCACCGGTGGGGCGTCGACCCGCAGGAACGCGGCAAGGTCATCTGGTTCGAGTGCGACCTGGACGCCGCCTGATGTCCCTCCCCCGCCGCCCGCTGCTGCCGACCGATCCCCGGGTCCGGGCCTGCACCGACGAGCACATCCGTACGCTGATCGCCGAACTCCAGCAGCGCGGCCGTAAGTTCGGCCTGCTCTTCCCCTCCATCGACACCGACCGGACCCTCGACGGCCGCGTCCTGGTCTGCTTCAACACGGCGCCCGCGTCGACGCTGCTGAACCTCCTGTCCCTCCTCCTCGAAGCCGAACGCCAGTGGGGCGCCCCGTGCGATTCCTGATCGCCGCGGCCTTCGCCGCCCTCCTCGCGCTCGCGCTCGCGACCGTCGCCCTGGGGGTCGTCACCGCCCTCCGCGCGGCCCCGCCCGAGCCCGACGGGGACGACTGACGGGCCGGGCGGGCCACAGCGGCCCTCACCCGTCGCGCCGGATCCGTCGTTCGACGTTCCCGCGGATCGCCCGGGACGCCGTCCCGGCCGCCGCCGCGAGGAACACGAAGTTGTACCCGATCTGCAGCACCACCACGAGCCGCGCCGTCTGCCCCGCCGGGGTGATGTCGCCGTACCCCACCGTCGCCATCGTCACCACGGTGAAGTAGAGCGCGTCCAACCGCGTCTCCAGCCCCGCGAACTCGGCCTTGTGCGCGCCCAGCACGTAGTACGTCGCCGAGAAGATGATCATCGCCAGGAAGATGAGGAAGGCCAGCCAGGCCACCGGCCGCTTCGCCGTCCCCCGAATCAACCCGACGATCTTCGCCAGCATCAGCCAGCTCAACCCGCCCAGCGCCGCCACGAAGACCGTCCAGCTCAGCACCGGACGCCGGTCACCGAACCACTCCAACGGCAGCGTGAAGTACCCGACCGTCAGCAGCGTGAACGCGCCCAGCAGCCACGCCATGGCCCGGAGGTCGGCCGACGGGAGAGGAGAGTTCTCGGACATCCCGCCCAGCCTGGTCCACCCGGGCGCGCCCCGCCCGTCCGACTGCTCCGCCGGGGCGAGGCGGCCCGGGAAAGCGTCGAGCCCCCCGGTGGAATCCACCGGGGGGCTCGACAGCGGAGCTCGGACGACTCAGGCGGTCGTCTCGGGGCGCTTCGCCTCGGCGCTCTTCGTCACGTTGGTCGGCGTGACGGCCGGGCGGTCGGCGGCCTGCTGGGGGGCGGCCGTGCTCTGCGCGGTGCCGGCGTCCGCCTGCTCGCCGCCGTCCTCGCGCATCGCCTTGGTCTCCGCCTTCAGAATGCGCATCGACTTGCCGAGGCCACGGGCCATCTCCGGCAGCTTCTTCGATCCGAACAGCAGGACTACGACCGCCAGCACCACCAAGATGTGCCAGGGCTCAAGACCGTTCCGCAGCATCCCTGGCCACCGGTCCCTTCTTGTCTAGAGTCACGGAGGGCGCTAGGCCCTGTTGGCCAGTATGCCTGGCCCTCACGCCGAACGGATACACCGGCCGGGAAACGCTGGCCGAAAACCAGGTGCCGTTGGAGCGGACCGGGAGGGCCCGTCCGACGATTCCCGCCGTTCGAGCCGTCAGTGGCCCATCAGTAGACGAACGGCACCAGCCGCTTGGAAACCCGCTGGTAGTCCGCGTACGCGGGGCCGAAGGCACTGAGCAGCAGCCGCTCCTCGGCGGCGATCCGCCAGCCGTACGCGCCGAGCAGCAGGGCTGTGACCAGCAGCGCCGCCGCCCAGCTGCCGGTGCCGAGCGCGTAGCCGGACCAGACCAGCAGACTGCCCGCGTAACCGGGGTGGCGGATCAGCCGGTACGGGCCGCCGCGGACCACGTGCTGGGTGTCCACGGTCCGCAGGGTGCGGGTGTAGTAGCGGCCCAGGGTGCGCATGCCCCAGCCGCGCAGGGCCAGCCCGGCGACGACCAGCGCGACCCCGGACCAGCGCGGCCCGGTGGGCAGCGTGCCGAGGCCGGCGCGGTCGAACAGCACCACCACCAGGACGGACGCGACGTAGCAGGCGAGCAGCAGCCGGGTCGAGCCGCGGTCGCGGTCGTCCGCGCGCCAGCTGCCGGCCGCGCTGTCCTCGCGGCGGCGCAGCAGCAGCTCGTAGCCGACCCAGCAGAGGACGCCGAGCAGGGAGAGGAGGGACGGCAGGGACATGGGAGGCTCCTGACGGTCGGGACCACGCCTCCACGGTCCCCCGGCCGCGCCGTCGGGACACGCACCCGGGGGTGGACGCAGCGGCCTCCACCCCCGGGTGGACGGTCAGCGCGGCCGCCGCGCCAGCAGGTAGCCGCGTCGGGTGTCGGCCTCCTCGGGCAGGCCGTCCCGCTCCAGCCGGGCCTCGACGGCGAACCCGGCCTCGGTCAGGCGGGCGGCGACGGCGTCGGTTCGCAGGAAGTGGAAGTCCACGTCGACGTCATGGCCCCACCACTCCTCCAGGTGCCGCACCTCCTCGCCCAGGTGGAAGGAGACCAGCAGCAGCCCGCCGGGCCGCAGCACCCGCAGCATCTCGGCGAAGGCGGGCAGCAGTTCGTCGGGCTCCAGGTGGATCACCGAGTACAGGGCCACGGCCGCCGCGAACTCGCCGTCGGCGGCGGGCAGCGCCAGCAGGTCCCCGGTGCGGAACTCGGCCCGCGGGTGCTCGCGCGCGGCCAGTTCGACCATCCGCGGCGACAGGTCGATCCCGACCACCCGCGCGCCCTGTTCGGTCAGCCACCCCGCCACGTGCCCCGGACCGCACCCCAGGTCCGCCACCAGCCCGCCGGCGGCCTCCTCCACGACGGCCCCCAACAGCGCCCGGTCCACCACCTTGTGCGCCAACTCACCCCCGATCCGCCCCAGGTACTCCTCCGCCACCGCGTCGTAACTCCCGCGCACCCGTTCGTGTTCAGTCCCCATGCCCCTCACCCTGGCACGGCCGCCCGCCTCGCACCCTCTCTTCCCGAACCTGGTTGGCCGGACTGCCACCTGTGACGGATGTACATCTGTTACATTCGCGTCATGAGTGAGCCAGTGATTGAGTCGATGGCCGAGGTTCGAAGCCATCTGGCAGATGTGATCGAACGGGCGCGACGTGACGAGACGCCAACGATCATCACCAGGCGGGGCAAGCAGGAGGCGGTGGTGATCGACATCGCCGAGTACCGGCACCTCCGGGAGATTGCCGAGCAGGCCGAGGACGACTGGCTGAACCGTCTCGCGGACGAGGCCGAGGCCGAAGGGCTGGAAGGCTCCGTCTCTCTGGAAGAGATGGCCGCCATGCTCCGCGATCACCACGGCTGACCGTGATGGGGTACGTCACCAGGTTCAGCCCGCACGGGCAGCGGGATCTCCTCAAGGTGCCCAAGCAGGATGCCGTTCGGATTCTTCACCGGCTCGCCGAGCTGCAGAAGGCCCTGGATGCCGGCGACACCTCGGGCTTCGACATCAGGGCTCTCCAGGGGCACCATGCCCGATGGCGGCTGAGGGTGGGGGACTACCGGGTGCTGTACACCGTCAGGGACGGGGTGCTGGTGGTCTGGGTCCTGTCGGCGGGCAATCGCCGCGAGGTCTACCGGCGCCTTTGAGTCCGTGTCGCTCAACGGCGGAGAGCCCCCGCCCGGGTGGGCGGGGGCTCTCGATGACTCGCGTGGATCGGGGCCGTGCGGGTGGGTCAGACGGCGGCGGGCTGCTGCTCCGGGGTGGGGACGGCGGCCGGGGCCGTGGTGGTGGGCAGGTGGCGCAGCAGGCGGTGGGCCAGGACGGCGGCGCCGAGGGCGAAGACCAGGCCGACGACGGCGGCGACGTGCAGGCCGTCCGTGAAGGCGCCGCGGGTGGTCTCCAACAGGTCCGGGCCGAGCCGGCCGGGCAGGTGGGCCGCGACGGAGACGGCGCCGCCGAGGGTGTCCCGCGCGGTACCGGCGGCCGTGCCGTCGACGCCCGCCGGGAGGGCGCCGTCCAGCTGGTGGCGGTAGACCGCGGCACCCGCCGCGCCCAGCAGGGCGATGCCGAGCGAGCTGCCGAGTTCGACGGCGGTCTCGGAGGTGGCGGAGGCGGCACCGGCCTGCTCGGCGGGGGCGGCCGAAACGACCATCTCGGCGGTCATCGTCATGGTGCCGACGGTGCCCGCGGCCAGTACGCCCGCCGCGGTGAGGATGAGCGCCAGTGGGGAGTGCGGGCCGACCTGGGTCATCATCGCGAAGCCGACGGCGCCGACCACGAAGCCGCCGCCCATCAGGGCCGCCGGGCGGAGCTTGCCGGCCAGCGCCGAGCTGATCCCGATCGCCGCGCCGACGCCGACGCTGGGCACCAGCGACCAGAGCGAGGCGGTGAACGGGCTCATGCCCTTGACCAGTTGGAGGTACTGGGAGGTGAAGAGGGCGAAGCCCATCATCGCGAACATGGCGAGGGTGTTGACGCTGATCGCCCCGCTGAAGGTGCGGATCCGGAACAGGCCCAGGTCGATCAGCGGGTTCGCGGCGGTGCGCTGGCGCCACACGAAGGCGCCGGTGAACAGCAGCCCGGCCACGGCGGCGAGGGCGGGGAGCGGGTTCCAGCCGTCCACGGCGAGGGTCTTGACGCCGTAGACCAGGGGGAGGATCGCGGCGAGCGAGAGCGCGGCACCGGGCAGGTCGAAGCGGCCGACGGGGGTGCCCCCGGCCGAAGGCCGCGGGAGGGTGGCGGTGCGGTACTCGGGCAGCAGGACGGGCGCGGTCAGCAGGACCAGGAGCATCACCGGGACGGCGACCAGGAAGGCCGAGCCCCACCAGTAGTGGTCGAGCAGCAGTCCGCCGGCGACCGGGCCGAGGGTGGCCCCGGCGGTGAGGACGCCGCCCCAGGCGCCGAGGGCGACCTGCCGCTGCTTGGGGTCGTGGAACATGTTGCGGATCAGCGCGAGGGTCGAGGGCATCACGGTGGCCCCGGCGACGCCGAGGAGCGCGCGGGCGGCGATCAGCTGTTCGGCACTGCCGGACCAGGCGGCCAGCAGCGAGGCACCGGTGAAGCCCGCGGCACCGATCATCAGCAGCCGGCGGCGGCCGATCCGGTCGCCCAGCGCGCCCATCGTGATCAGCAGTCCGGCCAGCAGGAACGAGTACATGTCCATGATCCACAGCTGCTGGGTGCCGCTGGGGGCCAGCTCGGTGGAGATGTACGGGACGGCGAAGAACAGCACGCCCATGTCCATGGAGAGGACCAGGGTCGGGAGCAGGAGGACGGCCAGGCCGGTCCATTCACGGCGGCCTGCGCGGCCGGTGGTTGCGGTCATGGGGAAGACGGTACGAGCATTTCAGACGCTTGTCTAGTACGGATGTCTAAATCGATTGTCCAAGACGTCCGTACGAGACGATCGTCCGATACGTACGTGCGTCCGAGACGTTCGTGCAAGACATCTGTACAGATGTTCCGTAGGATCGGGGGTATGGGAAACCGTGAAGACCTGATGGCCGGCGCCAAGCACTGCCTGTACGAGAGGGGCTACGGACGCACCACGGCCCGCGACATCGCGAACGCCTCGGGCGTCAGCCTGGCCGCGATCGGCTACCACTTCGGCTCGAAGGACGCGCTGCTCAACGCCGCGATGATCGAGGCGATCGGCGAGATGGGTGAGGCCCTGGGGGTGGTGGTGTACGGCGCCAACCAGGTGTCGGACGACCCGGAGCTGCGCTTCGCCGCCGCCTGGAACGGCCTCCGGGACGTCTTCGTCGAGCACCGGGGGCTCTGGGCCGCGCAGTTCGAGGCGCTCGCCCTGGCCGGGCACAACCCGGAGCTGGCGAAGGCCTTCGAGGACGCGCAGAAGGAGGGGCGGCTCGGGCTCGCCGCCGTGTTCCAGGGGCTTCCCGAGGTCCCGGACAACGAGGAGGAGCTCGCCCGCGGCACCTTCTACCAGATCCTGCTGGCCGGCTACGTCGCCCAATGGCTCGCCGCGCCCGACCAGGCGCCGACCGGCCAGGAGTTCCTGCGCGGGCTCCGGCTGGTCAGCGACAGCGTGCTGGGGGCCGGCGCCACGCCGTGACGGGGCGCCATGCCTTGACGGGCGCTACGCGGTGACGTGCGCAACGCCGTGACGCGCGCAACGCCGTGACGTGCGCTACGCGGTGACGGCGGTCAGCAGTACCACCGAGTCGACGTGGGCCACCAGCCCGTGCCGCTCCTGCGGTACGGGCTCCAGCTCGCCCGCGGCCAGTTCCACCCGCCGCCCGGCGATGGTCAACGAGACCCGGCCGCGCAGCACCTGGACGCTTCCCGCGGTGGGCGGGGTGTGCTCGTCCAGCGCGGTGCCGGCGGTCAGGGCGATCACGGTCTGCCGCAGCACCCCGTCGTGCAGCACCAGATGGGCGCTGCGCCCGTGCGGGCCTTCCGCCGCCCGGGCGGCGTGCTCCACGGCGAGCCGTTCGAGATCGGGCATCGCGCCGCCTCCTCCTGTGCCGGGGCCCGGGTCGTGTGCCCAGGCTGGCGGACGGAGTGGCCGTGCGCACCCGGGAGGGGCCCGGAGCGGGCCGCCCGAGGTGCAGGCCCTGCCGACTGCCCGCATCGTGGAGGCATGGCGACCAACCAGAAGATCTTGAACGGACTCCAGGTCAACCGCTCGCTGCTGGCCGGCGGTGTGGTGCTGACCGGCATCGGCTCGGTGCTCGGCGCGGCCGGGGCGGCGCTGGTGTGCGCGGCGCTGTTCACCGCGGGCCGCGACTGGGTGCGCAGCTTGGAGACCCCGCCGGGCGCGCTCGCCCAACGGGCCCTGCACGAGGCGAAGGTGGCCTCCTCGGCCGGCTGGGAGGCCTGGCGCGCGGAACACGGCTCGCCCAACTGAGCACCCGCGCGCGCCCGTGCAACTGAGCACCCGCGCGCCCGTCCGACCGCAGCGCCCGTACGAGCGCGTCACGCCCGCAGCGCCCGTACGAGCGCGTCACGCCCGCAGCGCCCGTACGTCCGAACGGGTGCGGCGGGCCGCCATGGGGGTGCGGCCCGCCGCGGTTCCGGGGTCCCGGGGCGCCGCTACAGTCCCAGGGACTTGGCGATGATGCTGCGCATGACCTCGCTGGTCCCGCCGTAGATCCGGAACACCCGGTTGTCGGTGTAGAGCCGGGCGATCGGGTACTCCAGGATGTAGCCGTAACCGCCGTGCAGCTGGAGGCACTTGTCGATCACGGTGGAGGCCGACTCGGTGCAGAACAGCTTCGCTGCGGCCGCGTCCGCGACGCTCAACTCGCCGTCCTGGTAGAGCTCCAGCGCCCGGTCCACCATCGACTGCTGCGCCATCACCTGGGCCTGGCAGTCGGCCAGGGTGAACTTGGTGTTCTGGAACTCGGCCACCGCCTTGCCGAACACCTTGCGGTCCTTGACGTACTGCAGCGCGAACCGCACCGCCGCCGCGGCCGCCGCGTACGCGCCGACCGCGATCGCCAGCCGCTCCTGCACCAGGTTGTGGGTCAGGTACGAGAAGGCCTGGCCCTCCTCGCCGAGCAGGTCCTCCACCGGCACCTTGACGTCGACGAACGCCAACTCGGCGGTGTCCGAGGTGCGCAGGCCGATCTTCTGCAGCTTGCGCCCGACCGAGTAGCCCGGCGAGGTGGTGTCCACGCAGAGGATGGAGAGCCCGGCCCGGCGGTTCTCCGGGTCGTACGGGGCGGTGCGGGCGACCACCAGGACCAGGTCGGCCAGCACGCCGCCGGTGATGAAGGTCTTGGCGCCGTTCAGGACGTAGTGGGTGCCGTCCTCGGAGAGCCGGGCGGTGGTGGTGATGCCCGCGAGGTCGGAGCCGGCCCCCGGCTCGGTCATCGCGATCGCGGTCATGATGTCGCCGGAGACGAAGCCGGGCAGCCAGCGCCGCTTCTGCTCCTCGTTGGCGTACTCCAGCAGGTACGGCAGCACCAGCCCGGTGTGCACGCCGGAGGAGCCGAAGCTCACTCCCGCGCGGGCGGTCTCCTCGGCGATCACCGCCTGGTACTTGAACCCGCTCTCGCCGGCGCCGCCGTACTCCTCCGGCACCTCGATGCCGTAGACGCCGAGTGCGCCGAGCTGGCGGTAGAAGTCGCGGGGCGGGTGGCCGTCGGCCTCCCAGCTCTCGTAGACCGGGACGACCTCGTTGGCGATGAAGTCCCGGATGGTCTCCCGGAAGGCCTCGTGGTCCTCGTTGAACACGGTGCGGCGCACGGCGGCGCTCCCTTCGACGGTGCCGGCCGGAGGGCCGGCGGAGGCGGAACGTGCCAGGTGGTGGCCCGACAAGTTAATCCCGGGTAGCCTCGACTGTCCAGCGTCGGCGGCGCGGCAATCGGGCCCGGAAATCGGGCCCGGGAACGCTGGTCGACGCGGCGGCCAAGTGAATCCTTGCTAGCCTTCGGGCGGAGCTCGGGACGGATGCGGGAGGTGCGCGATGGTGGTCCGAAGGCCGCCCGGCCGGCGCGCCCAGATCCTCGCCGTGGCCGCCGACCGCTTCCACCGCAGCGGCTACCACCAGGTCTCGATGACCGAGGTCGCGGCCGGGGTGGGCATCACCGCGCCCGCCCTCTACCGGCACTTCCGCGGCAAGCCGGAACTGCTGGACCGCGCCGTCCGGTTGGGCCTGGACGCGCTCGGCGACGGCCTGCGCGCGGCCGGCAGCACCACCGAACTCGGCGCGGTGCTGGCCGAGGTGGCGGTCGCCCACCGCCCGCTCGGCACCCTGGTGCAGCGCGACGCCCGACTGCTGCCGCCGGCCCGCCGGGCCGCACTGCGTCGCGAACTCCGCGCGGACGTCGCCCTGATGGCCGCCGTGCTGCGCGCCGAGCGGCCGGAACTCTCCCCCCCGGACGCCGAGTTGCTCTGCTGGTCGGCGCTCTCCGGCTGCGCCGGGTTGTCCTACCAGTCGGTCGCCCCGCAGCCCCGCCGGGCCGAGGCGCTGCTGCGCGAACTGGTCGCGGCCGTGCTCGCGGTCCCCCTGGACGACACCGCCCCCGGCCCCTCACTGCCCACCGGCGAGGTGCCCCGGCCGAGGCCGCAGGCCCGCCGGGAGGAGCTGCTCGCCGCCGCCGTCCGGCTGTTCCACCAGCGCGGCTTCGACAACGTCAGCACCGATCAACTCGGCGCCGCCGTCGGCATCTCCGGCCCGAGCGTGTACCGGCACTTCGACAGCAAGGCCCAGCTGCTCGCCGCCTCCCTGGTGCGCAGCCGGGAGCGGCTCTGGCACGAGGTGGACGGCGCGATCTCGACGGCCGCCGGGCCGGCGGAGGCGCTGGCGGCCGGGCTGGGCGCGTACGTCGACTTCGCGCTGCGCAACGGCGACTACCTGGGGGCGATGCTGAGCGAGACCGAGCGGCTGGCCCCGCCGGACCGCCGGGCCGCGGTGGACTTCCGGCGGGACTTCCTGCGCACCTGGGTGGGGCTGCTCCGGCAGGTGCGCCCGGAGTACGACGCGGTGACCGCCCGGATCCGGGTGCACGCGCTGTTCTCGCTGGTCAACGACGGGGTGCGGAACCGTCCGTACAGTGCCCGGCCCGACCTCGGCGACTGCCTGCGGCGGATCGGCCGGGCGGTGCTGGGCGTGGACGCCTAGCCCGGGAGCACTCGGGAGCACCCCGGAAGCACCCGGGAGACGGGGCGGGCCGGGTGCCCGCCACCGTCGGAACGGCGGCGGGCACCCGGCCCCGTGCACTGCGACCGGGCGCGGACCCGGTCGGCCCCGGCTGGTACCGGTCGGACCGGCTAGTAGAGGACGTGCGGGTAGTAGACCCGGGCGTCGAAGTTGCCGTTGCCCTGGAGGGCACCGACGTTCCCGCCGTTGCCCGCCACGGCGAGGCCGTTGTTCTGGTTGCTCGCCCCCGAACCGGTGGCGGTCTGCTGGGTGTTGACCACGTTGCCGTTGACGGTGCCGATGACGTTGCCGGAGCCGACGTTGCTCACGACGCTGCCGTTGGAGTGGTCGGTCGCGCCGGCGCCGTTGTCGGCGTGCGCGGTGGCGGCGCCGACGCCGACGAGGAGGAAGGCCCCGAGGGCGGTGACGGCGGCGGCTGCGCGAATACGGGACACGCTGGTCTCCCTGAGCTGGAGGTGCGAATGTGGCGCGATCCGGAGTGGCCGCTCCGTAGCGCCGTTGCCTGACGTCGCACGCTCAGCATTCACCAGTGGCGTGGACGAACTCCACCAAACGGGTGGCATTTCCCTCGATGGTGGGGGAGTGGTCAATTCCTCATTGACCAGAATCCGTCATTCCGTCTGATGCATAGAAAGAAATGGTCGACGGATTGTCGCACTGGCACACTGAGGACCCATGTCTGAAGGTGTCCCGACCGAGCCCACCCCGACCGACGACGTGCGCACCACCGAGGTCGACCTCGGCGGCCTGGTGAACGTCCTCGCCACCCACCTCTACTCCACGCCCCTGGTCGCCCTGCGCGAACTCGTCCAGAACGCCCACGACTCGCACACCCGCCGGCTCCTGGAGGACCCGGACGGCGAGCACCGGCCGCGGATCCGGGTACGCGCCGACGCCGCGCGGCGGACCGTCGCCATCGAGGACACCGGAGCCGGCCTCACCGAACCGGAGATCCACGCCTACCTCGCCACCGTCGGCACCGGCTACACCCGGATGCTGCGCGAACTGACCGGGAACCAGGAGCTGATCGGCGCCTTCGGCCTGGGCTTCCTCTCCGCCTTCTCGGTCGCCGACGAGGTGACCGTCACCACCACCTCGCACCGCGAACCGGGGCTCGGCCACCGCTACCGCAGCCGCGGCGGCGAGCAGTACCGGGTCGACCCGGTCCCCGCCCGCCCGGAGCCCGGCACCGTCGTCGAACTGGCGCTCAAGGCCGAGCACGCCCACCTCGCCGACGAGCACGCCCTGCGCGAAGTCCTCGGCCGCTACTGCGTCCTGCTGCCCGTACCGGTCCACGTCGGCGACGACGAACGGCCCGTCAACGCCGTCCAGGTGCCCTGGCGCCAGCGTGTCGAAGGCGACCAGCACGCCGCCCGGATGCGCTTCGCCACCGCCTTCGGCCGCCGCTTCGAGCCGCTCACCGCCTTCCCGGTGCTGCCCGTCCAGGGGGACGCCGCGGCCGACGGTCCGGCCGACGGTACGGCCGAGGCTCCGGCCGCCGGCGCCACCGACGCGGTCGGCCTGCTCTGGGTCCAGGACGGCGGCTCCTACGGCAGCAGCGACAACCGCGATCTCGCCGTCTACCTGCGCGGCATGCTGCTCGCCGAGGACGCCCGCGACCTGCTGCCCAGCTGGGCCGGCTTCATCGGCGGCGTGATCGAGTCCAGCCGGCTCACCCCCACCGCGAGCCGCGAGGACCTCCAGCGCGACGAGCACTACCGCGCGCTGCAACGGGCCCTCGCCGACGCCGTCGTGGACGGCCTGTACGAGACGGCCCGGCTGCGGCCCGCCGTCTGGCGCCGGATCCTCACCCGGCACGGCCAGGAGCTGCTCGGCGCCGCGCTCTGCGACGACCGGCTGTTCACCCTGCTCGCCGACGACGTCCCGGTGCCCACCTCGCAGGGCGACCTCACCGCGGGCGGCCTGCGGGCGGCCGGCGGGGGCGCGGTGCACGTCGCGCTCGGCAGCGGCGGCGGCTTCGAGGAGATGCTGTACCGGGTGATGCGCGTCCCGATCGCCCGCGGCGACCGCTACGCGGTACTGCCGTTCCTGCGCCGCTACGCCCAGTTGCGCGGCTGCCGGCTGGTCGAGCTGGGCAGCGAGCAGGGCAACCGGGAACTGTTCCGGGACCCTGAGCGCCCGCTGCCGCCCGAGGAGGCGGCCTGGCTGGCCGGTGCCCTCGCCGACCAGGGCGAGCAGCTCGTCCCGGCCCGTTTCGACCCGCCCGGCCTGCCGCTGGTCCTGGTGCCCGACCGGGAGGCCGAGTTGAAGGCCCGGATCGAGGACGACCAGGCCGACGCCCGGATCCCGTCCGCCGCGCTGCGGCTGGCCCGGGCGTTCACCGCCCGCACCGACGGCGCGGTCAAGGCCCGGCTCTACCTCAACCTGGACTGCCCGGCCGTACGGGACCTGCTCGCCGCCTACCGCGCCGGGCACACCGGCAGCGCCACCGCGGCCGGGCTGCTCCGCTCGCTCAAGGTGATCATGGCGGCGGCCTCCACCGGCCCCGCCGAGGGGGACCTCGGCGCCGCGCTGGCCGGCATCGGCACCGCCGTCTCCGCCCTCACCGCCGCCGTCCCGGCCGGCCTGCCGGACGTCCCGGACAGCCCCGGCGCGCTCCGGGACGAAGTGTGACGGACGACGGCCCGGCCGACGCCCCGGTAGACGCCCGGGCCGACGCCCCAGCGGGCACATCGACGGGCCTTCGGCCGGACGGACCGTCAGCGGCCCGCGCCAGACCACACACCAGCACGACACAGGGGGACCAGCCATGACCACCGACATCTGGGCCTGGGTGCGCGACACCCACCAGCAGCTGCGCGAAGCCGGCCACGCACGGCTCGCCGACGCGATGTACGAGCTGCCCGAACACGCCACCGAGGGCCGCAACGAGCAGCTCGACGCGGTCTTCCCGGAGGCGGTCGCCGCCGCGCGCGCCCTCGGCCTGCCCTGGGTCGAGGTCTACCTGCGGCACTGGCGGATGCAGAACCTGCTGAACAAGCGCCAGCAGGGCGAGTCGGTGATGCCCGAGGCGGTCGACCTGCTGGAGTTCGCCCACCGGGAGGAGACGGCCGGCTGCCCGCAGTCCGTCTGCGTGGTGCAGGACTTCGCGATCTGCCACGCCCGGGTCGACGGCCCCGGGTACGTGACCGAGCGCCTGGAGGTGGTCGGCGAGACGCTGGACCGGATCGAGCCCGGCCGGGCCTGCTTCGACTGCCTCTCCCGCGAGTACTCCGACGCCCTGGAGGACGACGGCCGGGCCGCCGACGCGCTCGCCCACCTGGACACCGCCGCCGCCCGGATGCAGGCGGCCGGCCAGCAGGTCTCGCTGCGCTTCCACCGCGCCCGGGCCGGCACCCTGCACCTGCTGGGCCGGCACGAGGAGGTGCTCGTCCTGCTGGACACCACCGACCGGACCGCCAGGGCCCGGGGCGAGGAGCTCGACGAGAGCGACCGGCGCTGGGGCGCCCTGCTGCGGGCCCGTGCGCTCGCCTCGCTCGGGCGCACGCCGGAGGCGCTCGCCCTGCTGCCCGCCCGGGCCGAGGCCGAGCGGCACGCCGACCTGCGCGAGACCTGGACCCGGACGGTCGAGCTGCTGGTCGCGGCCGGGGCCTGGGAGAACGACGCCGAACTGGGCGCCGTGCTGGCCGGCTGGGTCGGCTACCTGGACGCCACCGGTTCGCACCGCCCTTGCGTGGACCTGCTGCTGGCCGCGGGCCGGCTGGCCCTCGCCCGCGGCGCCCGTACGGTGGCGCTCACCCTGGCAGCCACCGGGGAGCGCAAGCTGGCCCAGCTGCGCCGCACCGAGGGCGTGGCCGGGGAGGTCGCCGCCCTGCGTACGGCTGCCGAGGCGCTGCCGGTGCCCGAGCTGCCCGTCCCGCCCGGCGAGCTGGCGGCGTACCTGGCCGGGGCCGAGATGCCGGTCGAGCCCGGTGCGGACCTGCTCGCCGTCGCCCTGGAGCGGTACCGGGGCGAGCCCGCCGGCGCCACCGGGCTGGCCGTGCCGCTGGCCACCGTGCTCGGCGGGCTGGGCCACAGCCGGGCCGCCGCCGACCTGCTGTGGCGGCGACTGGACGCCGACCCGGGCAGCGAGCAACTGGTCGGCACGCTCGGCCAGTTGCTGATCGAGGCCGGGGACGCCGAGGGGATCCGCCGGCTCGCCGACCGGCTGGCCGCGACCGCCCCGGCCGATGCGCACTGGATCCGCGCCCGCTGGGCCGCCGCCGAGGGCCGCTGGGCCGAGGTGCTGGAGCAGTGCGGGGCGATCCTGGCGCTGGAGGCGAACCGGATCAACACCCGCCGGCTGGCCGCGGCCGCCGCCACCGAACTGGGCGACCACGCCACCGCCCAGCGCCTCTACCAGGAGCTGCTGGAGCACGCCCTGCCCGCCGAGGAGGCGGGGGAGGAGCAGCTCCACCGAACGGTCCAGGAGTCCGACCTCTGGCACCTGATCACCGCGGCGACCGCCAACCGGGACTGGGCCGTGGTCCGCTCCACCGGCGCCCGGATCGGCATCGAGTTCGACGAGCCCGAGGGCCCGGTGGACGAGGAGTGGCAGCTGGTCACCGTCCGCGCCACCCGCACCAACGGTTCGACCGCCGACCTGCCCGCCGTCCGCACCGGCCCGGCCACCGCCCGGATCCTGCCCGTGCTCGGCGACGACCTGACGCTCAACCACGGCGACGTGGTGGTCTTCGCCCCGGCCCTGCTGGAGGCCCCGCCGGCCGAGGACGCCCCGGAGCAGGAGCGGGCGAACTGGCGCCCGGTCTTCGCCCTGCTGACCCTGCTCGACCCGGCGGGCTTCACCACGTACTGGATCGACGGCGCCTGGCCCGGCGACGAGGCCTGGTCCGGCTTCCGGGACGACCTGCGGGCGGCCGGCTACGCGGTCTGGGCGTACAGCGGGGAGCAGTACCGGATCACCGACCCGGCGGAGGACGACGGCTCGCTGCCCGGTATCTACGCCGCGCTCGGCGTCCCGCCGACCGCCTCGGCGGAGGCGGCCGACGCGCTGCTGCACCGGCTCACCGCCGACTGGGCGCACCCGCTGGCCTGGCTCGACCTGGCCGACGCGGCCGGGGCGGACCTCGGCCGGCACACCGGGATCGTCGATCGCTACGACCTCTGAGCCGCCCGGTTCCCTGCCTGGCTCCCCGCCCGGTCCCCCGGCTGGCTCCCCGCCCGGTCCCCTACCCAGCGCCCCGCCCGGCCCGCACCGCCGGGCCGGGCGGGGAACCATCGCCACCCCTGGCGAGTCTTTGTCATTGCTTTACCTTTGCATTGCCAAGACTCGACCCCCAGGAGTGCCCGCACCGTGACCAGCATCGCCCTCGGCCCGTCCTGGCTCGATCCGACCACCCTGATCTCCACCTTCGGCCTGATCGGCATCCTGGCCGTCGTCTTCGCCGAGTCCGGCCTGCTGATCGGCTTCTTCCTCCCGGGCGACTCGCTGCTGTTCACCACCGGCCTGCTGGTGGCCGGCGGGACCTACCTGCACCAGCCGCTCTGGCTGGTCTGCGCGCTGATCGTGCTGGCCGCGATCGCCGGGGACCAGGTCGGCTACCTGTTCGGCCGGAAGGTCGGGCCGGGCCTGTTCCGCCGCCCCGACTCCCGGGTGTTCAAGCAGGAGAACGTCGAGAAGGCCGCCGCCTTCTTCGACCGGCACGGCCCCAAGGCGATCGTGCTGGCCCGCTTCGTGCCGATCGTGCGCACCTTCACCCCGATCGTCGCCGGGGTGAGCAGGATGAACTACCGCGGCTTCGTGCTGTTCAACGTGGTCGGCGGGGTGCTGTGGGGCGCCGGGGTCACCGTGCTCGGCTACTTCCTGGGCCGGATCCCCTTCGTCCGGGACAACATCGAGGCCATCCTGGTCGGGATCGTGCTGCTCTCCGTGGTCCCGGTGGCGGTCGAACTGCTCCGGGCCCGCCGTTCCGGAGCGCGCGACACCGCGGGCCGGCGCGCCGGGTAGGCGTCCGGGAGCGCCACCGCCGGACGTCGCGTACATGTGCGTCCGGCTGTTCGATCAGGCAAGGTGTATCCGGAGATCGAACGGTGGCCGGACGGCCACCAGGGGTGGCGAGGAGCGGAAGTGCCTAAGCGGGGCCGACCGGGTGCGGGCAAGCGGGCGAAGGGAGGCCGGGCGGTCCGCCAGGTGCGGCAGGCACCGCCGAAGCCGGTGCACCCCGCCGACGCGCCGCCCACCGAGGGCCTGCTCGGCTACCCGGCCCCGGTCGTCGAGCCCACCACCGTGGTGCCGCTGGTCCCGCCCGTAACGGAGACCAAGGGCCTGCTGACCCCCGAGCCCGCACCCGAGCCCGCACCCGAGCCCGGGGCCGGGGTGCCGCCGGAGCCGCACCCCGAGCTGACCATCGACCTGCGCCCCCGGGACGCTGTCCCCGGGGAGCCGCCGACCGGGCACCCGGCCCCCGAGCGCGGCGAGCACTCCGAGCGACGCGAGCAGCCCGAGCGCGGCGAGCACCCCGAGCGCGGTGAGCACCCCGAGCGACGCGAGCGCCCCGAGGGCCGTGAACACCCCGAGCGCCCCGCGCCCGCCCGTCCGCCGCGCCGCCGCTCGGTCGCCGAGGACACCCTCACCCCCGAGGAGTGGCGCGCCGCCGGCTACACCCCGCCCACCGGCATCCCGATCCCCGAGCTGACCGCCGGCGCCCCCGGCGAGGCGCCCTGGCCGGACCGGATGCGCACCCTGCTGCGCACCCCGATGTCCGAGCGCCCCGCCTTCGAGCGCACCGCCCGCGAGATGCACCCCTCGGCGGCCGTCGCCCGCAACGTCCCCCGCATCCTCGACCTGACGCTGCGCATCGGCGAGCTGCTGCTGGCCAGCGGCGAGGCCGCCGAGGACGTCGAGGCGGCCATGCTCGGCATCGCGCACGCCTACCGGCTGGACCGCTGCGAGCCGCAGGTCACCTTCACCCTGATCGGCATCTCGCACCAGCCCTCGCTGGTCGAGCCGCCGGTCACCGCCGACCGGGTGGTACGCCGCCGCACCTCCGACTACACCCGGCTGAACGCGGTCTACCAGCTGGTGGCGGACATCACCGCGGAGCAGGTGACGGTCAACGACGCCTACCGCCGGCTCGCCGCGATCCGCCGAAACCGGCACCCGTACCCGGCCTGGTTCCTCGCCCTGACCACCGGTCTGCTGGCCGGTGCGGCGACCTTCCTGGTCGGCGGCCGGCTCGACGACAAGGCCTGGCTGGTCTTCGGCAGCGCCTTCGTAGCGGCCGTGCTCGGCGACCGGCTGGCCTCGGCGCTGGCCAGGCGCCGGCTGCCGGAGTTCTACCAGTTCGTGGCGGCCGCGATGCCGGCCGCCGCGTCCGGGATCATCCTGTCCTTCAACGACTGGGGCCTGCGCGGCTCGGTGGTGATCACCGGTGGCCTGTTCGCCCTGCTGCCCGGGCGCGCCCTGGTCGCCGCCGTCCAGGACGGCCTGACCGGCTTCTACATCACCGCCGCGGCCCGGCTGCTGGAAGTGATCTACCTGGTCGCGGGCATCGTGATCGGCGTGATCATGATCCTCTACCTGGGCGTCGGCTTCGAGGCCAAGCTCAAACCGGACGAGAGCCTGGTCGGCATCAGCTACCCGCCGGTCCAGATGGTCGCCGCGATGGTGCTGACCCTGGCCTTCGCCACCCTGCTGCAGACCGACCGCCGCACCCTCGCCCTGGTCACCCTCAACAGCGGCATCGGTTGGGCCAGCTACGGCGCGCTGGTGTACAACGCGCACGTCAACCCGATCGCGGCCACCGGGGTGGCGGCCGGCCTGGTCGGCCTGTTCGGCCAGCTGATGGCGCGGGCCCGGAACGGCTCGGCACTGCCGTACGTCACCGCCGCGATCGGCCCGCTGATGCCCGGTTCGGCGCTCTACCTCGGGATGCTGGCCTTCGCCCAGGGGCACTCCAGCACCGGTCTGGTGTCGGTGTTCCGGGCGGCCGCGATCGCGATGGCGCTGGCCATCGGGGTGAACCTCGGCGGGGAGATCGCCCGGCTGTTCCTGAAACTGCCGGTGGGCGCCGAGCTGCCCTCGCTCTACCCGGCGATGCCGCGCCGGGCGGCCAAGCGCACCCGGGGGTTCTGACCGCGCGTTGAGCCCGGTGGCGGATTCCGAGCGGGATCCGTGTTGGGCGGCTGTTGGGCCCCGGGCCATGTCACGGCAGGCAGGACGCAGGACCAGGAACGAAGGTAAGACCCATGACGACCATGCTGGACAGCTACCGCGAGCACATCGTCAACACGCACAAGCAACCGCTGTTCCTGCTGTTGGTCGGCTTCATCACCTCCTTCGTCTTCATCCGGTTCAGCGTGCGGATGATCCGAGCCAAGGTGCGCTGGTGGCCCGGCAACGTCACCCCCGGCGGCCTGCACATCCACCACATGGTGTTCGGCCTGGGCTTCCTGCTGGTCGGCGGCATCGGGGTGTTCGCCACCTACGGCGACACCCCGTGGATCGACTGGTTCGGGCTGGCCTTCGGCATCGGCTGCGGCCTGGTGCTGGACGAGTTCGCGCTGATCCTGCACCTGGACGACGTGTACTGGAGCGAGCAGGGCCGCAAGTCGGTGGACGCGGTGATCTTCGGCATCCTGTTCACCGCCCTGCTGCTGATCGGGTACGTGCCGCTCGGCGTGGTGCCCGGCGAGGACACCCGGTGGGGCCTGATCACCGTCATCTCGGTGAACGCGCTGGCCTCGGTGATCACCCTGCTCAAGGGCAAGGTGTGGACGGGGCTGCTCGGGATCATGGTCCCCGGCCTGTCCTGGATCGGCGCGATCCGGCTGGCCCGCCCGAGCAGCCCGTGGGCCCGCTGGCGGTACACCACGCGCCCCCGCCGCCGGGCGCGTGCGCTGCGGCGCGAACGCCTGCTGCACGGGCGTGCGGACCGGGCCCGCACCTGGCTCTTCGACCTGATCGCCGGCGCGCCGGACAAGGTGCCCGCCAACCACCCGGCCGCCCACCGGGTCGCCGAGCGGATGGCCGCCAGGGCCTCCGCCCACCTCGACGCGCACGCCGCCCGGGCCCTGGCCCGCCGCCAGGCGCGGCTGGCCGACCGCCGCTCGGCCGCGGTCGCCGGGGCGCCGTCGAAGGCGCCGACGGCGCACCCGCAACCGTCCGAGGGGCCCTCCGGGGGCGTGCCGGCCCGCTCGGCCGGGGCCCGGCAGCGCCGCCGTACGGTCCGCGCCGGGCGCAGCCGGACGTACGCGGTCGGCCCGACCGGTCTGGAACGCCGCCCCGGCCGACACCCCCACCTACGGACGAAGACCCGCCGAATCCACCGCTAGTTCGTATACCTTGTGCGCCTGGGTGGCGGTGACGCCAAGTCGGATCATCGGATGGTCACCCGGCCGGCGGAGCGCGTTCGAGGTGTGAAAACCCTCCGAGTTGAGAACATGATCGGCGAGTGACCGTTCTGTCATGTGATGGGATGATTCGTCGGATTCCCCGCCGCCCCGACCGCAGCCCCGGAGGCCGCGCGCCGCCCGGCCTCCGCCGTCGTCCCCACCGGACCCGTGAGAAGGGATGTCTCGTGGCGCGCAGGATCCTGCCGACCCTCCTGTTGTCCCTCACCGCCCTGCTCGGGCTGCTCCCCGGCGCCCAGGCCGCCCCGGTGCAGCCGGAACCGGGGCACCCCGCCCCGGCGCAGGCCGTACCGGCGCAGTCCGCCCAGGCGCAGGCCGTACCGGCGGCCGGAGCGCCCCCGGCCGGTCAGGACCCGTACCCCTCCACCGAGGAGATCGACCGATCCCGCGCCGAGGCCGACGGCAAGGCCGCCTCCGCCGCCGCGCTGGAGACCGCGCTCACCGCCGCTCGTACCGAACTCGACCGGGCCGCCCGCGGCGCCGAACAGGCCGTCGAGGCCTACAACGGCGCCCAGCTGGCCCTCACCCGGGCCCGGGCTGAGGAGGCCGCCGCCAACCGGCGCGCGGCCGCCGCCGAGGCCCAACGCTCCGAAGCCGCCGAGGACGCCGCCCGGCTCGCCGCCGAGACGTACCGGCAGGGCGCGGGCGCCGAACTCTCCGCCCTCAACGCCCTGCTCGGCGCCCACGGCCCGCACGAGGCGGGCGCCCGTGCCGCCGTGGTCGGCGTGGTCAGCGAACGCACCCGGCAGATCCTGGACGCCGCCACCTCCACGGCCGCCGCCGCCCGTGCCGCCTCCGCCGCCGCCCGCACCGCCACCGCGGCCGCCGAGAAGGCCGCGACCGAGGTCGGCGCGGCCAGGACCAGGGCCGAACAGCGGCTCGCCGCCCAGCGGACCGAGGCCGCCGCGGCCGGCCGGCACCGGGAGCAGCTGCTCGCCGAACTCGCCGCCGCCCGCAACACCACCGTCGAGCTGGAGCGCAAGCGGCACGAGGCGCTGGAGGCGATCGCCGCCCGCGAGGCCGAGGCGGCCGCCCGGGCCGCCGCCGAGCAGGCCGCCCGCGAGGCCGAAGCCGCCGCGGCCGAGGCCGCCAGGACCCAGGCGCCGCCGCCCGACTCCCGCCCCTGGTCGGCCGAGGGCGCGGCCGCCGCGATCGCCTTCGCCCGGTCCAAGATCGGCCTGCCCTACATCTGGGGCGGCGAGGGGCCGGAGGGCTACGACTGCTCCGGGCTGACCATGATGGCCTGGCGCGAGGGCGGCAAGCAGCTCAACCACTTCGCCGCCGACCAGTACGCCCAGTCCACCCCGGTCAGCTACCGCCAGCTGCGCCCCGGCGACCTGGTCTTCTGGACCGACACCGGCCGCTCCGCCGACATCCACCACGTCGGCCTCTACATCGGCGACGACCAGATGATCGAGGCCCCGCGGGTCGGCATGCCGGTCAAGCAGGCCAGCCTCTGGATCATGGGCACCCCGGACTACTACGCCCGACCGTAGTGCGTGTCTGACGATTCCCGCCAAGCGGGAGCGGTCCACGGACCAGTGAACACCCTGCCGCCACCCGCCGTCCCGGCCCGCCGCCACCCGTCGTCCCGGCCGCCGGTGTCGGTGGCCTCCGTTAGCGTGGCCGCTCCGACCACTCGTGAGGAGGCACCGTGCGGCTGAGGAACGTGGCAGCGGGCGACGTCGAGGCGTACGTCCGGATGCGCTGTGACGAGGCGATGATGGCCGAACTGGGTGGCCCGCTGCCCCGGGAGCAGGTGGAGGCGCGGCTGCGCAAGGACCTCCGGCTGGTGGCGGAGGACAGCGCCTGGATCAAGGTGATCGTGCCGGACGCCGACGGGACCGACACCGACGGGGCCGACGGCGGCGAGGCGGCGGGCGTGGTGACGCTCTGGCAGGACGAGGAGGACGGCGTGACCGTCTCCGAGATCGGCTGGATGGTGCTGCCCGGGTTCCAGGGCCGCGGCCTGGCCAAGGCGGCGGTCCGCCGGGTGCTGGACGCCGCGGCGGCGGACGGCCGCTGGGGCGAGGTGCACGCCAACCCGGGGACCACCAACGGCCCGTCCAACGGGATCTGCCGCGCGCTCGGCTTCCGGCTGCTCGGCGAGCGGGACCTCGGCTTCGGGGACCGCGTCCTGCGCACCAACCACTGGGTGGTGACGCCGGGCGAGCACCGCCGGGGGTCGGACACGGATTAATTGGGATGCTCCTCCCCGGACGCCGCCCGTACCGTGGCCGGATGCACAACGACACTGATCACACGGCCCCCGAGACCGTCGACGGGATCCAGATCCGGGCCGTATCCGTGGACGAAGTGGAGGAGTGGAACCGGGCGCTGAACTTCGGCTTCCTGCGCCCGTTCGCGGGCGTCGCGCTGGACCTGCGCCGCCGGCAGTGGCAGCCGGGCCGGATGGTGGCCGGCTTCGACGGGGACCGGCAGATCGCCACCTTCCGCAGCTTCGACGTCGAACTCACCGTGCCCGGCGGAGCCGTGGTCCGGGCCGACGCGATCACCAACGTCACGGTCAGCGCCACCCACCGCCGCCGGGGCCTGCTCAGCGCGATGATGCGACGCGACCTCGCCGCGGCCGCCGAGCGCGGCTGCGCCGTCGCCGTCCTGATGGCCGCCGAGTACAACATCTACGGCCGGTTCGGCTTCGGCCCGGCCACCCGCGCCGGCGGCTGGGACATCGACCTGAGCCGCACCCGGGGTCTGCGCGAGGGCCTGCCGGGCGTGCCCGGCGGCCGGACCGACTTCGTGACCCTGGCCCAGCACGCCGAACTCGGAGCCGAGCTGTACGACCGCTGGCGGCTCACCCAGCCGGGCGCGATCACCCGCAACCAGGTCTGGTGGGAGCGCCGCACCAACCGGATCCAGGTACCGGGCGACAGCTTCAAGGAGCCGTTCACCGCCGTCCACCGGGACGCCGACGGCGCGGTCACCGGGATGGTCGTCTACCGGGTCGAGAACAAGTGGGACGGCGCCAACCCCGACGCCACGCTCACCGTGGACGAGTTCATCGCCCTCGACCTGCCCACCGCCGTCGAGCTGTGGCGCCTGGTGCTGAGCGTCGACTGGGTGCGCAGGGTCGTGGTGGAGGGCCTCGCCCCGGACGACCCGCTGCCGCTGCTGCTCCAGGACCCGCGCGCGGCCACCCCGCGCAAGGGCAACTGCGACGCGATGTGGCTGCGACTGCTGGACGTCGAGGCCGCCTTCGGTGCCCGCTCGTACGGTGCGCCCGGCCGGGTGGTGCTGGAGGTCGAGGACAAGCTCGGCTACGCCTCCGGCCGCTTTGCGATCGAGGTCGCCGAGAACGGCACCGGCCGCTGCGTCCGGACCACCGACGACGCCGATCTCGCCCTGGACGCCTCGGAGTTGGGCTCGCTCCAGCTGGGCGCCGAGACGGTCCCGCGACTGGCCGCGGCCGGTCTGGTCACCGAGCTGCGCCCGGGTGCGGCGGCCGCCGCCGACCTGCTGCTGCGCACGCCGCTGCGGGCCTGGACGCCGACCGACTTCTGAGCGGCCGGAACGCCGGCGCCAGGAACGGCAGTGCCAGGAACGCCGGTGCCAGGAACGCCGGTGCCAGGAACGCCGGTGCCAGAAATGCCAGCGCCAGGAGCGCCAGTGCCAGCAGCGACGCCGGAGGCCGGCCCGCGCACCGCGGGCCGGCCTCCGGCCTTCGCAACTCAGGCGCCCCCGCGCCTACTTGACGACGCTCTTTCCGATGGTGGGCAGGATGAAGTCGTGGATGAGGCCCTTGGCGTCGCGGACGATCGGCCGGAACACCCGGTAACGCGAGAGGTTGATCACCCGGGCCGCCATCGGGGTGGAGCGGCGGACGAACTCCCTGGTCCGCTCGGTGTCCTCGGTCCGGTCGAAGACCCAGTAGAGGACCACGACCATGAGGTGCAGCCAGAGCACGTCGGGCAGCAGCTCGACCAGTTCGGTGTCCAGCTTCGGCGCCAGGTCCGAGCCCTGCAGCACGTCACGGAACAGCTCCACGGCGGTTGCCCGCGCCGGGTGGGACTCGTTGGAGAACGGGCTCAGCGAGCTGGTCGGGTCGGCCGCCGTGCGGAAGAACTGCGCGGCGAACTCGTGGTACGGCGCGGCCGTGTCGAGCCAGGAGGTCAGCGCGATCTCCAGGCGCTCGGCGAAGTCCCGGGTGTGGGCCATGCGTTGCCTGGCCTCGGTCGCGTGGTCGTGGGTCATCCGGTCGTAGAACCCCTGGATCAGGAATTCCTTGGCGGAGAAGTAGTAGTAGGCGTTGCCCACCGAGACGCCCGCCTCGGTGGCGATGGCTCGCATGGTGGTTTTCTCGTAGCCCCGTTCCTGGAACAGCCGCATGGCCGTCTCCAGGATCAGCGCCCGGGTTGCCTCGCTCTTGTCGGTCTTGGGCTGGGCCCGGCCGCCGGGCATGGGCCCAGCGTCCGCGCCGGGTGCGGCCGAGGCGTCGGCCGCACCCTTCTCGCCGTCCGTTCGGTTCGTCGCTGCCAGGTCGTCCACAGGCACGAGCCTAACCGGAGACGAGGTTCCACCCGGTGTCGGTGCTGTCGGTGTTCGTGGCACCGGATGTCCCCTCCGCATCCGGTGCCACGAACCCGTCCCCCGTCATTTCGAACACGTTCAAAAGCTTGCCAGAACTGTAGACGGTACGGTTGAACATGTTCAACTCCATCTTCGTGGGAGGCTCGTCACATGACCGGTCCGGAACGGACCACCATTCGGTACGGCGGGGTGCAGGACGCCGCGGACGTCGCGGACCTGCACGCCGAGAGCTGGCGCACCAGCTATCGCGGGATCGTCCCCGACGAGGCGATCGGGGACGGACTGGCCGCCCAGCGGCGCGAACTGTGGGAGCTGCGCCTGGCGGTGGACTACGGGCCGCCGGAGAACACGCCCGTGCTGTTGGTCGCCGAACGGGCCGGTGAGCCGGCCGGGTTCGTCTATCTGGTGCCGCAGGCCGACGGACGGGCGCTGGTGGACAACCTGCACGTCCGCCCGGGCCTCACCGGCGGGGGCATCGGCCGGGAACTGCTGGCCGCCGCCCGCGCCGAACTCGCCGAGCGGTTCCCCGCCGCCGAGTTGTACCTGGAGGTGCTGCGCGCCAACACCCGCGCGATCGCCTTCTACGAGCGCGAGGGCGGCGTGCGGATCGCGGAGCAGGAGGGGGTGTTCCCGGGCGACTGGGTGCTGCCCGAGTACGTGTACGCCTGGCCGGCCGCGAGCGCCCGGCCGGGGAGCGGTCAGGGGAGCTGTCAGCCGACGTCGTAGACCGTCACCGGTACGCCGCGCGCCGAGAGCCGGGCCGCCACCAGCGGCTCGACCTTCTCCCAGCGCCCGCCGGCCAGTCCGCAGCCGATCCGCGGCATGTGGACGGAGGCGCCGAGTTCGAGCGCGCGCCCGCCCAGGGCCGCCAGCCCGGTGTCGATGGCCTCGTACCGCACGGGCACCCCGGTGGAGCGCCCCGTCCGGATGCCGCGCTGGCCGACCAGGTTGGCCACCCAGACGTACGGCTCGACCTGCACCAACTGCAGGGCGCCGAGACCGAAGTCGTTCTTCGCCCGCTCCCGGTGCCACCGCCTGAAGGCCGCCTCGGGTTCGGGCCAGCGTCTGGAGAGCGCGAGCACGAAGCCCTTGCCCCAGCCGCCGAGGTCGTTGCAGACGTGCGCGATCACCTTCACGCCCTTGCCCTGGGGCGCGGTGGCATCGCCTCGGACGTAGGTGATTTCCGCCATGACTCGAAGTTAGACGGAGGCACTGACAACCCGCGCCCCATTTTCCGCGGGGCCGGACGCCCGCAGGTGCCGCCGCCCGGCCAGCGCGATCAGCAGGGCGAGCGCGGCGGCCCCGGCGGGCAGGGCGAAGCCGGTGCCGGGCGCGGCCCGCTCGGCGAGCGTCCCGGCGAGCGCCGCCCCGGCCGAGATGCCGACCACGATGCCGGACACCGCCACCGCCATCCCCTCGTTGAACTGCCGCTGCGGCAGCAGCTCCTGGATCAGCGTCATGCCGGTCACCATGGTCGGCGCGGTGGCCGTGCCGGCCGCGAAGAGCGCCGCGCCGAGGGCCACCAGCCCGGCCCCGCCGAGCCCGGCGGCGAGCGGCAACAGCAGGACCGAGGCCATCGCCGCGACCCCGAGCAGGAAGCGCGCCCCGGGGGCCCGGCGCGGGGTCAGCAGCCCGAACAGCAGCCCCGCCAGGCAGGATCCGCCCGCGACCAGGGCCAGCAGCGGGCCGGCCGCCGCCTTGTGCCCGAGCGCGTCGGCGTAGGCGACGGTGGTGATCTCGGTGGCGCCGAAGACCATGCCGGTGGCGAGGAAGGTCAGCGCCAGCACCCGCAGCCCGGGCACCCGCAGCGGGGAGCCGTGCCGCTCGCCGGTCGGGGCCGGTGCCGGCAGCGGCGGTTCGGTGCCCCGCTGGGCCGCGAACAGCAGGGCGCCGGTGGTGCCGATGGTCCCGGCGGTGAGCAGTCCGGCCTCCGGGGCGACCGTGGTGCAGAGCAGCATCGCGAGCACCGGCCCGGCCATGAAGCAGAGTTCGTCCAGGGCCTGTTCGAGGGAGTTGGCCAGGTGCCGGGCGGCCGGGTCGTCCCGGTGCAGGTGCGCCCAGCGGGCCCTGGCCATGCCGCCGAGGTTGGGGGCGGCGCCGGCGGCCCAGCACGCGTACAGGGTCCAGTCCGGGGCGCCGAGCCGGACGCAGAGCAGCAGGGCGGTGAGCGGAACGGCGTTGTACAGCGCGGCCGGTACCGCGACCCGGGACTGCCCGAACCGGTCCACCAGGCGGCCGAGCAGCGGCATCCCGATCGCCCCGGTGACCAGCCCGGCCGCCGAGACCGTCCCGGCCAGCGCGTACGAGCCGCGCCGTTCGGCGAGCAGCACCACCAGCGAGACGCCGTTCATCGACAGCGCGAGCCGGCCGAGCAGCCCGGCCAGGGTGAAGGCGGTGGCGCCGGGGGCCGCGAACAGCCGGCGGTAGGAGGCGAGAAGGGCGCGCGGGGGCAATCGGGCTCCTGGGACGCAGGGCGGGAGGGGATGCGCCCAGCCTCGCGGCGCGCTCCGATCGGCGTCCAACACCTGTTCCGCCGCATCCACAACACGGTGTTGTCAAACGGTGTTGTTAATCTGCCGTCCATGCCCCGCGACCTGCACCCCCGCCTGCTCCGCGGCTTCGTCGCGACCGCCGAGACCCTGCACTTCGGCCGGGCCGCCGAGCGGCTGTACGTGGCCCAGCAGGCGCTCAGCCGGGACGTCCGCACCCTGGAGGGCCTGCTCGGCGAGGCACTGTTCACCCGCACCACCCGCAGCGTCGACCTCACCCCGGCCGGGCACCGACTGCTGCCCGGGGCGCGCCGACTGCTCGCCCTGCACGACGAACTGCTCGCCGGATTCGGCGCGGGCGCCGGTGCCGCCGCCAGGCCGCTGCTGCTCGACCTCAACAGCGACGTCACCGGCCCGGACCTGACCGCCGCCCGGGTGCTGCGACGGGCCCGTACCGCCTGGCCGGAGGGCGAGCTGCTGGCCCGCTTCCACGGCGGTCTGGCCGCGGCCGCCGACGAACTGCTGGCGCACCGGCTGGACGCCTCGTTCGGCCGCTTCGCCGGACTGCCCGCCCCGGTGCGCGGCCGGCTCGCCCAGCGGCCCGTACGGCTGGAGCGGGTCTCGGTGATGATGGCGGACACCCACCCGTTGGCCGGCCGCCCGGCGCTGCGCCCGGCCGATCTGCTCGGGCACCCGGTCGACATCTGCGCGGGCAACCCGGCCACCACCGAGTGGGCCGACCTCGGGGCCCGGCTGCTGCGCGAGCACGGTCTGCGGGCGGCCGAGCCGTACGTCCCGCCGGTGGGCCCGGTCGAGACGGCCCGCTACCTGGCCCGGCACGGCGATCCGATGCTGACCACGGTCGGCGGGCCGCGCCTCCCAGGGGCGGTGAACATCCCGTTGGTGGACCCGGTTCCGCTGAGTCTGGTGAGCCTGGTGCACCGGCCCGGCGAGCGCCACCCGGGCCTGTCCGCGCTGGCCGCCGCGGCGGCCGAACTCGGGGCTGCCGAGGGCTGGTTGGACCGCCCGGCCGACAGCTGGCTGCCGCCGGAGGACGCCGCGCTCATCGCGGGGAGGTAATCGGTCCCGGGGATGCGGCGCACCGCCCCTGCCCCGGGGGGACGGGCAGGGACGGTGGGTCATGGGGGCGGCCCGGGCCGCCGTGGCCGCGGACGGCCGGTTCAGGCCGCCTTGACGGCGGAGATGTCGAAGCTGAGCTTGACCTTCTCGCCGATCAGCACGCCGCCGGTCTCCAGGGCCGCGTTGTAGGTCAGGCCGAACTCGGTGCGGTCCACGACCGTCCTGCCCTCGAAGCCGACCCGCTCGGCGCCGTAGGCGTCGGTGGCGCTGCCGGTGTAGTCGAGCTCCAGGACGACCGGGCGGGTGGTGTCCTTGATGGTGAGCTCGCCGGTCATCCGGTAGGAGTCGTCGCCGATCGCCTCGGCGGAGGTGCTGCGGAAGCGGATCTCCGGGTAGGTCTCGACGGCGAAGAAGTCGCCGGTGCGCAGGTGCTCGTCGCGCTGGGCCTGGTTGGTGTCGATGCTGGCGACCTTGATCACCAGTTCGGCGGAGGAGTTGTGCGGCTGGGCGCCGTCCAGGTGCAGCTTGCCCTCGTAGTCGGTGAAGCGGCCCTTGACGTTGGTGACCATCGCGTGGCGGACCGCGAAGCCGATCTCGCTGTGGGTGGTGTCGATCGCCCAGTCGCCGGTCAGGTGCGACAGGTCCGGGCCGGCCGGGGTCTGGACGGCGGCGGGGGTGGCGGTCTTGGTGCGGTTGAACAGGCCCATGGCTCCTCCTCGGGTTCGAAGCCGTTTGTTTAGGCTTCAACTTCTTGGCTCCACCGTACGGCGCTTTCGTTCAAGTTTCAACCACAACCCTGGAAGTGCTCCGCCGAATCACCCGAACGGCCCAGCCGCCCGGCCCCACGAGCGCCGCCGAACGGTCCGCCGGGCACTGTCCGACCCTCCGACTAGGCTGCGAAGGACGGTTCCCACCCGCCCCGAGAGGCCCCCGCATGTTCGTCCTGCACGCACTCTGGCGGGCGGACGGACGGCTGGCCCTCTGGGCCGAGGACGCCCGCTCCCACCCCGGCGCCACCGAACCCCGCCCCGACCGGCCCGCCCCGCGCGCCCACCCGTACGCCTGCCCGGCCGACCGCCTGGCCGCCGTGCTCGGCGGCATCGGGCCCGGCCTCGGCTGGCTCGCCGGGCAGGCCCCCGAACGCTGGGCCACGCTGCTGCTGCCCACCGTCGGCAGCCTGCCCGCCCCCTCGCCCGACCTGCCGGTCACCCCGCCGCGCGGCGGCGCCGCGCTCGCCCCCTGGCGGGTGCCCGCCCTGCTGTTCGAGGCCGGTGCCGCCGCCCAGCTGCTCGGCGAGGTGCACGACCCGCACTGGGCCGTCACCGACACCGACCTGCCCGGCACCGGCCGGGTCGAAGTGGTCTACGGGCCCTCGCTGCGCTGGCTCACCGGGGTGCACGACCTCGCCTGGCGGGCGGTCGGCCGGGGCCGGGTGCTGCCCCTGCCCGTCCTCGCCGACGGCCGCCCCCGGGCCCGCTGGCGGCCCGACCCCACCCCGGCCGGGCGCCGCGAGGCCGCCGCACTGGCGGCCGGCTGCCCACCCGTCCTGCTGGGCGAGTGGCCGACCGGCACCGGCACCGGCGAGGCGCTGCTGGACGCCGCCCTGGGCGCCCTGGTCGACGCCGAAGCCCGGGCCGCCCTGGCCGACACCCCCTTCCCCGCCCCCGGCCCGGCCCCGGTCGACCGCTGGTTGCACGCCCTCGCCACCCCCTCCGGGGAGGTCGACGCCCCGCCCGGGGAGCTCGCCGAGCTGGGCCGCCGGATCGCCGACTGGTACGCCACCGCCGAGCCCGCCGACCCCGCCCTGCGGCTCTGCTTCCGCCTGGTCGAACCGCTCGGCCCCGCCGACGACGACCCGGAGGGCCGCCCCTCCGACGACGCCTGGCAGCTGGAGTTCCTGCTCCAGGCCGTCGACGAGCCCTCGCTGCTGGTCCGCGCCGCCGAGCTGCACGAGGGCGGCGCGGCCCACGCCGCCCTCGACCGCAAGCTCGCGCCGGCCGCCCCCGGGGGCGAGGCAGCCGGCCCGGTCGACGTGCTGGTCGCCGAACTGGCCCGCGCCGCCCACCGCTGGCCCGTCCTGGACGGGCTGCGCCACCGCTCCCGCCCGTCCGCCCTGCCGCTCGACCGGGCCGGCGCGCTCGACTTCCTGCGCACCGCCGCGCCCGCCCTGGCCGGGGCCGGATTCGGCGTGCTGCTGCCCTCCTGGTGGCGCCGCCGCCCCCGGCTCGGGCTCGCCCTGCGCGCCACCACCCCGCCCGCGCCCGGCACCCTCGCCGTCACCAGCCAGGTCGACCGGGACGCCGTGGTCGCCTTCCGCTGGCAGGCCGCCCTCGGCCGGGACGGCACCCCGCTCACCGAGCGGGAACTCGCCGAACTCGCCGCCGCCAAACAGGGGCTGGTCCGGGTCCGGGGCGCCTGGCTGGAGGCCGACCCGGCCCAGATCGCCGCCGCCCTGGCCTTCCTCACCGAGCAGCGCGACGGCCTGCTCGCCGCCGCCGACCTGCTGCGGCTCGCCCTCGACCCGGAGGCGACGGTCGCCGGACTGCCGGTCACCGGCGTCCGGGTGGACGGCCCGCTCGGCGAGCTGCTCGCCGGAACCACCCCCACCACCCCCGAAGTCCCCGCCCTGCCACCGGACTTCCGCGCCGAGCTCCGCCCGTACCAGCAGCGCGGACTCGCCTGGCTGAGGACCATGTCCGAACTCGGCCTCGGCGCCGTCCTGGCCGACGACATGGGCCTCGGCAAGACCGTCCAGACCCTCGCGCTCCTGGCGTCCGAACAGTCCGGATCGGACGCCCCCACCCTCCTGGTCTGCCCGATGTCCCTGGTCGGGAACTGGCAGCGCGAGGCCGAGCGCTTCGCCCCCGGCCTGCGCCGCTACGTCCACCACGGCGCCGACCGCCTCGGTGGTGATCGACTCGCCGAGGCCGCAAGGGAAGCGGACCTGGTCATCACCACCTACGGGCTGGTCCAGCGCGACCTCGCCGCGCTGCGCGCGATCCGCTGGCGCCGGGTGGTCGCCGACGAGGCGCAGCACATCAAGAACACCGGCACCGCCCAGTCCCGGGCGATCCGCGCGCTGCCCGTCGCCCGGCACCGGATCGCCCTGACCGGCACACCGGTGGAGAACCGGCTCGCCGAACTGCACGCCGTGCTGGACTTCGCCAACCCCGGCCTGCTCGGCCCGGCGGAGCGCTTCAAGGAGCGCTACGCGATCCCGGTCGAACTGCACCGCAGCCCCGAACGCACCGCCGAACTCCGCCGCCGCACGGCCCCGTTCGTGCTGCGCCGGCTCAAGACGGACCCGGCGGTGGCGGCCGAGCTGCCCGCCAAGCAGGAGATGACCGTCTGGTGCAACCTCACCGCCGAACAGGCCGGGCTCTACCAGGCGGTGGTCGCCGACCTGCTCCAGCGGGTGGACGGGATCCGGGGCGTGGAGCGGCGCGGCACGGTGCTGGCCGCGATCGGCAAGCTCAAACAGGTCTGCAATCACCCGGCCCAACTGCTGCACGACGGTTCGCCGTTGGGCGAGCGCTCGGGCAAGGTCGCCCGGCTCGCCGAACTGCTGGAGGAGGCGCTGGCCGAGGGGGACCGCACGCTGGTCTTCACCCAGTACGCCGAGTTCAGCACCATGCTCCGCCCGTACCTGGAACGCCGGCTCGGCGAGGAGGTCCTCCACCTGCACGGCGGCGTCCCCCGGGCCCGCCGCGAGGAACTGGTGCAGCGCTTCCAGTCCCCGGACGGCCCCAGGGTCTTCCTGCTCTCCCTGCGGGCCGGCGGCACCGGCCTCAACCTCACCGCCGCCAACCAGGTGATCCACCTGGACCGTTGGTGGAACCCGGCGGTCGAGGAGCAGGCCACCGACCGGGCCTTCCGGATCGGCCAGCGCCGCGACGTCCAGGTCCGCCGCCTGGTCTGCGTCGGAACAGTCGAGGAGCGGATCGACGAAATCCTCACCGCCAAACGCGCGTTGGCCGACACCGTGGTGGGCGCGGGGGAGCACTGGCTCACCGACCTCCCCGCCGAGGCCCTGCGCGAACTGGTCACCCTCACCCGTGAGGACGCCGTCGCCGAGGAGGACGCATGACCGACCAGGCACCGCCCCCGAAGGCCCCGACGGTCAACGTCGCCGCCTACTGGCGCGGCGACTTCACCCTGCCGCAGGCCCCGGACGAGGAACCGGACGAACCGTCGCTGGACCGCCTCGGCCGCTCCGGCATCACCGTCCACGGCCGCGACCTGGCGACCCTGCTCGCCCCCGCCTACCAGGCCTTCCGCTCCTGAGGTAGCGTCCGAACGTGACCGACACCCCCGACACGCAGCTCGCCGTCTTCGAACAGCACCGGCGGATGGTCTTCGGCATCGCCTACCGGATGCTCGGCAGCGTCGCCGACGCCGAGGACCTGGTCCAGGACACCTGGCTGCGCTGGAGCGGGGTCACCGGCCCGGTCGCCAGCCCCGCCGGCTACCTCGCCCGTACGGTCACCAACCTCGCCCTCAACCGGCTGGACTCGGCCGCCGTCCGCCGCGAGTCCTACGTCGGCCCCTGGCTGCCCGAACCGCTGGTCTCCGAGCCCGACGCCACCGACGACATCGAGCGCGCCGAGAGCGTCTCGCTCGCCCTGCTGGTCGTGCTGGAGAGCCTCTCCCCGCTGGAGCGGGCGGTGTTCGTCCTCAAGGAGGCCTTCGGCTTCTCCTACCCGGAGATCGCCGAGGCCCTGGACCGCACCGAGGCGGCCTGCCGTCAGGTCGGCAGCCGGGCCAGGGCCCACGTACGGGCCCGTCGCCCCCGCTACGACGCCCCGCCGGAGCTGCGCCGCCGGGCCACCGACGAGTTCCTCTCGGCCTGCGTCGGCGGCGACCTCAACCGGATGCTCGAACTCCTCGCCCCCGACGTCACCACCTGGAGCGACGGCGGCGGAGTGATCCGCGCGGCCCTCCGCCCGGTCACCGGCGCCGACAACGTCGCCCGCTTCCTGCTCGGCGTGCTCCGCCGGCTGGGCGAGGCCGCGGCCGTCCGCCCCGTCCTGGTCAACGGCCAACCCGGCGTGCTGATCACCGTCAACGGCGCCGTCGACTCCGTCTCCGTCCTCGACTTCACCGAGGGCCCGGACGGCGAGCCGCTGATCAGCTCGATCCGCGCCATCCGCAACCCGGACAAGCTCACCCACCTCGCTTGACCCTCGACCAGGTCGAGCCCCGAGAGTCACCGGCATGGAGAGCGAGCTGCACAGCATCGGCGAACTGGCCCGCGCCAGCGGCCTGGGCGTCGGCACCCTGCGCTACTACGACGGCGCCGAGGTGCTCACCCCCGCCTGGGTCGACCCGCAGACCGGCTACCGCTGGTACCGGCCCGCCCAACTCGCCGACGCCCGCCTGCTGGTCCGGCTCCGCCGGGTCGGCCTCCCGCTGGCCGACATCCGCGCCGTCCTCTCCGGCCACCAGGCCGAACGCGTCCTCGACGCCCACCTGCGCCGCCTGGAGGACGGCCTAGCCGACGCCCGCCGCGAGCTCTCCCTGATCCGCACGACGATCGAGCAGAGGGAGCACCCGATGACCACCACCCCGCGCCTCACCGTCCGCTCCGACGGCCTGGCCGCCGCCCTGGACGCCGTCCGCTTCGCCGTCTGCAAGGACCCCGACCAACCCGCCCTGACCGGAGTGCTGTTCGAACCGGACGGCCCGGTCCTGCGCCTGGTCGCCACCGACCGCTACCGGATGGCCTTCGCCGAACTACCCGCGACCGGCGCCCCGCAGCACCCCACCCCGGGCACCACCGTCCCCACCGCCCTGGTGGACGCCCTGCGCGCACTGCTGCCCGCCGCCCCCACCGAGGTCGTGCTCACCCTGGGCGCCGACACCTTCCGCGCCGAGACCCCCGACCACCGCATCGAGGGCACCGTCCCGGCCACCGACTACCCCGACCACCGGGCCCTCACCCGCCTCGCCCCCCAGCACAGCGTCACCCTCCCCACCACCGCCCTGCGCACCGCCGTCGAAACCGGCGCCACCCGCACCCTCCCCTCCGGCCCCCAGGGCGCCGACTGCCAGGTCACCGTGCTCACCCTCACCGAGGACGGCCACCTCACCGTCACCGCCGACCCCACCCCCGACGCCCCCCACATCGCCCTCAACCGCGACTTCCTCCTCGACGCCCTCCGCGCCGCCCACCCCGAACAACTCCTCCTCGAACTCGGCGGCCCCATCACCCCCCTCGCCATCCGCACCCCCGCCCGAACCGGCACCTTCTCCGTCCTCATGCCGATCCGCCTCCCCACCTGACCCACACCCCCCCACCACCCCCCACCCCCCACCCCCAACCCCCCCACCAACCCACCCCCCACCAACCCACCCACCCCCACCACCCCCCACCCCCCACCCCCAACCCCCCCCACCAACCCACCCCCCACCAACC
>NZ_JBIWAQ010000020.1:0-170206 GCF_044760155.1 Kitasatospora sp. NPDC098652
TCGCGAGGGAGTCCAGATCAGGCGTCACAACCGATCTTTGGACTCCCTCGCTTCATGTCATGCGTGCCAGCGAGCCCTTGGCATCAATCATCTAGTCTGGACCCCGACATGGAGCAGCAGGAGTACGCGGTCGGCGCCACCCGGGTGGCCGCCGGCAGGCCGGACGGACGCAGGGGCGGGGCAGGGCGGGGAACCGCCGCCGCCGTCCTCGCCGTACGCGGACCCGAAGCCGCCGGTGCCGGGATCGCCGCCGGTACCGGGAGCGTTGTCGCCGGTACCGGAATCGCCGCCGACACCACCGACACCACCGACACCGCCGACAGCGGCGACAGCGGCGCCACCGGGCCCGCCGGAGCTCACGCCACCGGGGCCGCCGAAGCGGCCGATGCCGTGGGTGAGCACGGTGCTGACGGCCCGCAGGAGCCCGGCGGGGCGCTCTCGCCCGACCCGGGACTGCTCCGGCTCGCCCACTGGTTCGCCGCCGCCACCCCCAGCACCGCCGACGACCTGTGCACCGCCTCCTTCGGCCTCTACCCCGCCCGACACCTCGGCAGCGCCGCCGAGCCCGGCGACCCCGCCGTCAGCTGGTGGCACGGCCCGACCGCCCACACGGCCGCCGTCCCGCGCGCCCGCGAGGCCCGTGCGGGCCGCACCGACGGCGGCCTGCGCCGAGCCCGGCGCGACGCCGCCGCCCTGCCCGTCGTCCGGTCGGGTGCCAAGCTCGGCCGGCCCGGCCGGCACCGCAGGCCGGAGCGCACCCGGGCCCTGCCGGAGCTGCCCGGCGACGTCCCGGAGCCGGCGGGCGAGGAACTCCCGGACGCCGAACGCCGCATCGCCGCCCGGCTGTTGCTCGCCCACCCGCTGGTCACCGCCTCCGGCCCGCACGCCGACGGATTCCCGCTGATCCGCCGTCACCGGGACTGGCTCGTCGAACGCTTCGACACCCTGCTCGGCTACCGCCTGGTCGTCGGCCCCTGGCACGCCCGGCTCTGCAAGGCCGGTCTCGGCCCCGGCGCGGCCCGCCGCCTCGAACACCCCGTCACCGGTGCCCCGTTCACCCCGGCCGGCTACGCCCGGCTCGCTCTCGCGCTGGCCCTGCTCGTCGACGCCCCCGAACAACTCCCGTACGGGCGGCTGCTCGACGCGATGCGGGCCGCGGCCCCCGAACTCGCGGCCCAGGCGGCCGACCCGGACGCCCTCGGGATGGCGCTCGCCGCGCTGGCCGACTGGCAGGTGCTCGGCGACCTGCCGGCCGACCAGGCCGACACCGCCTTCGTGCTGACCGTCGACCGCGAACTCGCCCGCGCCGTCCCGGCCGGACCGCCCGCCCTCGCCGCCGACGCCGCCGACCTGATCCGCCGCGCCGCCGAGGCCGAACCCGCCACCGCCGTGCGGCGCCTGCTCGCGGAGACGCCCGCCGTCCTCGCCGCCGACCTCCCCGAGGACCGGCGCGCCTGGCTGCACGAGCACCGGCTGAGCGGCCCGGCCGCCCTCGCGGACTTCCTCGGGCTGGAGGTCGAACTGCGGGCCGAGGGCGTCGCCCTGCTCGACCCGGCCGCCGAACTCACCGACCTCGCCCTCCCCGGCACCGGCACCCTCGCCCAGGCCGCCCTGCTGCTGGTCGAAGGCCTGGTGGAGGAGGTCCGGCCGCTGCCCGGCGAGGCCACCGAGGGCGACGTCCCGATCGCCGACGCGCTGATAGACGGCCTCCTCGGCGACATCGCCGACGACCACGACCTCCCGGCCCGGTACCTCGCCGACCGTACCGCCCTGCGCCGCGACGCCCTCGACCTCCTCCACCGGCTCGGCCTGATCACCCCCACCCCCCGCACCACCTGGCTCCTCCGCCCCCCGGCCGCCCGCTACGCCCCGGCCCCGGACCTCCACCCCGCCCCCGGCACCGGCCGCCACTCCCGCCCCGCCACCTCGCTGGGGAGTTGAGCCCCGAGTCCCGGGCCCCGAGCCCCGAGTCCCGAAGTCCCGAGCCCGAGTCCCGACGCCGGGGCAGCGGGCGGCCGTGAGTCGAGCCTTGCCCCCGGCTGGCACGCCCGCTGCGTCGGCCCGCCCACCGGCCCACGAGGCCTGCCGGCCCACGAGGCGTGCCGGCCCATGAGGCCTGCCGGGCCGACGAACCGGCGGGGCTGCCGTCCGTTGGGCGGGGTGGTCAGGCCGGGATGAGGGCTTCCCATTCGGTACGGGTGGGGCCGTCGTGGTGGGGGGTGAAGTCGGGGTGGGCGGCCAGCCAGGCGGTGAGGTGGCGGTCGACCTCCTCGCTCCCGTAGGCCTCGTCGGGCGTGCTGACCAGGTGGCGGACGTGGGCGCGGGCGCGCATGACGACCGGGTCGTCGAAGGCGCAGGCGGCGAGGGCGGCGGCGCGGCGCTCGGGCAGGGCCGAACCGTCCAGGAGGCGCTGCTCGTTGGCGCGGTCGGCGGCCACCTGGGCGTCGAACCAGGGCCGGAGGGTCCGGGCGGCCCAGTCGTGGTAGCCGGTGGGGTCGGCGGCGACCTGGTCGGCGTGGCCGGCGAGGTACTGGCCGGCGAGCAGGCCGAGTGCGACGCCGTGGCCGAGGGTGGGGTTGGTGTGGACGAGGCTGTCCCCGGCGTTGACCAGGCCGGTGACGACGGGGCCGGCGTCGTCGGTGAGGGAGGTCCAGCGGTTGTCCAGCCCGGCCATCGCCAGGACGCCCGAGCGGGGTTCGGGGTCGAGGTCGAGCCAGGCGGCGCAGGCCGGGAAGCGGCGGAGGACGGCCTCGAACACGGCGGGGTCGAGGAGCGCGCTACGGGTCGGGTCGCCGGTGGAGAGCACCATGCTCAGCGCGAAGGTGTCGTTGTCGGAGGGGAAGACCCCGGCGGCGGCGAACCCCGCGACCGAGCCGGTCCGCACCCGCCCGGGGTCGCGCGGGCCGTCGGCCCGCAGGCGGTACCAGCGGCACAGGTAGGTGATGCCGGTGCGGTGGCTCTCGACGACGGGCGGACGGCAGCCGGCGGCCGTCAGCCAGCCGGGGACGGCGGAGCGGCGGCCGGCGGCGTCGACGACGAGGTCGGCCGGGTGGGTCTCGGCGTCGACCCGCAGGCCGGTGACCTTGGGAGGGTTGCCGTCCTGGACGGTGAGGGCGCTCACCCGGCGGCCGCGCCGAACGTCGACGGAGGGCTCCCGCCGTACGGCCGCGGTGAGGGCGGCTTCCAGCACGATGCGGCGGGTGCGCAGGGTCACCAGGTCCTCGTCGCCGTCCCGGTGCGGCGGGTGCCGGTCGAACCAGTCGAAGTCGTGGTACTCCCGGGCGCCGCGGGCCAGCAGGTCGGCGTGGACGTCGGGGGCCTCGGCGCGCAGCACCGTGCGGACCGGGGCGAGGAAGGAGTGGGGCTGGTCGGCCTGGGGGACGCGGGGCCGCTTCCACCGGTAGAAGTCCTGCTCCAGGTCGGTGTCGGCCGGTCGGGCCTCCTGCTCGAACAGGGTGACCGCATGGCCCCGTCGTCCGAGCATGAGGGCCGTTCCCAGCCCGCTGATCCCGCCACCGATGATTGCAACCCGCGCCACTGCATCCCCTTCGCGTCGTGTTGCAGAGCGATCATAGGGCTTGCCGATCTTCGGATTGACCTGGCCCCCCAGGAGCCCGTGACCACGGTCCCGGCCCCGGAAAGGCGACAGCACCGCGTCCGGAGTCGGACGGCGGCGCTGGACGGCGGTGCTGCTGGGGTGCGGTCGGGCGGGAGGTACCGGGCGCGGCCGGCTACTTGCTCGCGGTGGCGGCGGCGATCGGGCCGTGCTGGACGGTCTCCACGGTGGCACCGACCCCGAGGGTGCCGAGGGCGATGGAGGCGAGGACGGCGGTGCAGGCGAGGAGACGGCGGTGGCGCTGGGGGAGCGGGAAGCGCGGTTCCTGGTAGGGCGCCTGAGGGCTGGCGTTCATGACAGGGAGGCTCCCAGGGCGGTGTGAACGGTCGGTACGCGCGGGTGAAGTCCGGACGGGGAACGGGCGTCGCTTGGCCGCATACGCCCCACCCGGCCGTCAGGTGGGGCGTATGCGCTGGTCAGCCCTGGTGCGGCGGGAGGCGCTGAGGAGTTCCGGAGCGAGGTTCGGCAGGCGGTTCGGCAGGCGGTTCGGGGCCGGCCTCAGGGCCGTCGGCCGCGCTCGGCGAGGGCCTCGCCCACCGCGACCCGGACGGCGTCCCGCAGGCCGTGGGCGGGGTGGAAGCGGGAGGGGCCGGCCGCCGGGTCCTCGCGGAGCTCCTTCACCAGGGAGAGGCAGAGCAGCAGCATCACCACCACGAAGGGCAGCGCGACCAGGATGGTGGCGTTCTGCAGCGCGGTGAGCCCGCCGGCCAGCAGCAGGGCGGCGGCGACCCCGCCCATCAGCACGCCCCAGACCACCACCAGCGGGGTGCGCGGGTGCAGCGAGCCGCGGCTGGAGAGCGAGCCGAGCACCAGGGAGGCGGAGTCGGCGCTGGTGATGAAGAAGGTCATCACCAGCAGGACCGCGACCACGCTGGTGACCGAGCCGAGCGGCAGCGAGCGCAGCATCTCGAACAGCGAGGCCTCCGCGCCGCGAGGGATGGTCGCGACGAGGTCGGCGGTGCCGGTGCCGACCAGCCGGATCGCGGTGCCGCCCATGACGCAGAACCAGATCACCGTGGCTCCGCTGGGCACCAGCAACACGCCGAGCAGGAACTGCCGGATGGTGCGGCCGCGCGAGATCCGGGCGATGAAGGTGCCGACGAAGGGCGCCCAGGAGAGCCACCAGGCCCAGTAGAAGATCGTCCAGGAGCCGAGCCAGCTCTCGTCGGTGAAGGCGCCGGTCTGGGTGGACATCCCGAGCAGGTCGGAGAGGTACCCGCCGACGGTGGACGGGATCGAGTCGAGGACGAACACCGAGGGCCCGAACACGAAGACGAAGAGCATGATCAGCGAGGCCAGTACGACGTTCGCGGTGGAGAGCCACTTGACGCCCTTGTGGACGCCGGAGAACGCGGAGAGCACGAAGGCGGCGGTCAGCGAGCCGATGATGACGAGCTGGGCGTTCTGGGTGTTGCGGACGGAGGTGATGTAGCCGAGGCCGTCGGCGACCTGGAGCGCGCCGAGGCCGAGGCTGGTCGCGGAGCCGAAGACGGTGGCGAAGACGGCGAGCAGGTCGATCGCCCTGCCCTGCCAGCCGTCCGCGCCGCGCTGCCCGATCAGCGGGACGAAGGCGGCGGAGATCCGGTTGCCCCGGCCCTTGCGGAAGGTGGTGTAGGCGAGCGCGAGGCCGCCGACCGCGTAGATCGCCCAGGGGTGGAGGGTCCAGTGGAAGAGCGAGAACTCCAGCGCCTGCTGGGCGGCGGCCGCGCTCTGCGGTTCGAGGCCGGAGCCGGGCTGCGGGGCCGCGAACAGTTGCAGGGGCTCGCCGACGCCGTAGAACATCAGGCCGATGCCCATGCCGGCGCTGAACATCATGGCGACCCAGGCGAGGGTGGAGAACTCGGGTTCGTCGTCGTCGCGGCCGAGCCGGATCCGGCCGAAGCGGCTGAAGGCGAGCAGCACGGTGAGGACCAGGAAGACGTCGGCGGCCACCACGAACAGCCAGCCGAAGTTGTGCAGCACCCAGCGGAGCGCGGTGCTGGAGGTGCGGCCGAGCGAGTCCTCGGCGAACACTCCCCAGGCGACCACCGCGAGCACCAGGACGGCGCTGATGCCGAAGACCGCCCGGTCGGTGGGGAGGGTGGCGGCGGGTTCGCCGGGGCCGTCGGGCTCCTGCACGCGCGGGGAGGGCTGCGGCGGCTGGCTGCTCATGCGGGCGGACCTCTCGACATACTCGGAATACTCGGAACACGGGGATTCACGATGTATGTCGCACTATGTCCAGTTGGCGGCGCGAGTGGCGGGAGGGCGCGCCGGGCAGGCGGCGGGCGGGGACCTTCGTCCCGTCAGGCCGCCTGCTCCTCGCTCGGCGCGTGCGCCGTCGCGAGGTAGTGGGAGAGCACCCGGCGACTGCGGGTGAGGTCGTCGATCCGGGCGTCCAGGTCGGCGAGTTCGCCGCGCAGGGTGGCGAGCAGGTTCGGACAGGCCGTCAGCGCGGGGGCCGGGCCGGTGGCGCAGGGGAGGATCTCGGCGATGATCCGGGTGGGCAGGCCGGCCGCGAGCAGGCTGCGGATCTGCCAGACCCGGACGGTGTCCTCCTGCGCGTACTCGCGGTACCCGGCCGCGGTACGGGCGGGCCGGAGCAGCCCCTGCTCCTCGTAGTAGCGGAGCAGGCGGGCGGACACCCCGGTGAGGCGGGCGAGTTCTCCGATGCGCATGACCGTCCGAACGTGGACCGGTACCGGGGTGTTCCCGGCCCGGCCCACCTCGGCGGGCGCGGTTTCAGCCCTTGACGAACTCCAGGACGGCCTCCCGCAGTTGGGGCAGCGCCTCGACCATCGGCAGGTGCCCGGAAGGGAGTTCGAGGTAGCGGGCACCGGGGATGCCCTCGGCCGGCGGGCCGCCCTGGGGTGGCTCCGGGGGGGGGAGTCCAGCCCACCGCCCTGGTCACGGAAAGCGCCAGAGCGCCTACGCTGGGAGAGATGGAGCGCCATCCGGACAGTGCCGTCCGGATGCCGTCGTGCTCCGCCGCCGAGGAGGTGCCAGGCCCGTGCCCGGAAGCGTCGACCCGCCGGGGAGCACCGAGGGGAGCACCGAGGGGAGCACCGAGGGGAGCACCGAGGGGAGCACCGAGGGGAGCATCGAGCTGCCCGGAATCGTCAAGCCGCTGCCCGCCCGGTGGTTCGTCCGGCGCGACACCAACGCCGAGATGCGGTGGGACGCGCTGCGCGACGCCGACGGCGGGGCCGTCGTCGGCCGTCACGTCCCGGTGGAGCGGTTCTTCGTCCGCAACCACACCAGCACCCCGCTGATCGATCCGGCCGCCTGGCGGCTGCGGCTGTTCGGCAGCGGCCTGCACGGCGCGCCGGGGCCGGAGCGGGCGGTCGAGTTCGCCCTGGCCGACCTGCGGGCGATGCCCGCCACCCGGACCGACGCGCTGATCGAGTGCGCCGGCAACGGCCGTAGCTACTTCCACCGCCAGCAGGGCCAGCGCGTCCCCGGCACCCCGTGGACGCTGGGCAGCATCGGCTCGGCGGCCTGGCGGGGCGTCCGGCTCGCCGAGGTGCTGAGGGCCGCCGGGCTGACCGACTGCGCGGTGGACGTGCTGCCCGTCGGCCTGGACCCGGACTACGTCGTCGACGGCACCAACCACGGCCCGGTGCGCCGGCCGCTGCCGATCGCCAAGGCGCTGGACGACGCGCTGCTCGCCTACGAGATGAACGGGGCGCCGCTGACCCCCGACCACGGCGCGCCGGTGCGACTGGTGGTGCCCGGCTGGGTCGGCATCGCCTCGATCAAGTGGGTCGGCAGCATCGAGGTGGCCGACCACCCGCTCCGGTCGCCCTGGAACACCGTCTTCTACCGGATGTTCGGCCCGGGCCACCCGCCCGGCGGCGTCGCGCTCACCACCCAGGTGGTCAAGTCCGCCTTCGAACTGGCCGAGGGCGCGCGGTTGGCGGCCGGGCGCGAGCACCGCCTGTACGGGCGGTCCTGGTCCGGTACGGCCCCGGTGCTGCTGGTCGAGGTGAGCACCGACGACGGCCGCAGCTGGCGGCCCGCCGAGCTGGACGGCGAGCCGCCCGCCGGGGACTGGGCGCGCTGGAGCATCGGCTGGCGCCCTGAGCGGCCCGGCCGGTACGAGCTGCGCGCCCGCGCGACGGACCGCGGCGGCGCCACCCAGCCCGAGCGGGCGGCCCTCAACCGCGAGGGCTACCTGTTCGGGGCGGTGGTGGCGCACCCGGTGACGGTGGTCTGAGCGGCCGCCGGGGCGCGGCCGTCGGGGCGAGCGGCCCGAGGTGCCTCGACTCGGGGTGCCCCGACGTGGGCGCCCGGACACGGGGCGTCCCGGATCAGCCGGTGGACTGGACCTCGTACGGGGCCGGGTAGTGGGTCTCGTACGGGGTCAGCACCAGCCGCACCACGTCCTCCAGCCGCCGTCTGGCGTCCCCGAGGGTGGTACGGCCGGTCACCCAGGCCGTCAGTTCCCCCTGCCAGGCGTGCGCCACGATGTGGCGCACCAGTTCACTGGCCGCCGCCGGCACCTCAGACGTCACCGCCTGGAGCGCGGTGCTGTCGGCCCGGGCCATCCCTTGCAGGGTCTCGCTGGCGAAGGGGTCGGTGGAGGCGGCGACGGCGACCCGCAGCCGGGCCAGCTCGGGCTGGCGCTGGTAGGCCCGCATCCCGCCCCGGACGAACCGGACCGCCCGGTCGGTGGCCCCCAGCCCGGCGCGCGGTCCGCGCAGCTCGGCCACCAGGTCCGCCAGCAGCAGCCGGTGCCACTCGGCGATCGCCGCTGCCAGCAGGTGGTCCTTGGAGGAGAAGTAGCGGTACGCCGTCCCCAGGGCGACTCCGGACCGCTCGCAGACCTGCTTCATCTGCAGCCGCTCGACGCCGATCTCGTTCACCAGGGCGAGCGCGGCCGCGATCAGGCTTTGGCGGCGTTCGAGCTGACGCGGAGACATCGCCTCCACCGGCCGTGGTGACAGGTCAACCTTGGTCACCCGCACCATGATACGGGGCGGGGCCGCTCAGGAGTATGACGCCGACCGGCCCCCTTCCGTTCGCCCGCCGTCCACCGCGCTCCGCCCGCCGTCCACGACGGTCCGCCCGGGCGGTGCGTGGGGGCGCCCGGCGGTCTCCGGGTGGCCTACGGGGCGGCTCCCGTGCGGCTCCCGCGCGGGTCCCGGCGGCCTCCGGTGCCCGCCCGCTTCACGGCATCCGGCGGATCAGCGCCTCCTGGGTGGCGGAGGCCACCAGTCGGCCGTCCCGGTCGTAGAACTCGCCGAGCGACAGGCCGCGGCCGTCCGAGGCGGAGGGGCTGCGCTGGGCGAAGAGCAGCCACTCGTCGGCCCGGAAGGGGCGGTGGAACCACATCGCGTGGTCCAGCGAGGTCATCAGCAGCCGGGGCGGCTCGGTGCGCTGGAAGTAGTTCGCCTGCTCGTGCAGCCCGGCGGTGGAGGCCAGGGTGAGGTCGGACAGGTAGGTGAGCGCGCAGGTGTGCAGCAGCGGGGCGGTGTCCGGCAGCCGGGTGGCGATCCGCAGCCAGACGAACTGCTGAGGCATGCCGGGGACGGCCGGCGGCAGGCCCGGGGCGTCCGGCGGCACGAAGCGCAGCTCGAGGTCACGGAAGCCGTCGGAGGCCTTGATCGCGGTGCGCAGCTCCTCGTCCCAGTGCGAGAAGGCGTCCGGCAGGGTCTCCGGGGCGGGCAGTGGGGGCACCTCGCGCTGGCGGTCGCCGGCCGCCGCCTCGGGGAGCTTGAAGGAGGCGGTGAGGTTGAAGATCTCCTTGCGGTCCTGCACCGCCCGGACCCGGCGGGTGGTGTAGGTGAAGCCTTCGCGCAGCCGGTCGACCTGGTACTCGATCGGCCGGGTCGGGTCGCCCGGCAGCAGGAAGTAGCCGTGCAGGGAGTGGACCGCGCGCTCCGGGGCGCAGGTGCGTCCGGCGGCGGCGAGGGCCTGCGCGGCGACGTGGCCGCCGAAGGCGCGCATCGGGGCGCCGGCGTGGCAGTGGCCCCGGAACGTGTTCTCGTTCAGCTGCTCGATTTCCAGCAGGGCGGCGAACGGGGTGGCCGGGGCGGGCGCCCACTCGGTCGGTCTCTGCTGTTCTGTCAGGTCGGTCACCGGCCCATAGTGGCAGAAGCCAACCGTGCGGTGGTGTGACCTGGGTAACGCGGACCTCGGGTAGAACGTGTTTCATTGTGATGCCGGTCGGGTGGTGCGGTGGTGGGGAGGGGCGGGTCGGGCCGGGGGCGGGCGGGGCGACGGGCCCTATGGTGGGCGGGATTTTTCCGTTTCGTCCGCTACGTACCGGAGAGCCCGTGCTGCACCTTCGCCTGATCGTCCCGCCCGACCTGCGCGACCCGGTGCTCGGCTGCCTGGACGACTCGGTCGGGGTCACCCACGTGGTGGTCCTGCCGGGCGCGGCCGTCCGGCCCGCCGGGGACGTGGTGCTCTGTGACGTGGCCCGGGAGGCACTGGACGAGGTGCTGGGCGCACTGCGCGGGACGGGCCTGGTCGAGCGCGGGGCGATCGACGTCTCGGCGCTCGACCTGGCCCTCTCGGCGGCGGCCGACGAGGCCGAGCGGCAGGCCCCGGGGGAGGGGGCCGACGCGCTGGTGTGGGAGTCGGTCTCCGAGATCACCCACGAGGAGTCCGCCCTCACCTGGGTGTTCCTGGCCTTCCTCACCGTGGCCACCATGCTGGCGGCCTGCGGCTCGGTGCTGGACAGCGCCATCCTGGTCGTCGGCGCGATGGCGGTCGGACCGGAGTTCGGGCCGCTGGCCGGGCTCTGCGTAGCGATCGTCCAGCGCCGGACGCGCCCGGCACTGCGCTCGCTGAACGCCCTGGTCACGGGCTTCCTGGTGGCGATGGCGCTGACCGTCTGCTTCGGGCTGCTGATGGACGCTCTGGGGCTCTTCTCGGAGGAGAAGTTCGATGCCGTGCGTCCGAACACCTCGTTCATCTGGCAGCCCGACGCGACCTCCTTCGTGGTCGCCTTCCTGGCAGGCGTCGCCGGGCTGCTCTCGCTGACCTCGGCGAAGGCCGGCACCCTGGTGGGCGTCGCGATCTCGGTCACCACCGTGCCCGCGGCGGCCAACGCGGCGGTCGCGCTCGGCTACGGCAAGGTCGATCAATTCCGGGGTTCCAGTGTGCAGTTGCTGCTGAACCTGCTGGGGATCGTGCTGGCCGGGGTGCTCACCCTGGTGGTGCAGGAGGCGGGCTGGGCGGTGATCCGACGCCGCCGGAGGGCCGTCGGCGAACGGGCTTCGGCGAACGGCTGACGGCGAACAGGTGACAGATTTCAGCTTTCAGATTTCAGCGAACAGATTTCAGATAACAGAGTTTGAAATCTGTTCGCTGAAACCCGTCACCTGTTCCCGTGCCTCCGTCCGCTCCGCGACCAGCGGCTCGATGCCGCGCGGGGTGGCCGCGACGGCGCGCCACCACAGCCGCAGCGCCGGGGGGTCGGCGGGCTCGAAGGGCTTGCCGGGGCGGGGGACCGCCAGGTGGGCGCCGAGTGCCTGGGCGGCGGTGACCACGCGCTCGGCGGGCTCCTCCCAGGGGTGGATCGCCAGGTTGAAGGTGCACCAGTGGATCGGCAGCATCAGCTCGCCGCCGAGGTCCAGGTGCGCCCGGACGCCCTCCTCCGGGGTCATGTGCACCTCGGGCCAGAACTCGCTGTACGCCCCGACCTGCATCATCGTCGCGTCGAAGGGGCCGAGCCGGCGGCCGATCTCCGCGAAGCCGGGGAAGTAGCCGGTGTCCCCGCTGTGGAAGATCCGGTGCCCGCCGCCCGCGACCACCCAGGACGCCCAGAGGAACAGCGAGCTGGTGCGCGGACCCCGGCTGCAGTAGTGCCGGGCGGGCGTGGCGGTCAGGGTCAGCCCGGCGACCTCGGCCGACTCCCACCAGTCCAGCTCGACGATCCGTCCGGCCGGCACGCCCCAGTGCTCCAGGTGCGCCCCGACCCCGAGCGGCACGGCGAACACCGCGCCGCTGCCGATCAGGGCCTTCACGGTGCGCATGTCGAGGTGGTCGTAGTGGTCGTGCGAGATCACCACCACGTCCACCGGGCCGAGTTCGGACAGCGGCAGCGGCACCGGGTGCAGCCGCTTGGGGCCGGTCCAGCCGAACGGGGAGCAGCGCTCGCCCCAGACCGGGTCGATCAGGACGCGGCGCCCGCCGATCTCGGCGAGCACGGTGGCGTGCCCCAGCCAGGTGAGCCGCAGCCCGGAGGCGGGCGGGTCGGCGAGGTCGACCGGGAGCAGCCGGTGCACCGGTACGGCGGCGGACGGTGCCCGGCGGGTCTTGTCCCCGCTCAGCTGGGCGAGGGTGATCTCCAGCGGGCTGCGTTCGTAGACCAGGCGGCGGGTGGGCACCGGGTTGCGGAAGGCGCCGTCGGAGAACTGCGGCGAGCGGCGGATCCGGGCCAGCCGTTCGCCCCGGGGGTCGGCCCCGAAGGTGTCGGTGCGGACCCGGTGCCAGGCGGCGCGGGGTAGTCCGGCCAGGCCGGGGAGTGCGCGGTCCGGGGCGCCGCGGCCGAGCGCGGCGCGGTCGGCGTCCGGTGCGCTGGGCGGCGGCGCGAACTGTGACGTCAGACCGGCGAGACGGGAGAACCACGGGGCGGGGCGGGGCACGGCTCCTCCTGGGACGGTCACGGCTACCGGGCAGGCCGGGCGCGTACCCCGGGGGCAGTGGGGCCACTGGGGTACGACAACCATCTCGTCGGACGTTACTCGCCGTGGGCCGTTCGGACCCGGTGAGGAGCCCGGCACGGTCCAATCGGCGTACCCGGCGCCCGCCGTCGGCCCGCGCCCCGAGCCCGCGCCCCGGCGCTCGCCGCCGGGCCCGCGCCCTGAGCCCGCGCCCCGGCCCCGCCGCTACGCGTAGAAGCGGGTGATCGCCTCCGCGACGCAGTGCGGCTTGCTGCTCTGCTCGCTGGTGATGGTGAAGCGCACCACCGCCTGGACCCCGCCCGGCACCTCGGTGGCCGAGAGCAGCTCGGCGGTGGCCCGGATCGCGGTGCCGACCGGCACCGGGGCCGGGAAGCGCACCTTGTCCGAGCCGTAGTTCAGCGCCATCCGCACGCCCTCGACGCTGTAGCACTCCTTGGCCAGCACCGGGATCATCGACTGGGTCAGGTAGCCGTGCGCGATGGTCGAGCCGAACTGGCTCTCCTTCGCCCGCTCCGGGTCGACGTGGATCCACTGGTGGTCGCCGGTCGCCTCGGCGAACAGGTCGATCCTCCGCTGGTCGATGGTGTGCCACTCGCTGGTGCCCAGCTCGGTGCCGACGGCGGCGGTCAGCTCGGCGAGGGAGGCGAAGGTCGTCACGGTGCGCTCCTGGAGGGGACGGTCCCGGGGAGGGGTCACGGGGGCAGGACGCCGGAAGCGTATGCCTACCGGCCGGTACCTGTCAGGAGCGGGGCGCGAAAGCCGAGCTCAGGGCCGCGGCAGCGGTCGGCCGAGGGAGCCCTGCCCGGTCGGGAACAGCCGCCGGCCGCTCACCAGTTCCGGCACCAGGGCGATGAACAGCGGCTCAGGGTCCCCCACCCACGGCCGCAGCCCCGAGCGCAGCACCCGGCGCACCTGCTCGGGCTCGCTGACCACGTCGGCCCGGCCGTGCACCAGCACGCTCCACCCGGTGCGGGTCACCGGGTCCAGCAGGTCCGCCTGGAAGGCCACCACCGTGCCGTCGAGCCCGCGCGCGGTGGCACTTCCCCGGCGCACGGCGAGCACCAGCCGCCCGTCCAGGACCTCGAAGGAGACCGGCAGGACGGCCGGCAGTGCGTGCTCGGTGTACACCACGCGCCCGACGGGCACGGTGCTGAGCAGCCGCAGGCACTCGGCCTCGCTCAGGGTCTCCACTCGGTCCTCGCGCTCCATGCGTCCGATCGTCCTCGGTCGGTGCGGGCGTCGATAGGGCCCATGGTCCCTGAGCGGACGGGCCGGGAGCCCCGTCGGCGCCCGCCCGGAGCGGTAGCCTGCCCGGCGTCGGGATCGGTGGAGGGGCGGGCGCAGGAGGGGGCGGACGGATGGCCGGCGGGGTCGATCTGGTGGTGATCGGGGCGGACGGCGGGCCCGAGCGGGCCTACGGCGGGTCGGCGCACGCCCCGGCGGGCGCCCGGCTGTTGGCCGAGGTGCTGCCCGGGATGTGCTTCGACACCGGCGCCGCGGGCTGCCGGGTCACGGCCGTGGCGCCGGACGCGGACGCCAACGCGATGCTCACGGCCGTCCGGGACGCGGCCCGGCGCCCCGGCCGCTGGCTGGTGGTCTGCCTGGTCGGCCAGTTGGTGGCCGACCCGCGCGGGCGCCGGCTCGCCCTGGTCACCGGCGGCAGCACCCCCGGCAACGCCTACCGGCGCGGCCTGGCCTGGGACTGGGTGGTCAGCGCGATGGTGCACGGGGACCAGGAGGAGGCGCTGCTGCTGGTCGACGCGGTGGCCGACCGGGACACCTGGACGGCGCTGGAACGGGCCGGCGAGGACGGCGCGGGCGAACTGCTCAGCTACTCCCGGGTCCCGCTCTGGGGCCGGATCGGCCGCTACGCCCCGGGCAGACGCGGCCGGGACGCCGTGCTGCCGGGTGGGGAGGGCTCGTTCAGCCGGGCGCTCACCACCGTGCTGCGGCAGGGCGTCCCGGGTGCCCCGGCGGCGGTCGCCCCGCTGGACCTCCAGCCCGCCGTGGCCGGGCTGCTGGACGGGGGCGGTCCGTCCGGCGGTTCGTCCGGCACTTCGGGTGCGCCGGGCGCGCGCCTGCTCGTTCCGCCGCACGGCGGGCGCCTGTTGATGCGCAATCGGGCCGCCGTTCGGGGCGCATTGGCCGGATTGTCGCTTTCCGAAGAACTGTTGGCTGTTCTGTGGCGGGAAAGTGCCCCGACGGAACCGCCTTCCGCGTAAGGTCAGGGGGCCTGAGGTGTTGCCGTGATGGGGTGGGTTGGCGAAGAATCGATCCCCAGCGGAAACATCGGCGGGTCTTCGGAATTCTCCTGGCGACCGTTGATCACGGATCGGCTCGGTCGCGACGAGGTGGGGCGATGCGGCAGCGCGGAAATGTGTTGCGCCCTGGGGCGATTGGGACTGGCGGGGCGGTTCTGGTGTTGCTGCTCGGCGCTTGTGCGAGTGGTGGTGGCGGTGGTTCCGTCGATCGTCTCGGGTCGCCCGTGCCCACGGTTGCCGGAGTGAACCCGTTAACTCCTTCGGGTGGTACGGCAAACGGCTCGATCGCGCCGACCGACGGCCCGGAGGGGGCCCGGGGGCGGCTGGCCCTGAGGACGTATCAGGACTGGTGGCAGGCGCAGGCCACGGCCTTCGGGCGTACGGATTCGGACGGTTCCGCGCTGGAGGCGTACTCGTCCGGGCGGGCGCTGTCCGACGCCCTGGTCGGACTCCGTCAACTCCACGACGCCAAACTGGTGATGACCGGAATGCCGCGGAATTCGGCGGTGGTGAAGGCCGTCGACCTGAATGCCGATCCGCAGACCGCCGTGATCGAGGACTGCCTCGACCTCTCGGAGTGGCACCGCGTCGATGCCGTCACCCGAACCGCGAAGGATCCGGCCGACCGGCTCAACCGCTATGTCGCGACCGCTTCCCTGCGATGGTTCCAAGCGCACTGGCTGATCTACGACTTCAAGCGAGAGGTGGACCGGACATGCTGAACTCGCGGAAACCGGGCCGACGGTTCGCGGTCGTCGCATCGTTGTCCGCCGGGCTGTTGTTGTCCTCGGCGGTAAGGGCGACTGCGGACGAACCACCGGGCGCCGGGGCGGAGACCTGTTCCCCGAGCGTGATCTGCTCGCACGCCGGGACCGGCGGGAGCACCGGCTCGACGACGGGCCCCGCGCCGGGCGGGGGCGACACCGGGAGCGGCGGGCCGCAACTGTGCAGCTACCACGGCACCCAGTGGGCCTGCTACGACCCGGAGCGCGGCTACTTCAACAGCGACGTCGGGTGCTACTTCCGGCCGCTGGACCAGCAGCCGCCGGAGGGCGACAAGGCGTGGGAGGGGCACAAGCCGTCCGAGGGCGCCGTCTACTCCAAGGTGTGCCCGCAGACGGACGGCGGGCAGGACGGCCTGCAGACCCAGTTCGTGAGCAACGCGGCGGGCGCGACCCCGGTGATCGACCTGACCGTCCAGGCGAAGCTGCTCGCCGACCGGATGGTCTTCCCGACCCCGAAGGCGAGCTTGGCGCCCAAGGACACCGCGGTGGTCAAGCTGCCGGTCTGGCTCTGGGCCGAGGGCATGGTGGCGCCCAGGCCGAGTTCGCTCACCGTGCCCGGTGCCTCGGTCACCGTCACCGCGCAACTGGACGGCATGACCTGGGACTTCGGCCAGGGGATGACGGTGGACTGTGCCACGGCCGGGACGCCGTACGACCCGAAGTACGGGGACGCGAAGTCCCCCGACTGCGGCTACGAGTTCGCGGTCGGCTCGGGCACCCGCAAGGGCGGGGTGTTCACCGGCACGGTCACCGCGCACTGGCGGGCCCATGTGGTGATCACCGGGCCGAACGCGAAGACCTTCGACATCGACATGCCGCGCGGAGCGGACCTCGCGCTCAAGGTCGCCGAGGTGCAGGTCCTCAACTGACCGTGCCGCAAGGGCCGTTCGGCCACTGACGATCCGGAAAGCGAACGAGGGAAGGGCGGAACCCGGTGGAGAACCGTACATTCGCGACGCCGGGGTCCGGCACGCCGGCGGGCGCCGCGGTGTCCGTGGCGGTACCGGAGCAGCAGGACCAGGGCCGGGGCCGGGCCACGCCGCACACGCCCGGGCGCACCCTGCGGGCCCGGCGCCGGCGCCCCGCGGTGCTCGCCATGGCGGTCGCGCTGATCGCGGCCGGCGGGCTCGGCGGGGCCGTCCTCTACAACAGCACCGGCCAGCGGGTCGCGGTGCTGGCGCTCGCCCGGGACGTGCCCTGGGGGCAGGTCATCACCGACGACGACCTGGTGGTGGCCCGGATCGCGGGCGACCCGGCGCTGCGGCCGGTGTCCGCCCAGGACCGGGCCAGGGCGGTCGGCCTGCGGGCCGCCACCGACCTCAAGCGCGGTGCCATGCTGACCGGTTCGGACCTCGCGCAGGGCCTGACCGTGCAGCCGGGGCAGATCGTGGTCGGGGTGTCGGCCAAGCGCACCCAGCTGCCCGCCAGCCGGCTCCAGCCCGGGGTGCAGATCGTCGTGGTCAACACCCCCGACAACGGCCGGCCCGACTCGCTGGCCGCGACGGTCATCACGGTCGGCCGGGTGGACACCGACGGCAGCCAGGTGATCGACGTGGCGGTCGGCACGGCGGACGGGCCGCGGCTGGCGCAGTGGGTGGCCGGCGGGCGGATCCAGGTGCTGCTGGCCCCGCGCGCCGCGGCGGGCGGCAGCACCCCGGCCTCGCCCTCGGCCGCCCCTTCGGGCGCTGCCCCCACGGGCGCTGCCCCCTCGGGCGCGGCGCCCTCCGGCGGGGCCGCCCCCGCGGGCACCGGCGGGCCCTCGACCCCGGCCGGGGCGGGTGGCGCCTGATGGCGGTGATCGCGGTGGTCGGCGGCCCGGGCGCGCCCGGGGCGACCACCACCGCCCTGGCCCTGCTGCTCGCCTGGCCGCTCCAGCCCGGCCGCCGGATCCTGCTGGTCGAGGCCGACCCGGACGGCGGCGCGGTGCTGGCCGGCGCCCTGGAGGGCCGGGTCGAGGCGGTGTACGGGCTGCGCAACCTGGCCGTCGCCGACCGGCGCGGACTGCTCGCCCAGACCATCTGGGAACAGCTCATCGACCTCTCGCCCGAGGGCGACGCCGAGCGGCTGCTGCTGCCCGGCCTCACCGACCCGGCCCAGGCCTCCGGCCTCGCCTACACCTGGGAGCCGCTCGCCGAACTGCTGCACGGCATCGAGCACCAGGGCTACGACGTCATCGTCGACCTCGGCCGCTCCGGCGCCACCGGGGCCGGAGCGGTGCTGGCCCGCCGCGCCGACGTGGTGGCGGTGACGGTCCGCAGCACGCTGCGCGGGCTGAGCGCGGCCCGGCCGCGGCTCGCCGCGCTCGGCGAGGACCTCGCCACCGCCGGGACCGGGGCGGACGCCCTCGGGCTGCTGCTGGTCTCCGAGGGGCCGTACTCGGGCTCCGAGGTCTCCCGCGAGTTCGGCCTGCCGGTGCTCGGCGAACTGCCGCACGCCCCCCGCACCGCCCGGGTGCTCTCGGACGGCGGGGACACCACCGACCGGCGGTTCATCCGCTCGGAGCTGATGCGGACGGCGCGGTCGGCGGCGGACGAGGTGCAGCTGCTGGTCCGCCGACGGCGGCAGCGGCTCGCGCCCACCGCGGGCCCGGCGGCCGCGCCGCTGCCGCAGGGCCCGCTGCCGCCCACGCCGGTGCCGCCCACGCCAGTGCCGCCCGCCTCGGTGCCGCCCACGCCCGTGCCGCCCGCGCCCGCGGGGCCCGCGTCGAGTCCGTACGGGCCGGCCGGGTACGGGCAGCAGGCGTACCCGGACCGGACGTACCAGGGTCAGGCCCGGCCCGTCCACCCGCCGTTTCCGCAGCCCGCCCACCCCCAGCCCGTCCGTCCGGAGCCCGTCCACCCGGAGCCCGCCCACCCGCTACCCGGGTACGGTCGGCCCGGTTACGGCCAGACGGCCCCCGGGACCGCCCCCGGCGAGGCGGAACCGCCCTCCTACGCCCCGCCGGTGATCACCACCGGCCCGGTCGCGCCGCTCGCCGGTCTGGCGCCGCAGCCGGCCGCCCCGGCGCCGTTCCCGGCGCACGTCCAGGGGGCCGCCGCCGGGCCGGCCGACGAGGACGACGACCCCTACCAGCTCCAGCAACCGACGGTGACCGACCGTCGGACCGGCGACCGCCACCCCTACGACCCCGGGGAGGTGCTCCGTGCGCGGTAGCCCCCTGCACCAGCACCCGACGGCCGACCCGGCCGCCCTGCCCTGGGCCGCGCCCGTCCCGGCCGCCGCACCGCCGCAGCAACAGCCGTACCAGCCAGGCCCGGTCGCGCCGCATCCGCAGTCGCAGTCGCAGTCGCAGCCGCCGGCGCCCCAGCCGGTGGCCGCCGGGCCGACCGCCGTGCCCGCCCAGCTGCCCTCGCTGGACGTGCGCGGCAGCGCCACCCGGCCGGCCGTCGACCCGCAGGTCGCGCGCGAGCTCAAGCGCCAGGTCGCGGCCGAACTGCACCAGCAGATCGCCCGGTTGACCGCCACCTCCGGTGCCGAGCCGGACCGGGCCACCCGCCGTCAGCGCGGCCGTGCGCTGATCGAGGAGGCGGTCGCCCGCTGGTCCGACGCGTACGCCCAGACCCACGGCATCCCGCCCACCCGGGAGCAGGACCGCGCCCTCGCCGAGGCCGTCTTCGACCTGCTGTTCCGGGCCGGTCGGCTGCAGCCCTACCTGGACGACCCGGAGATCGAGAACATCCTGGTCAACGGGTGCGACGACGTCTGGGTCTCCAAGGTGCACCAACCCCTGCGCCAGGTACCGCCGGTGGCCGACAGCGACGCCGAACTCGTCGAACTGCTCCAGGACCTGGCCCGGCAGCACGGCGGCGGCGAGCGCAGCCTGTCCACCGCCAGCCCCACCCTCGCCCTGCGGCTGGAGGGCGGCATGCGCCTCCAGGCGCTGACCGAGGTGACGCCCCGCCCGTACGTGGCGATCCGCCGCCACCGGGTGGCCTCCGCGACGCTCCCCGAGATGGTCGAACTCGGCACCCTGGACGGGACCTTGGCCGCCTTCCTGGCCGCCGCGATCCGGGCCAGGAAGAACGTGATGATCACCGGCACCCAGGGCGTCGGCAAGACCAGCCTGCTGCGCGCGATGGCCGCCGAGATCCCGCCGGACGAGCGGATCGGCACCCTGGAGTCGGAGTTCGAGCTCTGGCTGCACACCCTCGGCCACCTGCGCCAGGTCGTCCCGATGGAGGCCCGGGAGGGCAACGGGGAGCGCGTCGAGGGCCGCCTGGCCGGGGAGTTGTCGATCGGCGACCTCATCCCGGCCGCGCTGCGGATGACCCTCTCCCGGATCATCGTCGGTGAGGTCCGCTCCGGCGAGGTCGTCCCGATGCTGCGGGTGATGACCAACGGCGAGGGCGGCTCGATGTGCACCCTGCACGCCCGCGGCCCGCACATGGTGGTCGACCGGATCGCCGAACTCTGCCTCGAGTACGGCTCGCACATGACCGACGCGCTCGCCTACCGGCTCACCGCCAACGCCCTGGACCTCATCGTGCACGTCTCCATGGTCGACGAGACCGCCGTCGGCGGCCGTCGGCACCGCTTCGTCTCCCACGTCCTGGAGGTCACCGGCCTCGGCGAGAGCGGTCGGCCCGCGCTGAACACCGTCTTCGGCCCCCGGCCGGACCTCGGCGAGCCGCGCGCCGTCCCGCACACCCCGCCGCAGTGCCTGGACGACCTGCGCCGGGCCGGCTTCGACGCCTCGCTGCTCGGCTCCCGGTACGGGAGTTGGGCCGCCCCGCTGCAGCTGCGGATCGGCGGTGGCCCGCGGTGATGCTGCTCTTCGCCCTGTGCGGGCTGGCGCTCGCGGGCGGTCTGGTCGCCCTGGTGGTCTGGGTACGCGGCAGCGAGCCCGTCGACGAGGACGAGCCGGCCGGCCGGGACAACCCGCTGGCCGGCCGCGCCCACGTGTTCTGGTACGGCGCCCCCGGCAGCGCCTCGCTGCGGATGGTGCGGCTGCGCCGGATCCAGCTGCCGCTGGCACTCGTCGGCGCCCCGCTGGCCTGGCTGTTCACCCGCATCCCGCTGACCGCGCTGCTGGTGCCGCTGGCGGTCTTCGGCCTGCCCTGGCTGTTCGACACCACCCGCCCGGACACCCGCCGGATCGAGCGGCTGGAGGCGCTCTCCGAGTGGACCCAGCGGATCGCCGACGTGCTGCTGCTCGGGGTCGGCCTCAACCAGGCCATCGTCACCAGCCGCCGCACCGCCCCCGCCGCCCTGGAGGAGGAGATCGGCGAGCTGGCCGCCCGGCTGCAGGCCCGCTGGCGGCCCGAGGAGGCGTTGCACGCCTTCGCCGACAGCCTGGCCGACGCCACCGCCGACAAGGTGCTCGCCGCGCTGGTGCTGCGGGCCGGGGACAGCGGCCCGGGCCTGGCCCGGACGCTCTCCGACATGGCCGAGTCGGTGCGCGAGGAGGTCCGCCAGCGCCGCGCCATCGAGGCGGACCGGGCCAAGCACCGCACCACCATCCGCTGGCTGGTCGGCATCATCGTGCTGGTCGTCACGGTCGGCTCCTTCAACAGCGAGTACACCCGCCCGTACGGGACCTTCCTCGGCCAGATCGTGCTGGCCGTGGTGGCCGCCCTGTTCGTCGCGATCATCGCCTGGATGCGGGCCCTGGCCGCGCACCCGCCGGTGCCCCGGCTGCTCGCCCCGGACCGGCGGGGCAAGAGCGGGCGCCGGCTGCGCGGTTCCGGGCCGGAGCCGGTCGAGCGGCTCGGGGAGGTCCGGTGATCTCCCCCTGGTCCGTGCTGGCCGGCGCCGTCGCGGCCGGCGGCCTCGCCCTGCTGGTGGCCGAACTGCGGCCCGCGCCACCGGACCTGCGCCAGGCGCTGGACCGGCTGCACCGCACCCCGGCCGACCGCGAACCGGACCCGGACGAGCGGCCGCGCTGGTACGACCGGATCGGCGAGCGCTCGGTCACCCTGCGCGGGGTGACGATCCCGCGCCGCGAACTCGCCCTGATCGGCCGCACCCCGGCCCGGTTCATGGTGCACAAGCTGCTGTTCGCCGCGCTCGGCCTGCTGCTGCCCGCCTACCTGGGCGCGATGGCCGTGCTGATGGACGTCGGCCTGCCGTTCGCGCTGCCGCTGGTCGCCGGGCCGCTGCTGGCCGGGCTGCTGTGGTTCGTCCCGGACGCCGTGGTGCGCGGCGAGGCCAAGGAGGCCCGTACCGAGTACCTGCACGGCATCGCCGCCTACCTGGAGCTCGTCGCGATGGAGCGGGCCGCCGACTGCGGCCCCGCCGAGGCGCTGCGCCGGGCGGCCGCGGTCGGGCAGGGCGTGGTGTTCCGGCGGATCCGCGACGCGCTGGAGCGCGCGGCCACCGACCGGCTCCCGCCCTGGGCCGGACTGGACGCGCTGGCCGAGGAATTGGGCCTCAGCCCGCTCCAGGACGTGGCCGACATCATGCGGCTGTCCGGCACCGACGGCGCCGCCGTCTACGACACCCTGCGGGCCCGGGCCAAGGGCCTGCGCGGCGAACTGCTCGCCGAGGACCTGGCCCGGGCCAACGCCGACAGCGAGCGGATGGTCGCGCCGGGCGCCGCCCTGACCCTGCTGATGACCGTCCTGATCGTCTTCCCCGCACTCCACCAGATGCTCAACTGACCTTCCCGGCCGAGCAGCTGACACCACACACCACACTCAAGATCCCCGGGAGACCCCGATGACCGTACGACTCGTCCAGCTGGCAGGTCGGGTGCTGCGGCCCGTCCTGCTGCCCGTGCAGTTCGCCCTGCTGCTGTTCACGCTGCGGCTGGGCCGGCTGCGGGCCGCCCGGGCACGCGGCGACCGCGGCGCCATCAGCATCGAACTCGCGCTCGCCATCATCGCGTTGGTGTTCGTCGCCGGGGCCGTCGCGACCGCGCTGTACCTGTTGAAGGACAAGGTGGTCACCAAGGTCGAGCAGGACCCGAACCTGCCCGGCGGCGCCGCGGGGGGCGCCACCAAGTGATCCGGGCCCGTCGTCGTCCGCTCCGCCGCCGGGGCGACCGGGGATCGATGAGCATCAGTCTGGCCATCGTCTTCCCGGTCGTCCTGCTGCTCCTGCTGCTGGTCGTCCAGGCCGCGTTGATCTGGTACGACCGGCAGGTCGCGCTCACCGCCGCCCGGGAGGGCGTGGACGCCGGCCGGGTGCAGGGCAACGCGACGGAGCAGGCGGCGAACGAGGCCGCCGCGCGCCAGGCCCGGGACTTCCTGGACCGGCAGGGCGTGCACACGTACCAGGTGGGGACGGGCGACAGCACGGCCGACACGATCAAGGTCACCGTGGAGCTGACGCCGCCGCTGCTGATCCCCGGGCTCACCGGGCCCAGCGTCCGGCAGTTCGCCGAGGCGCCGCGCGAGCGCTTCGTCCCCCCGGTGGTGAAGCCGTGAGGCGGGCACCGGCCGGTGCCGACCGGTCGGGGCGAACGGGGCGGCTGGGGCGTTCGGGGCGGCTGGGACGGCTGGGGCGGCCGGGGTGGCGCGGGCGGTTCCGGCGGCCGGACCGGGGCGGGGTCGCGATCGAGGCGGCGATCGTCGTGCCCGGAGTGGTCGGACTGGTGCTGCTCGCGATCGCCGCCGGGCGGGTGCAGACCGCCGCCGGCACGGTCGAGGCCGCGGCCCGGGCCGGAGCCCGGACCGGCTCGCTCCAGCGCAGTGCCGTCGCCGTGGACGGGCCGGCCAAGGAATCCGCGCTCGCGACGCTGCGCCAGCAGGGCGTGTCCTGCCGCAACTCGGACGTCCAGGTCTCCGAGGCGCCGATGGACCTGCCGGGCGGCCGGGTGGTGGCCGTGACGGTCACCGTGTCCTGCGACGTCGAACTCGCGGACCTGCTCGGCGGACCGTCCGGGCTGCCCGTGACGAAGCACCTCGTCGGGGAGTTCACCTCGGTGATGGACCGCTACCGCGGCACATGACGACGGCAGGGGGCGGCGCACCGGCCGCAAGGGGCGCGGCCGGGGGATTGGGGACGGCCCGCGCGGGGGAGACGCAAGCGGAGAGCGCTCGGGGGATGACGCAACGGCACCGAGGGGCGCCCGGTGGGGAGCCGGTGGGGAGACATCGTGTGGATCGGGGGGAGGGGGTGCGGGTGCTGAGCGGGCTGCGGGGCCGCCGCCGGCGCACGGCCGGGCGACGGTCCGACCGGGGCGCGGTCGCCCTCTTCGTGGCGATCTGCGCGGCGTACCTGGTGCTCGTCATCGCGCTGGTGATCGACGCGGGCGGCCGCCTGCGGGTCGCCGAACGCACCGACGCCTACGCCCAGGAGGCCGCGCGGGTCGGCGGCCAGCAGCTCGACCAGGCGGACGTGCTGCAGGGGAAGGGCTTCAAGGTCCGCCAGGACTACGTCCGGCAGGCGGCCGGGATCTACCTCGACCGGTACGGCCTGAAGGTGGACGAGGTCGTCTTCTCCGACGACGGCAAGGTCGTCACCGTCACCGTGCGGGCCGACTACCGGCCGGTCCTGCTGGGCGCCCTCGGGGAACGGAAGGTAACGGGCAAGGGCAGTGCGACCCTCGTCCACGGAGTCGAGAAAGCGGAGACCGACTGATGGCCGCGCCACGTGCCAAGGACCAGGCCCGTACCGCCCAGGCCCGTACGGTTGGGGCCGGCGCCGGCCCGGGCGGAACCGGGAAGAGCGGAACCGGGAAGAGCGGAACCGGGAAGTACGACGCCGGGAGGAACGGCGCTCGGAAGAACGGCGCCGGGAACGGCGGAACCGGGCCGGACGGAACAGGGAAGGGCGGCAGGCCGACGGTGAGGGGGCACGCCCGCCCCGGGCGCCGCCGACCCGGCCGTGGCGGCGCGGTGCTCGCCGCGCTCGCCGCCCTGGTGACCCTGCTCGCCCTGCTGTTCGGCGTGCCCGCCCTGCTGCTGTACGGCACCCAGGCCGTCGCCTCGATGGGCGAGGTCGCCTCCGGCGGGGTGGGCGAGGCGCTCACCAGTCCGGACGACGGGCGGCTGTTCCTCTGGCTGCTGGTGGTGGTCGGCTGGCTGGCCTGGGCGTGCTTCGCGCTCTCCGTCCTGCTGGAGGTCCCCGCCCAGCTGCGCGGCCGGATCGCCCGCCGGATCCCGGCCTTCGGCTGGAGCCAGCGGATGGCGGCCGGGCTGGTCGGCTCGGTGCTGGCGCTGCTGCCGGTGGCCGGTTCGGCCTTCGCCGCGGTGCCCGAACTCACCCAGGGCCCGTCCGCCCAGGCGCAGTTGACCCCGGGCGTGCAGCGGGCCGCGCTGCCCGCCGCCCAACCCGCGCCGGCCCCCGTCCAGGCGGCGGACCAGCAGCCCACCTACACCGTGCGGGACAGCCGTCCGGCCGACAGCCTGTGGTCCATCGCGGAGCGCCAACTGGGCTCCGGGGAACGCTGGGTGGAGATCGCCAAGCTGAACGACGGCCGGGTGATGGGGGATTCGGGCATCCGCTTCGACGCGGAGCGCCCGATCCAGCCCGGCTGGGAGCTGCTGATGCCGACGGACGCCAAGCCGGACGAGGCGAAGGCCCCGGCGTCCGGGGCGGCGTCCGGGCAGGCCGCCGGGCAGGCATCGGGGCAGGCCCAGGCGCCTTCGTCCGGCGACACCTCGGCCTCGGCGACGCCCGCCACGACGCAGGTGCCGCAGGCCGGGACCGAGCCGGGGGCGGGCGGGCCGAGGACGGTGACCGTCCGCTCCGGGGACAGCCTGTCGGCCATCGCCCAGCGGGAACTGGGGGATGCCGAGGCCTGGCCGAAGCTGTTCGAGGCCAACAAGGGCGTCCAGGCGCCGGACGGGGAGCGGCTGACCGACCCGGACGTGCTGGAGCCGGGGATGGTGCTCACCGTGCCCGGAGCGGCCGCGCCGGCGGCCGGGCAGACGCCCGCGCCCGAGGGTTCCGGGGCCGGAGCCGGAGCCGGGGCTGGAACCGAGGCCGGGGCCGGGCAGACGCCCGCCCCCGCCGCCACGCCCCAGCCCGCCCCGGCCACCCAGGCCCCGGTTCCCGCCCAGGGCGCGCCCGCCACCCAGGCCCCGGCGCCGACCCACGCCCCCGACCGCACGCCCGCACCCGCCCCCGCCCCCGCCGCGCACGCCTCCCCGGCGCCCAGCGACGACTACGGCGTCGCCCTCGCCGCCTCCACCGTGGGCGTGCTGCTCGCCGCCGTCATGGTCGGCACCGTCGCCTACAAGCGGGGCACCCAGCAGCGCGGCCGCCGCCCCGGCCACCGCATCGCGATGCCCGAGGCCGAAGCCGCCGCCTTCGAGAACGAACTGATGGTCCGTCAGGACCAGGCCGGCCTGGAGCTGCTCGACCGCGCCCTGCGGACCCTGGCCCGCAACACCACCCGTGGCGGCAAGCGGCTGCCCGCGATCGTGGCGGCCCGGATCACCCCCGACCACACCATCGAACTGCACCTGTCCGGCCCGGCCACCCCGATCGCGCCGTTCCGCGCCGCGCACGCCGCCAACGTCTGGTGGTGCAGCGAGGAGTCCTCCGACCTGCTGAGCCCCGCCCAGGCCCGTAAGACCCACGCGCCCTACCCCGCGCTGGTCACCCTCGGCACCTCGCCCGACGGCTCGGTGGTCCTCGCCGACCTGGAGGCCGTCCGGCTGCTCCACCTGTCCGGACACCCCGACGACGCCCGCGCCGTGCTGCGCACCCTCGCCATCGAGCTCGCCCACAGCCCGCTGGCCGACCGGCTCCACCTGCACCTGGTGGACCTCGCCGAGGAGGTGCCGATCACCGGACCGGCCGCCGAGCGGGTCCACCGCCACCCCACCCTGGAGGCGGCGCTCGCCGCGCTCGGCCCGCGCACCGCCAAGGCCCGCGCCACCCTGGTCGCGGCCGAGGCCGCCAGCCCGCGCGAGGCCCGCAGCCGGGGCCAGGCGGACGAGTCCTGGGTGCCCGAGATCGTGCTCTGCGCCCAGCAGCCCGGCGGGGACACCCCGGCCGAGCTCGGCCGCCTGCTGGACGCCCGCCCGCGCACCTGCGTCGCCGTCATCACCCGCGCCCCCGAGCGCGGCACCGGACCGGTCGCCCGCTGGACCCTGCCGACCACCGGCCAGGCCGCCATTCCCGGCCTGCACCTGACCGTCGAACTCCAGCGGTTGGACGACCACCAGTACGACCAGGTAGCCGAGTTGCTCCGGGTTGCCGACGACAGCACCCAGTACCCGGCGCCCGCCTGGACCCTGGACGGTCCTGGCCTCGACCCGGACGAGGACACCGACACCACCGAACTCCCGCTCGCCGTACCGGTGCTGGCCGCCGTCGGCGCTGCGGGGGCGGCGGCCGAGGGGGACACGGGGGCGGCGGCCGGGCCCCGGCTGCTGGCCCGGGGCATCGGGACCGGGGCCAGCCCGTTCGCCGGGACGGACCCGGTCGCGCCCGCTCCTGCACCCGCTCAGCTGCCGGCTCCGGTGCCCGGGCCCGCCGCCGTTCCCGCTCCCACGCCGCCCGGCCCGGCGCGCTTCGCCGTCAACGGGCAGGGGCGGCAGGCGGCCACCGGGACGGAGCAGCCCGCCGACGAGGCCACCCGCGACCTGCGGCTGCCGGGCGCGCCGGGAGAGTCCGTGGAGCCGGTCGAGGCGGTTGAGGTGGGCGAGCCGGTTGAGGCGGGCGGCCCCGCCGGGGCTGAGGAGTCGACCGGTGCGGACGGTCCGGCCGAGGCCTCGGTGACGGTGCTCCCCGTCCAGCCGGTCCGGCCCGTGGCCCCGCAGGCGCCCGCCGTGCCCGCGCCGCCTGCCGAGCCGGCGCCGACGCACCAGAGCGCGCCCGCGCCCACCGGCGTCGACCCGCGCGTCCCCGCCCGGCCGGACCCCGGCGTCGGCCCCGTCCCCGTCTCCGTCCCCGTTCCTGGGCCTGTCCCCGGTTCCGAGGGCGGCCCCGAGGGCGGCTCAGCCGTTACGGCGCCGACGACGGTCGAGCCCGGCCCGGCCGCCGTCGCGCCCGTCGCCCGGACCACGTCCGGCCGCAGCGACAGCGACGACCTGCTCGCCATCCTGCGCTCCCCGGAGGCGCACACCCCGCGCAACGCCCCCCGGATCCGGCTGCTCGGACCGGTCGACGTGGCGGGTACCCCCGGCACCGTCGAACCCGGGGCGCTGCCCCGGCTCACCGAACTCGCCGTCTACCTCGCGCTGCGGCCGGGCGCCGACCACCACGCGCTCGACCACGACCTGCACCCGGGCGCCGCCCACCTCGACCCGCACCCCACCGCGGCCGACGCCAGGAGCCCGCTGCCGGCCAAACTCGCCGACCTGGCGGCCTGGTTCGGCAGCACGCCGGACGGCCGTGCCTACCTGCCCACCGACACCACCGAGGGCTACGCCTTCGCCCCCGCCGTCACCTGCGACTGGGACGAGTTCCGCAGCCTCTACCGGCGCGGCATGCGCAGCACCAGTGCCACCGCCGACGCCGCCCTCGCCCACGCCCTGGCGCTGGTCCGCGGCGCCCCGTTCGCCGAGGCGCCGCCGGCTTCCTACGGCTGGGCCGAGGCCGAGCGCCAGGACATGATCGCCGCGATCGTGGACACCGCCCACGAACTCGCCGCCCGCCGCCTCCAGTACGGCGACCACCGCAGCGCCGAGGCCGCCGTCTTCCGCGGCCTCGCCGTCGCCCCGGACGTCGAACTCCTACACCGTGACCTCTTCTACGCCTACGCGTCGGCCGGTGCGCGGGACCAGCTCCTGCGCGCCGTCAACCGCCTCGACGCGCTCAGCCGCCGCACCGGCCGGGACCTGGACGCCGACACGGTCGCCCTGCTGCGGGACCTGCTCGCCGGGTCCTGAACCACCGGGGACGTCGTAGGGTTCACGATGCGTGACGTTCGGTGGTTGTCAGTCGTCGGGCTCCGAGTCGAGGGCGGCGGCCCGCTCGCCGGGCCTGTCGCTCATGGGGCGAGCGTAGCCACGGGCCCGCCGTAGGGCCCGCAGTTCTCGGGTGGTGCGAATGGCTGCCCTCGACGCGCACGCCCCGTTGCTCAGTGTGATGATCCGCTTACGAATTGTCGATTCTCCTGGGAGATGGACGTGAAGAGGCGTTTCACCGCTACGGCCTTCCTGCTCGCCCTGCTGGCGAGCATCTCGGCGACGGGCACGGCCCGGGCAGTCCCCGTCACGCCGCCCGTGGCCTCGGACTGCTCGCAGGACGTCACCGACGCGTTCAACTCCTGGCTGGCCACGGTGCCCGACGGGGCGACCATCCGCCTGGCGCGCAACGGCTGTTACCTGTCCAACGGCTCGATCACCTTCACCCAACGGAGGAACATCACCATCGAGGGCAACGGCGCGACCGTCAAGGCCACTGTCGACGCGCCCGTGAGCACCAACCGCGCGCGGCTCTGGTTCGACCGCGGGGGCGGCTTCGTCGTCCGTGATCTGACCCTTCAGGGCACGAACTTCTCCGAGCACTGCGCGGTGGTCGCCCAACCCTCCTGTTACGACTCGGCCCGGGAGCACGACGCCGGGGTCAAGATCGGGGGCGCCGACGGCGTTCTGCTCGAACGGCTGCACATCGAGAACACCTGGGGCGACGCCGTGGAGCTCTTCTCCGGCGGAACGTGGGACGGGCAGGGCAACGGAGCCGTGGCGCCGCGCGATGTCACCGTGCGCGACTCCACCGTGCACACGACCGGTCGGCACGCGTTCTCGTGCGACAACTGCCACAACTACGTGATCGAGCACAACGACGTGAGCAACGTCGGCTACTGGATGACCGACGTGGAGATCGAGGGTGCGGTGTGGACCGGGGACGTGACGCTCGTCCGGAACACCTACCGCGATGTCTACCTCGGGCTGCTGGCTGCGGCGAGCGACTACGGCGTGAAGCCCGGTCCGTTCATCCTCCGGGACAACGTCCAGACCAGTGACCCCGTCACCTGTTACCCCCCGGTCTACATCGCTCCGCCGACCAATGAATACGGTCCGGCGCGGGTCACCGGGAACTCCCTGAGGTCGTTCGGCACCACGATCGCGCTCGGCAACGTCTCCCGGGCCGACGTCTCCGGCAACACCACCACCATCCAAGCCGGCGGGTGCGGTTTCGCCGCCGGGGTCGAACTGGTCGACGTGCCGAGCGGCGAGGTCGTCCACAACACGTTCATCGGCGCGGATGCCGTCGTGCAGAACTACTCGTCAACGGTCACCGTGTGCGGCAACCGTACGACGGCGACGGGCCCGTACGACAAGCCGGTGCCCTGCGGCAAGGTGTAGACGGGTCCGCTACGGCCGGTCGGCGCCGGCCGTGGCGGTGGAGTGCGGTCAGATGGCGCGCAGCCAGGCGTCGACGGTGGCGAAGTCGGCCTCGGTGAGCCCGACTTGGGGGTTCACGCGGTGCAGCAGGGCGGCGGCGGGGGAGTTGGCCTCGACCCAGCGCCGATCGGCCGGGGCGATCTCGTCGTCGACCCAGACGAACCGGCGTCCGGCCGCCCAGGCGACCAAGGTGTGTGTCTTCCAGTGCAGTTGGGAGTCCGGGTCGCTCTCGTCGCCCGGTCGGTCGGTGTCCGGCCAGTCCACGTACGGCAGCCGGGGCAGGCCCAGTCGGGGTGCGAGGCAGGCGTCGGCGTCCGCCAACCAGGTGGTGGCCCAGACCAGTTGGCAGGGCAGGGCGAGCAGTCGGGGCCCGAGCCCCGGGTCGACCCTGGCCACCAGCGGGTTGCCGGACGGGCCCGCGCCCGGGCCCGGGTAGCTGGGGTAGCCACCGGGCGGCGGGGCGCCGAAGGGGATCAGGGGCCCGTCGACGTCGAGGAACAGCAGGGGGAGCCCCGGATCGGTCATGACGGCACGATAGCGGCCGGTCCCGGCGGTGTGGCGCGCCGATCGGCCACCCGGCCTGGCTCGGGCGTGCCGGGATCTCGTAGGGTGGCGCGCACGGGACGTGGTGGCAGGCACCACGAAGGCAAGGGCATCAGACGCCGCGGACGCGGCGGGGCGGGGCGGTGACCAGAAGATGGCGGAGACGACTGCTGTTTCCGGAGGTCCCGAGCCGACCGCGGACTCGGGCCCCTGGGACGCCGTACCGCCGCAGCCCGCAGGGCGGCCCGAGGAGCACCCGCCCGGGCCCGCCGCACTGTACGAGCCACCGCCCGCGCCTGCGGCCCCGCCCGCGGCCTTCGCCGCCACGGTGCCGCCCGCTCCGCCGACGGTCGGCCCGCCGGTGCCGCCGGTGGCGCCCACCGGATGGACCCTCACCGGCCTGCCCGCCGCGGGCGCCCAGGCCCACGCCCAGGCCCACGCCCACGCCCAGGCGGCGACGCCGTCCGCCGCCGGTGTTCCGGCGGTCTCCACGGCTCCGGCGGGCCCCGGCGGGCTCGGTGCGGCCCCGCGCGGCCGGATCCTGGTGATCGAGGGCGGTTACGGCAACTCCGGCCGCCGCACCTGGGGCCGGGGCGGTCCCGCCCAGGCGCCGGTGCTGTCCGCGATGCTCGCGGCCGTGTCGCCGCAGGTGCTGCTCGCCGCGGACGCGGTGGACGCCGTCCACCTCCCCGGCGCCAGCGACCCGCACACCGTGCTCGCGCACCTGCGCGCCGCCTCCCGTCACCCGGGCCCGCTGCTGGTCCACCTGGGCGGGCACGTGGTGGCCGACAAGCGCGGCGGGCAGCTCCAGCTCACCCTGCGCGACGCCAGGCAGGACGGCCTGCCCTGGCAGGCGATCGCCGCCGAACTGAGCCACCGTCCGGCCGAATGGCAGACCCTGGTGATCGCCGACCTGAGCGCCGACCAGAACGCCTGGCCCTACCTCCAGGGCACCGTCTCGCCGCTCAGCGAGGGCATCCCGCTGTGGGCGGTCGTCAGCCCGGACCCGGAGCAGATCGGCACCTTCACGCGCGCCCTGATAGAGGCGCTGCACGGCGGCCGCCCGGGCGCGGGCGAGGTGCTCGCCCCCGAGCAGCTGCGCCAGCAGGTGTACTCGGTGCTGCGGCCGGACGTCGTCATCCTCGCCACCCACACCCCGGACCGCCCGGTCTTCCGCAACACCGCCCGCCGGGGCGAGGCCCCGGTGGCGGACGTCGTGCTGCCGGTGCCGGAGGTGCTGCCCGTCGCGGACGCGGTGCCGACCGAGCTGCCGTTGCCCGCCGCGGTGCCGCCGCCTCGGCAGGCGGAGCCGCAGGACGCCGTGGCCGAGCGGGCACTGGTGGCGCCCGCTCCGCTGCCGGTCACGCCCGTCGGCGGGCCGGTGAGCCTGGTCAAGCCCGGAGTGCCGCCGACCCCGCCCCGCCCGGTCCGCCCGGTCAGCCTGCGCAAGGAGGGCGAGCAGTCGGCCGAGACGGCTCCGGGGGTGAGCCTGCACAAGCCCGCCGCTCCGGCGGAGGAGGCCCCTGCGGTGGGCGTCACGCTGCGCAAGGCTCTGCCGGAGGCCGTGGAGGTCGTGGAGGCCGTGGAGGCGGTGGAGGCCGTCGAGGCAGCCGGAACCGCCGCTGGTGGCACGGGGGTTGCCGAGCCGGCTGAGCCGGTCGAGCCGGTTGAGCCGGTCGAGGAGCCCCGGGACGCCGTCCCGGACGAGACCGGTCCGACGGACGAGGTCCCGCAGGACGCGGTGCCGGCCGACGCTGTCCCGGCCGAAGCCGTCCTGACCGACGTCGTCCCGACGGACGTTGAACCGGCTGCCGAGGGACCGACCGACCAGCCGCCCGCCCCGGCCGAGGAACCGGCCACCAACGTGCCGCGCGAGGACTACCGCGAGGTGATCGGACGGATCGTCCGCAGCGCCGACGCGGGGGACCACGCCGCCGCCACCGATCTCGCCTTCGCCCTCGAACTGGAGGCGATCGCCGAGCACGGGGCCGTCTCCGAGCCGGTCCTCCAGGTGCGCCAGGTGCGCGCCCACGTGTGCCGGCTCGCGGGCCGGACCGCGGAGGCGGCCGCCATCTACCGTGAGGTCGCCCTGACGCTGCTCCGCTCGCAGGGCGCCGACCACCAGGAGACCCAGCGGGCGGCCACCAACGCCGAGGCCTGCTGGCGCTCGATCACCGACCGGGCGGAGGCGATCCGGATCGCCCCGGAGATCATCGAGCTGCGCGCCTTCCTCCCGGGCCCGGACAACCGCAAGCTCCGCGCCGCCGAGCGCTATCTGGCCCAACTCGCCGCCGCCGCACCGGCAGTGGCCGACCAGGCCTGACGGCTACGAACAGCGGCCAGAGGACAGCGAACAGATGACAGGTAACAGATAACAGAAAACAGCGAACGGATAACAGCGAACGGATAACAGATGTTGAAATCTGTTATCCGTTCGCTGTTACTTGTCAGCCGTCAGGAACCGCGTCCCGACCGACTGCTCGCTGTTTACCGCTTACCGCGTACCGCTTACTGCTCGTTGCCCTGGCTGTTGTCGTCGAACCGCACGTCGCCCGCGATCGCGTGGACGAACTTGGTGCCGTCGATGGTGCCGAGGCCGGACGCGAGGTCGTAGCCCTCGGCGGCGTTGTAGCCGGTGACGCCGCCCCAGCCGTTGTCGCCGTCCTTGACGTCGACGATGCCGCTCCACTTGCTCGGCAGCAGGCTCAGGCCGTACAGGCTCGGGTTGAGCTGGCCGAGGCGGTGGCCGGCGAGCTGGTCGGCGAGCGCGACGATGCCCGAGAACAGCGGGGTGGCCTCGCTGGTGCCGCCGGTGAGGTGCCAGCCGACCGCGGTCGGGTCGTAGGACTCGTAGGTCCAGGCGGCGCCGTCGACGGCGGCGCTCATGCTGATGTCCGGGGTGCCGCGGTGGTTGCCGGTGACGTCGGAGACGCCGGCCTGGTACCACGGGCGCGAGAAGATGCCAGACACGCCACCGCCGCCGGCGCCGGACTTGTCGTGCCACACCTTGTCGGCCGCGGTGCGCTTGCCGCTGTCGTCCAGGGTCAGCTGGGTGCCGCCGATGGAGGTGACCAGCGGGTCCGAGGACGGCCAGGAGTTGACCTTGAACGGGTACAGGTCCGTGCCGTTGGTCTGCGAGTCGGTGGCGCCGTTGTCGCCGGAGGCGGCGAGCACGGTGACGTTGCGGTCGGCGGCGGCCTTGAAGGCGTAGCGCAGGTCGGTCAGCGACTTGAAGTCGCCCTTGTCGTAACCCGGGAAGGTGTTCTCGGTGGCGCCGAAGCTCTGCGAGATGACGTCGCCGACGCCCTTCTTGATCAGGTCCTTCTCGGCGTCCATCATCTCGGGCAGGCCGGTGGTGCCCTCGGTCTCGGCGACGCCGGTCTCGACCAGGACGATGTGGGCGTCGGGGGCCATCGCGTGGGCGTACTCGACGTCCAGGGTGGTCTCGCCGGCCCAGCCGGTGTGGTCGGGGTTCTTCGGGTCGAAGACGGGGACGTTGCCCCACTTCCGCACCTCGACCTGGGTGTCCTTGATGCCCCACTGCTTGTCGAAGACCTCCAGGTCGTGCTGGATGGTCGGCGAGCCGAAGGAGTCGACGATGACGATGGTCCGGCCCTTGCCGGTGATGCCCTCCTTGTACAGCGGGGCCAGGTTGTAGGCGGCCTGGTACTGGACCGGCGAGTAGCAGTGGATGCCGATCTGGCTGACGCACTGGGTGGTGCTCAGCGGCGCCGGGCGGGTCGTGGCGAGGTGGTGGCCGAAGGAGGCCGGGCGGACGTGGACGCCCGAGAGGTCGTGCGCGGGGGCGGCGGTCGCGGCGCCGACGGCCGGAACGGCGACGGTGCCCGCGGTGAGGGCGGTGGCCCCCACGGCGAGCAGAGCCAGGGCACGGCGGAGGGAGGCGGGGCTGCCCATGGAACTCCTTGGGACGCAGAGGGCCCGACCAGGTCCGGTCGGGTCGGTTCGGCCATCCCATCGAGTGCCGCATGATCATGCCATAGTCATTTGGTGGGGTCGCTCGACCAGGCCCATGGTCATGATCGGCCACGCGAAAGGGTAAAGGCCGTCCCAGGGAAAAGTAACCACGCACCTGGGACGGCCATGTGATGACGCGTCAGTAATATTCAATGAATATTAACCGTATCTTCCCAGCACCCACCCAATTCGCGTACGGGTGCCGGATGTCCGCGCCGGCCGGAGCTACCGGGCCCCACCGTTGACGTACAGTGTCTGCCCGCTCACGTACGAGGCGTCCTCGCTCGCCAGGAAGGCCACCACCGAGGCGACCTCCTCCGGCTGCCCGACCCGGCGCAGCGGCGTCCGGGAGGCCACCTCGGTCTGGTGGTCCTCGGCGGTGGCGCCGACCCGCTCGGCGGTGGCGGCCGTCATCGCGGTGGCGATGTAGCCCGGGGCGACGGCGTTGACGTTGATGTTGAACGGCCCCAGCTCGATCGCCAGGGTCGCGGTGAGCCCCTGGATGCCGGCCTTGGCGGCCGCGTAGTTGGCCTGGCCCCGGTTGCCGAGCGCGGAGCGCGAGCTGAGCGAGACGATCTTCCCGTACTTCTGCGCCACCATGTACTTCTGCGCCACGTGGCTGCAGTTGTACGCGCTGGTCAGGTTGACCGTCAGGACGGTGTCCCAGTCGGCCTTGGGCATCTTGAAGAACAGGTTGTCCCGGGTGATCCCGGCGTTGTTGACCAGGATGTGCAGTCCGCCGAGTTCCTCCGCGACCCGGGCGAAGACCTCGTCGACGGCGTCGTAGTCGGCCACGTCGCAGCCGTAGGCCCGGGCGGTGCCGCCCTTGGCGGTGATCTCGGCGACCGTCCCGGCCGCCCGCTCGGCGGTCAGGTCGACCACCGCGACGCTCGCGCCCTCCTCCGCCAGCCGACGGGCGGTGGCCGCGCCGATGCCCTGTGCCGCGCCGGTCACCACGGCGACCTTCCCTGCGAACCGTGCCATGTCCGTTCCTCCGCTCACTGGATGCTCCCGCTCACTCGAAACCTGTCCCGAAACCCTGTCCCGGAACCTGCCCCGGAACCTGTGCCGAAACCTGTGCCGAAACCTGTCCCGACCCCGTCTCAGACGTTCTCGACCAGCACGGCCGTACCCTGCCCCACGCCCACGCACATCGTGGCCAGGCCGCGCCGGGCGCCGGTGCGGCGCATGCGGTGCAGCAGCGTGGTGAGGATGCGGGCGCCCGAGCCGCCCAGCGGGTGGCCGAGGGCGATCGCCCCGCCGCTGGGGTTGACCACCTCGTCGGCCCGTTCCGGGCTGAACCCGATGCCGTCGGCGGAGGCCAGCGCCTGGGCGGCGAAGGCCTCGTTCAGCTCGGCGGTGTCCAGGTCGGCGAGGTCCCACCCGGCCCGGCCGAGCACCTTGGCGGTGGCGGGCACCGGCCCGATGCCCATCACGTCCGGGTGCACCCCGGCCGAGGCCCCGGCCACGTACCGGCCGAGCGGCTGCAGTCCGAGGTCGTGCAGCGCCTCCTCGCCGACCAGGACGAGCCCGGCCGCGCCGTCGTTCATCGGTGAGGCGTTCCCGGCCGTGACGGTGCCGCCCGGGCGGAAGGCCGGCTTGAGGCGGGCGAGCTTGTCGAGGCTGGTGTCCTCGCGGATGCCCTCGTCCTGGCTCACCGTCACCCCGTCCGGCCGCTCGACCGGGACCAGTTCGGCGTCGAAGTGCCCGTCCTTGCGGGCGGCGGAGGCCCGCTGGTGGCTGCGCAGCGCGAAGGCGTCCTGGCGCTCGCGCCCGATGCCGTACCGGCCGGCCACCTCCTCCGCGGTCTCGCCCATGCTCAGCACGCCGTGCAGTTCGGCCATCCGCGGGTTGGTGAGCCGCCAGCCGAGCCGGGTGTCGTAGGTCTCGATCCGGTGCGGCAGCGCCTCGTCGGGTCGGGGCAGGACGAACGGCGCGCGGGTCATCGACTCGCAGCCGCCCGCCAGCACCACGTCGGCCTCGCCGGAGCCGATCGCCCGGGCGGCGAGGGTGACGGCCTCCAGGCCGGAGGCGCAGAGCCGGTTGACGGTGGCGCCGGGGACGGTCTCCGGCAGGCCGGCCAGCAGGACGGCCATCCGGGCGGCGTTGCGGTTGTCCTCGCCGGCCTGGTTGGCGGCGCCCCAGTAGACGTCGTCGATCCGGGCCGGGTCGAGGGCGGGTACGTCGGCGAGCAGGGCGCGCAGCACGGTGGCCGAGAGGTCGTCCGGCCGGACCGTGGCGAGCGCTCCGCGCAGCCGGCCGATGGGTGTGCGGCGGGCTGCGGCGAAGTAGACAGGGCGCACGTCGTGCTCCTTATCGGATGATCGGGGTGGTGGGTCAGAAGGCGTTGACGCCGGTCAGGGCGCGCCCGATGAGCAGTTGGTGGATCTGGCTGGTGCCCTCGTAGAGGGTCATCACCCGCGCGTCGCGCAGGTACTTGCCGACCGGGTACTCGTCGATGAAGCCGTAGCCGCCGAACACCTGGAGCGCGTTGTTGGCGGCCCGGACGGCGGCCTCGCTCGCGTAGAGCTTGGCGACGGAGGACTCGGTGGCGAACGGGAGGCCGCGTTCGATGTGGTCGGCGACCTTCCAGGTGAGCAGCCGGGCCGCCTCGACGTCGACCGCGATGCCGGCCAGCAGTTCCTGGACGAGCTGGTGCGAGGCGATCGGCTTGCCGAACTGCTCGCGCTCGCCGGCGTAGCGCACGGCGGCCTCCAGGCAGGCCCGGGCGATGCCGACGCAGCCGGCCGCGACCGACATCCGGCCCTTGGCCAGGGCCGCCATCGCCACCGTGAAGCCCTTGCCGACCTCGCCGAGCCGGGCGCTGTCGGGCACCCGGACGCCGTCCAGGTCGAGTCCGGCGGTGGCCTGGCCGCGCAGGCCGAGCTTGCCGTGGATCTCGGTGCGGCCGAAGCCGGGCAGGCCGGTGGGGACGAGGAAGGCGGTGATGCCCCGGTGGCCCTGCTGCTCGGGGTGGTCGCCGCCGGTGCGGGCGAAGACCAGGGCGACGTCGGCCCAGGTGCCGTTGGTGATGAAGGTCTTGGCGCCGCTGATCAGCCAGTCGTCGCCGTCGCGCACGGCCCGGGTGGTGAGGTGGGCGGCGTCCGAGCCGGTGCCGGGTTCGGTGAGGGCGAAGCAGGCCAGGGCCTCGCCCGAGGTGAGCCGGGGCAGCCAGTGCCGCTTCTGCTCCTCGGTGCCGAAGGCGTTGATCGACTTGCCGACCAGGCCGAGCGAGACCGAGACGATCCCGCGCACGGCCGAGTCGCCGCGCCCGAGTTCCTCCAGGACCAGGCAGTAGGCGAGGTGGTCGCCGCCGCTGCCGCCGTACTCCTCGGGGATGGTCAGGCCGAGGAAGCCGACCTTCCCGAGCTTGCCGATGATCGCGCGGTCCACCTGTTCGGCGCGGTCCCACTCGGCGGCGTACGGCACGATCTCGCGGTCGGTGAACGAGGCGGCCAGCTCGCGGACGGCGGCCTGCTCCTCGGACAACTCCAGGTTCACGACGGTGCCCACCTCGTTAAACTAGCGCTGCAAGTTTTACGTGTGGACTGTAGACCCGACCCGCCCGTGCTGGGAAGGGGGACCTGCCAGAATCGGTCCCCACCCCACCCGACCGGAGGTAGCGACCCGATGGCTCGCCCGCGCACCCCGCTGCTCAGCCGTGAGCTCATCGTCACGGCCGCCCTGCGGCTGATCGACGACGAGGGGCTGGAGGCGCTCTCCACCCGCCGCCTCGCGGCCGGGCTCTCGGTCAGCGGGCCCTCGCTCTACAACCACTTCGCCACCAAGGACGACCTGCTGGACGCGGTGGTGGACAGCGTGATCGGCGAGGTCGACCTGGCGATGTTCGACGACCGGGCCACCCCCTGGCCGGAGGCGCTGCGCGACTGGGCGCGCTCCTACCGCGCCGCGCTGGCCGCCCACCCCAACATCGTCCCGGTGCTCGCCCAGGGGCCGGGGCGGCGGCCCAACGCGCTGCGGCTGGCCGACGCCGTGTTCGGGCACCTGGTCGGCTCCGGGTGGCCGCGCGGCCAGGCCACCCGGATCGGCGCGCTGATGCGCTACTTCGTCACCGGCTCCGCGCTGGCCTCCTTCGCGGCCGGCTTCCCGGCGGACGCCGAGGTGTACGACGCGGCCGACTACCCGCACCTCGGCGAGGCCCACCGGCTCGCGGGGCACCGGGGCTCGGTCGACGAGGGCGCCTTCGAGACCGGTCTGGAGGCACTGCTGGACGGGCTCGCGCTGCGTTTCGAGCGCCTGGCCGTGCGGTCGCCCTCGTAGTCGCGGGCGACCGGCGGTCCCACCGGTCCCACCGGTCCCACCGGTCCCACCGGGGGCGCCGGGGACGGCAGGGCTGCCGGGGTTGCCGGGGCTGCCGGGGTTGCCGGGGTCACGGGAGCCGCCGGAGCCGCGGCGCCCGCCCCGGTCACCAGGCCTCGCGGGCCAGGAAGGCCGGCCGCTGCTCCGGGTCCACCGGGTCGTAGTACCGGTGGTAGACCGGGGTCAGCCCGCCGGAGACCGGGGGCACGATCCAGCTCCAGTCCGCCGGGGTCGGGCGGCCGAGGCGCTGCTCCTGGGCGACGTGCTTGAGGAAGCGCGCCGACTCGGTGTGGTGGTCGGCGATCGTCACCCCGGCCTCCTGGAAGGAGTGCAGCACCGCGAGGTTGAGCTCGACCAGCGCGCGGTCGCGCCAGAGCGTGCGCTCGCTGGAGGTGTCCAGGCCCAGCCCTTCGGCGACCGTGCCGAGCATGTCGTAGCGGTCGGCGTCGGCCAGGTTGCGGGCGCCGATCTCGGTGCCCATGTACCAGCCGTTGAACGGCGCGGTGGGGTAGCGGACGCCGCCGATCTCCAGCGTCATGTCGCTGATCGCGGGCACCGCGTACCAGCGCAGCCCGAGTTCGGCGAACCAGGCGTGCTCGGGGTGGCTCAGCGGCACCTCCAGGGTGGTGTCGTCCGGCAGGCCGTACCAGCGCGGGCGCTCCTGCGGGCCTTCCTGGAGCAGCAGCGGCAGCACCTCGAAGCGGTCCTCGGCGCACTTCCAGCCGAGCCCGCGGGCCAGCTCGGCGAGTTCGGCGCCCGCCGGGTCGCCGACCACGGCGCCGTCGACCCGGTGCCCGGCGTAGCGGACCAGCTGCTGGTTGAGGATCCGCGGGGCCGGGCGGCCCGGGCGGTCGGGGGCGAACACCGAGACCACCGGGCGGATCCGGCCGCCGTTGCCCGCCAGCCGGAGGTGCTCGAAGCACTCGGCGGCGATGTCGTCGGGGTCGGACAGGTGGCGCAGGTCGCGGACCACCAGGCTGCGCCAGTACAGCCGGCCGATGCAGCGGGCGGCGTTGCGCCAGGCGAGCTTGGCACCGTAGGCGAGTTCGGCGGGGGTGTGGTGGTAGCTGCCGGTGCGGTCGATCTCCTCCCGGACGGCGAGCAGCCTCGGCCCCGGGTCCCCGGCGGCGGGCTGCTCGCGGTGGAACTGCCGGACGAACTCGGCGGCCTGCCCGGGGTCGGTGAACGGCGGTGGCGCGGGCGGCAGTTGCGGCTCCGGGGCCGGCTGTGCGGCCAGCTCCGGGGTCGGGTGCCGGGCCGGCTGTGCGGTCGGGTGGGGGCTCGGGTGCGGGGTCGGCTGCGGGGCCGGGTGGGGGTCCGACTGCGGGTCCGGCCGCAGCCTCGGCCCGGGGGTCGGCGGTACGGGTGGCGCGAAGCCCGTCGCGGGGTGCGCGTGGGCGTACGGGCAGCCGCCGCTCGGGGCGGTGGCGGTTCTGCGGGTGCGGAGCCGGTTGAAGATCAAGGACACATCCCTCCTGGCGAACAGGAGTACCGGAGGTGCCCGGCCCACCGCAGGGAGTGAACGATTCGGCCCCCGCACCCGCGCTCTGCGCGCTAGGGTGCGGGGGCCGAAGGTCGGGTCGTACGACCGGAAGGCGGGGGCTTCGGTCAGCCCATGTCCTCCAGGCGGATGCCCTTGGTCTCCTTCATGTACTTCGCCACGAAGACGATCGACAGGGCCGCGAAGGCCGCGTACACCAGGTAGGTCGCCGAGAGGTTCCAGCGCGAGAGCGACGGGAACGACACGGTGATGGCCCAGTTGGCGATCCACTGCGCGGAGGCGGCGACGGAGAGCGCGGCGGCGCGGATCCGGTTCGGGAACATCTCGCCGAGCATCACCCAGACGACCACGCCCCAGGACATCGCGAAGAACAGCACGAAGGCGTTGGCGGAGATCAGCGCGACGGTGCCCTGGAGGTCGGGCAGCGTGACGTTGTCGCCGGAGCCGGTCGCGGAGGAGAACGCCCAGCCCGCGGCGGCGAGGGTGACGGCCATGCCGGCCGAGCCGATCAGGGCGAGCGGCTTGCGGCCGATCCGGTCGACCAGCAGGATCGCGATCACGGTGCCGAGGATGTTGATGACCGAGCCGATGAAGCTGATCAGCAGCGAGTTGCTCTGGTCGATGCCGACCGACTGCCACAGGATCGACGAGTAGTAGAAGATCACGTTGATGCCGACCAGCTGCTGGAAGACCGACAGGCCGATGCCGACCCAGACGATCGGGAGCAGGCCGAAGCGGCCGCCGAGCAGGTCGCGGAAGCGCGGGCGGTGGTCGGAGGCGATCAGCGACTGGATCTCGGCGATCCGGGCGTCGGTGTCGATGCCCTTGCCCTCGACCTCGGCCAGCACCTTGCGGGCGTCGTCCAGGCGCTCGGCCTGGATCAGGTAGCGGGGGGACTCCGGGATCACCGAGGAGAGCACGAAGTAGACCGCGGCCGGCACCACGCAGACGCCGAGCATCCACTGCCAGGCCTCCAGGCCGAGCAGCCGGCCGCGGGTGTCACCGCCGGCGGCGTCCGCCAGCACCCAGTTGACCAGCTGGGATATCGCGATGCCGAGCACGATGGCGGCCTGCTGGAAGGAGGCCAGCCGGCCGCGGTACTTGGTCGGGGCGACCTCGGCGATGTAGGTCGGGGCGATCACCGAGGCGATGCCGATGGCCGCGCCGCCGAGGACGCGCCACAGGGCGAGGTCCCAGGGGGAGAACGGCAGCATCGAGCCGACGGCGCTGACCGCGAACAGCAGCGCTCCCGCCTTCATGACCTTGATCCGGCCGTAGCGGTCGGCGAACCGGCCGGCCAGCGCGGCACCGACCGCGGAGCCCAGCAGTGCCGAGGAGACGATCAGGCCGGTCTCGCCGCTGCCGACTCCGAACTTCCCCTGGATGCCGGAGACGGCGCCGTTGATCACGGAGCTGTCGTAGCCGAACAGGAAGCCGCCCAGGGCAGCGGCGGCGGTGATGAAGACGACGAAGCCGAGGCGGCCGGGCGCAGTGGCCTCGGCCGCCCCGGAGGGCTTCTGGGTGACGCTCACGATCTTGACTCCTGGTACTCAACGCTGAGCTCGGTAGCCGAGATCGTAACCCCTATTCGTTCAAGCCTTGTAGACGGGGAGGCTCAAGTTTTGCTCTGAGAATTCGTAAGGTGAACAAGCAAATTGGGCCTCCGGGGGTGCTTCGCTCAGGCCGGGGCGGAGAGCGAGAGTCCGAACCGGCCCTCGGGGTCCGTCCACCAGTGGGTCAGCCGCAGCCCGGCCGCGGCCAGCTCCCCGGCCACCCGCTCCCGGCGGAACTTGGCCGACACCTCGGTGCGCAGCTCCTCGCCCCGGTCGAAGTGCACCGGCAGGTTCAGGGCCGGGATCTTCACGGTCTGCGAGCGCAGCGAGCGCAGTCGCATCTCGATCCACTCCTGCTCCGGGTCCCAGAGCGCGACGTGCTCGAAGGCCTCCGGGTCGAAGTCGGCGCCCAGCTCGCGGTTGAGCACGTTGAGCACGTTGCGGTTGAACTCGGCGGTCACCCCGGCGGAGTCGTCGTAGGCGGCGACCAGCACCGCCGGGTCCTTGACCAGGTCGGTGCCGAGCAGCAGGAAGTCGCCCGGGTCGAGGGCGGCGCGCAGGCCGCGCAGGAAGCCGGCCCGCTCCTGGGGCAGCAGGTTGCCGAGGGTGCCGCCGAGGAAGGCGACCAGGCGCGGGCCGCCCTCCGGGGGCAGGCCGAGGCGGGCGGTGAAGTCGGCCAGCACGCCGTGCACGGCCAGTCCGGGGTACTCGGCGGCGAGTGCGGTGCCGGCCGCCACCAGCGCGCTCTCACTGACGTCCACCGGGACGTAGGTCTCCAGGTCGCCGGTCGAGCGCAGCGCGTCCAGCAGCAGCCGGGTCTTCTCGGAGGAGCCGGAGCCCAGTTCGACCAGGGTGTGGGCGCGGGTGGCGGCGGCGATCTCGCCGGCCCGGGCGGTGAGGATGGCCCGCTCGGCGCGGGTCGGGTAGTACTCGGGCAGCCGGGTGATCTCCTCGAACAGCTCGCTGCCCCGGGCGTCGTAGAACCACTTCGGCGGCAGCCACTTGGGGTCGGCGGTCAGTCCGTGCCGCACGTCGTGGTGCAGCGCGGTGCTGAAGTGGTCGGCGGGCAGCAGTCGGGTGAGATCGAAGGTGTCCATGACAGGGTGGTTCCTCTGTTCAGAAGATGAAGGGGGGAGTGGAGGGTCAGTAGTGACTGGGGAGCTGCCGAACGGTGACGCCCGTGGCGTCGGCCAGCAGCAGGGAGCCCTCCGGGACGGGTGTCCAGTCCGGGGCGTCGTCGTACGGCTCGGAGGCCACCACCGTGCCGAGGCCGGGCAGGCGCCGGTGGTGCAGGGTGTCGCCCCAGGCGGTCGCGGCGAGCGCGGTGCCGTCGGTGAGCAACAGGTTGAGCCGTCCGGTGGTGTGCGCGGTGACGTCGGCCACTGTGCCCGCGAGCGCCGCGCCGAGGCTCTCGCCCCGGCGGAGCCGGTGCAGGGTGAGGGCCCACAGCAGGGCCGAGTCGGTCCGGGCCTCCAGCTCCAGCAGTTCGGCGGGCGGCAGCAGGGCGGCGAGCCCGTCCAGCTTGCCGGGCCAGCCGGCCACCGCCCCGTTGTGGCTGAACAGCCAGCGCCCGGCGGCGAACGGCGCGGCCGCGGCCTCGCCCGCCGCGCAGCCGTCGGTGGCGGAGCGGACGGCCGCCACCAGCGCCCGGGTGCGGATCACCCGGGCGAGGTCGGCGAAGCCGGCGTCCGCCCAGATCGGCCCGGCCCGGCGGTAGCGGGCGGGCACCTCGTCGCCGTCCGCGTACCAGCCGAGGCCGAAGCCGTCCACGTTGACCGTCCCGTACTGCTGGGTGCGCGGCGCCCAGGACTGCCGGTGCAGCGCGTACGGCGGCTGCACCAGCAGCTCCTGCGGCGCCACCGGCTCACCCAGGTAGGCGAGGTGTCGACACATCAGGAACCCTCCCGGTGGTGCTCCGGGCCGCGGGCGTCGCGCTCCGCGCTGCGGGCGTGGTGCTGCGGGCCGCGGGCGTCGTGCTCCGCGCTGCGGGCGGTGCGGAAGCCGGAGAAGATCTGCCGCCGGACGGGGTAGTCCCAGTTGCGGAAGGCGCCCCGGCAGGCGACCGGCGCCACCGCGAAGCAACCGCCGCGCAGCACCTTGTACTCGGGCCCGAAGAAGACCTCCGAGTACTCCTGGTACGGCCAGGCCCGGAACCCCGGGTAGGGGTGGAAGTCGCTGGCCGTCCACTCCCACACATCGCCCATCAACTGCCTTACCCCGTACGGGGATTCGCCCGCCGGATAGCTGCCGGCGGCGGCCGGGCGCAGGTGCCGCTGGCCGAGGTTGGCGTGCTCGGGGCCGGGCGGGCCGTCACCCCAGGGGTAGCGCCGCGAGCGGTCGGTGGCCGGGTCGTGCCGGGCCGCCTTCTCCCACTCGGCCTCGGTCGGCAGCCGCCGCCCGGCCCAGCGGGCGTACGCGTCCGCCTCGTACCAACTGACGTGCAGCACCGGCTCGTTCGGTGGCACCGGTTCGACGGCGCCGAACCGGCGGCGCAGCCACTGGCCGTCCTGCTGCTGCCAGAACAGCGGGGCGGTCAGGTCGGCCCGGAGCCGGTGCTGCCAGCCCTCTGCGGTCCACCAGCGCGGGTCGTGGTAGCCGCCGTCGGCGATGAAGCGCTGGTAGGCGGCGTTGGTGACCGGGGTGGTGTCCAGGAAGTAGGCCGGCAGGTCGACCCGGTGGGCCGGACGCTCGTTGTCCAGGGCCCACGGCTCGATGTCCGTGCCCATGGTGAACGGGCCTGCGGGGATCAGGACCTCGGCGGGCAGGGTGGCCGCGTCGGCGGGCGCGGGCGGCGGCGGGGGAGCGGCCAGGGCGGGTTCGCCCCGGCGGAGCTGGTGGGTGATCAGCATCGTCTCGTCGTGCTGCTGCTCGTGCTGGGCGATCATCCCGAAGGCGAACCCGGCGTCCAGCAGCGGTGCGCCCTCCAGGGGGCTGGCGGCCAGCAGGTCCAGCACCCGGCCGCGCACCTCGTGGGCGTACGCGCGGGCCTCGGCCGGCGGCAGCAGGGGCAGGCTGGGGCGCTCGGCCCGGGGGTGCTGGAACGCGTCGTACAGCGGGTCGATCTCGGGGTGCATCGGGTCCCGGCCGCCGACGTTGCGCAGCAGCCACAGCTCCTCCTGGTTGCCGATGTGCGCGAGGTCCCAGACCAGCGGCGACATCAGCGGCGAGTGCTGGGCGGTGAGGTCGGCGTCCTCGACGCAGTCGGTCAGCGCGGCGGTCCGGGCGCGGGCGGCCAGCAGTTCGGCGGCGATGCTCTCGCGCAGGGCCTCGGTCCCGGCCTCGGTCCCGGCCTGGGTCCCGGCCTGGGTCCCGGCCTGGGGGGTGGCGGTGGGACCGGCGGCGCCTGTTCCGGCGGGTGCGGGCGGTCGGACGTCGGTCATGATGCCTCCTCCGGGGGAGTGCGTCGGGTGCCGGAGCGCAGGGCGTCCAGCTGGTCGTCGGCCGGGCAGCGGCCGCGCGCGGGGTAGCGCTCGGCGAACTCGGCGACGGTGGCGCGCAGCCGCTCGGCGCCGGGCAGGCGGCCCAGCGCGGCGTCGGCGACGGCGAAGCAGGTGAGGGCGGCGCGGCGCAGCTCGGGATCGGCGACGCCCAGGGTGGCGGCGCGGCGCCAGACCCCGCTGCGCGGCGGGCGCGGACCGGTGGCGCCGTCCCGCCGGTCGGCGGCGTCGAGCGGTTCCAGCGCGGCGAGTGCGGTGTCGGCGGCCACCGGGTCGTCCAGCAGCGCGGTGACCAGGGCGGCGGGCACCACCCAGCCGTCACCGGGCTGGGCGTCGATCATCCGTAGCTCCAGGTGGCCGCGGGGGCGCACCGGGGGGAACAGGGTGGTGCAGTGGTACTCCAAGTCGGCCAGTGTGGGCGGGCGTTCGCCCGCGCCACGGGTCCAGTCGCGGAAGGTCAGGCCGGGCGGGGCGGTCCAGGGCAGCCCCTCCGGCCTTCGCACGCACAGGACTTCGGCGTCCAGCACGTACTGCGCCCAGGCCTCGCGCGGGTCACCGTGGTCCGGCTCGGGGGCGAGGGTGCGGGTCGGGTCCATCCGGGACCAGACGGTCTGCCGGGTGGACCGGTGACCGGTCGGCTTCCCGTCCAGGAGCGGGGAGTTGGCGAAGGCGGCGACCAGCACCGGGCCGAGCCGGTGGACCAGCTGCCAGCGCCGCTCGACCGCGTGCGGGCCGGCCGCGTCACCGGCGTCCAGGCACACCTGCACGGATGCGGTGCCGGTCATCATGACCCGGCCCCACGGCCCGGCCGAGTCGAAGAAGCGCTCCATCGCGAGGTAGCGGGGGTGGTCCAGCACCATCCGTCGGGGGCGGGCGAGCGGGTCCGTCCCGGTGCCGGTGAGGCGCAGGCCCTGCGCCGCGAAGGCGGCCCGCAGGGCGGTCAGATCGCGTCGGGTGTCGTCGACGCAGGCCAGCAGGCCGGTGGCGGGCGGGGAGCTGAGCTCGACCTGTCCGCCGGGTTCGAGCGTGAGGCGCGAACCGGAGGGGAGCGAGGTGCCGTCCGGGCCGCCCAGGGGCAGCGATTCCAGCGCGGCGTGGAGCAGTTCGGGAGGAACCGGCCGGCCGGGACATCGGTCGTCATGGACGAACCACTCGACCTCGACCCCCACCAGGCGGGGCGGTCCGATCTTGAAACAGACGCCCGACACGTGGCTGCGCGCCCCCGATTCGGTCAACGGGGTCACCCCTGACGGGGGCGGTGCTGCGCTCTGCCGGTCGGGCGGAGTGGTGCGGGATGTCGGTATCACCGGACTCACCATCCTCGGGATCACGATTGCGGCCCGGTCTACTTTGCCCAGTCTGCTACGGAGCATGCGGGGGCGCCTCGCAAATATCGCGTGAATGTTCGTTTGCGCAGGTCAGAGGCATGGCGATCGGGTGAATACGGGGCTCTCGAGGGCGCCGGGAAGCGCCTCCCCGGCCGGGCACGTGCCCCGGTCACAGGCGGTCCAGGCGCTCCAGGACGGTCTCCAGCACCGGGCCCGGCAGGGCGTAGTTGAGGCGCAGCGAACCCGAGCCGCCCGGGCCGTACTCGGCGCCGTCGGAGGCCTCCAGGCCGCAGCGCTCCAGCAGTGCGGCGCGGGCGTCCGTGGGCGGCAGGCCGAGGGCGGCGGCGTCCAGCCAGAGCAGGTACGAGGCCTGCGGGGCGGAGCGGACGGCGGGGCCGAGCCGCTCGGTGAGCCGGGTACGGGCGGCGGCGAGGTGTGCCAGCAGCGCGTCCAGCCACGGGCCGCCCTCGCCGAGCGCGGCCCGCTGTACGGTCTGCTCCAGCAGGCCGCCCTCCCAGAGGCCGTAGCCGGCCAGGGTGTCGGTCAGCCGGGCGCGCAGTGCCGGGTCCGGGACGAGTGCCCAACTGCTGGGAATGCCTGAGCAGTTGAAGGTCTTGCCGACCGAGTTGAGGGTGACGGTGCGGTGCCGCAGGGCGGGGTCGACGACGGCGACGGCGACGGGGTGGGCCCGGCCGGGGTGGGTGAGGTCGCCGTGCACCTCGTCCGAGACCAGCAGCGCGCCGGCCTCGGCGGCCCGTTCGGCCAGGGCGCGCAGTCGGGCGGTGGGCCAGACCCGGGCCGAGGGGTTGTGCGGGCTGCTCAGCAGGAGGGCGGTGGCGGGGCGGGGGAGTGGGGCGTCGGGGAGCAGGTAGCCGTCCGGACCGGCGGGCAGCGGCAGTTCGCGGTACTCGGCCCGGGCGGCGCGGCAGAGTTGGGCGAAACCGCCCCACTCGGGGGTGGGGAAGAGGACGGGGGACCGCGGGTCTGCGGCCTCCGTCCGTACGGTCTCCAGGAGCAGGCGCAGTGCGGTGCGCGGGCCGCAGGGGAGCAGCAGGACCCAGTCCGGGTCGACCTCGACGCCGTGCCGGGCGCGGTACCAGTCGGCGACCAGGGTCCGCCCGGCCGGGTCGCAGACGGTGTACCCGTACGCGGGGTGGCGGGCGCGCCGGGCCAGGGCCTCGGCGACGGCGGGCGGGCCGGGGAGGTCCATGTCCGCCAGGCCCATCGGGATCACGCCGGGGGCGCCGGCCCGGGCCCACTTGCTGCTGCCGGTACCGGTGCGGTCGAAGGGGGCGTCGAAGCCGAACTCGGGGGCGGGGGTGGGGTCGGGGCCGGGGTCGGGGCCAGGTTTCGGCGAACAACTGACAGCTGACAGATTTCGAAAGTTGAAATCTGTTCGCTGAAATCTGTCATCTGTCATCTGTTCGCCGTCCTTCGTCCGCCGCCGCCGCCACCCGCCAGGCCCGCCAGGTACGCCGCCAGTCCGCGGCCTCCCCGGTGCATCATCACCGCGTGGTTGGCCCGGAACAGCGGGTGCAACGGCAGGGCCAGCCGCCGCAGCAGGGCCTTGGCGGCGCGGGTGTCCTCCTCGAAGAGCACCCGGCACCGCGTACCGCCCGGCCCGTCCGCCGTCACGGTGAACCGTGACCACCCGACCAGGTCACCCCGCATCGCCGCCTCCAGCACCCCGGCCGCCGGGTCATGCCGCCGGGTCTCCAGCCCGATCACCAGCCGGTACGGCAGCAGGCCCCGGACCACCACCTCGCCGGACCCCGACCCCACGCCGGTCTCCCGGGCCTCGCGGACCTCCGGCCACCACAGCGGGTAGCTCCGGACGTCCTCCAGCGCCGCGTACACCGCCGGGGCGGGTGCCGCGAGCCGCCACACGCCCCGGAAGCGGTAGTGGTTGGGATCCACGGGTCCACCCTAGAGAGAGGGGCATCCGCGAGGAAGTGTGCACTCCGCTTGCACCCGTTCGGGGTGCAAGGGAGGATCTTGCGTGCTTGTAGTCTCATCAGTCACGGCAGCACCCCCAGGCGCTGCGCCCTCGGAACCGGAGTGAAGGAGTCACAGGCATGCGGCGACCGAGCTGGGTACCGGAGGGTACGGACCTGGACAAACCGAACGCCGCACGCGTCTACGACTACTACCTCGGGGGCTCCCACAACTTCGAGGTGGACCGGGAGATGGCCCGCAGGGCGCTGGCCATGTGGCCCGAACTGCCCCAGATCATGCGCTCCAACCGGGCCTTCCTGCGCCGTGCCGTGACCTTCCTCGCCGAACAGGGCGTCAGCCGCTTCCTGGACATCGGCTCCGGCATCCCGACCTTCGGCGCCGTGCACGAGATCGCCCGGGCGATCCGCCCCGGGGCCGAGGTGGTCTACGTCGACCGCGACCCGGTCGCCGTCGCCCACAGCCGTCTGCTGCTGGAGGAGGACCCGCACAGCGCCGTCGTCCAGGCCGACCTGCGCGACATCGAGGACCTGCTGGACCGCCCCGAGGTGTCCGCCCTGTTGGCGGGCGACGAGCCGGTTGGCGTCCTGCTGGTGGCCGTCGCCCACTTCGTCAGCGACGACGAGGACCCCTGGAAGCTGATCGCCGCGGTCCGCGACCGCCTTCCCGCCGGCAGCGCCCTGGTCCTCTCGCACGCCTCCCTGGAGGCCCGCCCGGACCAGGCCGAGGACCACCAGAAGCTCTACCGGATGACCCCGACCCCGCTGACCATGCGCACCCGTGACCAGGTCACCGCGATGTTCGACGGCTTCGAGCTGGTCGAACCGGGCGTGGTGCACCTGCCGCAGTGGCGCCCCGACCAGCCGGGCACGGTCGGCGAGCACCCCGAGCGGATCGCCGGGGTGGCGGGCGTGGGGTTCCGCCCTTGAGCGGTCGCGCCGGGAGAGCAGCCGACGCCCGCGCGCCCCGTGCGGCGGCCGCCGGTCGCCCGGCCCTGCCCGGCGCCGCCGTCAGCAGTGCCGCCGGCAACAGCCCCGCCGTGAGCAGCGCCGCCGGCAGCAGTGCCGCCATGAGCAGCAGCATCGTGAGCCGTGCCGCCCTGCCCACCGCCGGGACGCCCCGATGAGCGGCGCGACCCCGCCGGGCGGCGACGCGGAGCGGTTCCACGAGGACTGGTCCCGGCTGCTCTCCGCCGACCATGGCATCGCCGTCCACCCCGGCCAGCTCGGCCGGCTGGTCGCGCGCACCGCCGCGCTGCTGCACCGGGCCCAGCAGAACGACCCCTTCGAGCCCGGGCTGGCCTCCCGGGCCGGCGCCGAACTGGTCGACGGGCACTTCACCGACCCGGTGCTGCTCGCCCGCGCCGTCGAACTGCTCCAGTCCCAGCCGCTCCACGACGACCGTGGCCCCGCCCTCACCGGCGCCTTCGCGGCCGGCTGGGCGAACGCCCTGCGCGAGCGCACGCTGCGCGAGCAGGAGGCCATCCGCACCGCCGCCGACGCCGCCCGCAAGGAGGCCGAACGCGCGCTGCGCGCCTCCGAGGCCCGGTTCCGCGCCCTCTTCGAGAGCGCCGCGATCGGCATCGCGATCGGTGACACCGACGGCACCATCCTGGCGGTCAACAAGGCCGTGCAGGAGCTGTTCGGCGCCGGGCCGGGGGACATGGTCGGGCGCCGGGTCGACGACCTTGTCCACCCCGAGGACACCCCGGGCGTCTGGGAGGCGTACGAGGAGCTGATCAGCGGCAAGCGGGAGTACTTCCAGTTCGACAAGCCGTACTACCGGCAGGACGGCGAGGTGATCTGGACCCACCTGACCGTCTCGCTGATCCGCGACGACGACGGAGCCCCGCAGTACCAGGTCGCGATGCTGGAGGACGTCACCGACCGCTACCGGCTCCATGAACGGCTGCGCCACCAGGCCACCCACGACCCGCTCACCGGCCTGCCCAACCGCGCCGCCTTCTTCGAGCGGCTGGAGAAGGTCTTCGACGAGCCGGAGCCGGGCGCCCGCTTCGGCCTCTGCTACGTCGACCTCGACGGCTTCAAGGTGGTCAACGACAGCCTCGGCCACGACATGGGCGACCAGCTGCTGTCCGCCGTCGCCGCCCGGCTCAAGGCCGCCCTCACCCCGCTCGGCCACCTGGTCGCCCGGCTCGGCGGCGACGAGTTCGTGGTGCTGCTGGAGAACTGCCGTGGCGAGCAGGAGGCGGTGGCCGCTGCCAAGACCGTGCTCAAGGCCCTGGCCGGGCCGGTGCTGATCGGCGACCACAAGCTCGCCGTCGGCGCCAGCGTCGGCGTGCTGGAGCGGCGGGTCTCCACCACCACCCCCGGCGCCGCAGTCCGGGCCGCCGACCTGACGCTGTACCGCGCCAAGGAGGCCGGCCGCGGCCGCTGGACGCTGTTCGACCCCAAGGAGAACGCCCGCGCGGTCAGCCGCTACGCGGTCTCGGTACGGATGCCGGCCGCCCTCGACCGCGGCGAGTTCTTCATCGACTACCAGCCGCTCTACCGCCTCGCCGACGGCCGGATGGCCGCCGTGGAGGCGCTGGTGCGCTGGCGCCACCCGCAGCTCGGGGTGCTCGGCCCGGACGAGTTCGTCACCACCGCCGAGGAGACCGGGCTGATCATGCCGCTCGGCCGCTGGGTGCTGGAGCAGGCCTGCGGCCAGGCCGCGGACTGGATCAAGCGCTACGGCGACGCCGCGCCGCAGTTGAACGTCAACCTGGCGGTGCGGCAGGCGCGCAGCGCCGCGCTGGTCACCGACCTCGGCCGGATCCTGGACAGCACCGGACTCGATCCGGCCCGGCTGCAGCTGGAGATCACCGAGTCGACCGTGGTCGGCCCCGAGGACGAGGCGCTGCGCACCCTGCACGGGCTGGTCGACCTCGGTGTGTCGCTGGCGGTGGACGACTTCGGCACCGGCTGGTCCAACCTCGCCTACCTGCGGGACCTGCCGGTCTCCGGGCTCAAGATCGCCGGTTCCTTCGTCGGTGACCTGCACGACCCGGCGAAGGACGGCGCCACCGGGTGGCGGATCGTCAGCGGCCTGGTGTCGATGGCGCACACGCTGGGCCTGACCGTCACCGCCGAGGGCGTGGAGACCCGCAAGGACGCCGAGCGGCTGCGCGGGATGGGCTGCGACTGGGCACAGGGGTGGCACTTCGGCCGCCCGGTGCGGCCCGAGGAGATCGCCCGCAGGATCGTCGAGGAGCCGGAGGGGCGCCCGGTCGAGGAGGGGTGACCCCGGCCCGGGACACGGGTTCCGGCGCAGTTCCGGAGCCGTTACGGAAAGCGCCCTGCGGCCCTGCCCGGTATGCGGGATGATGGCGCGTCAAAATCACCACCCGGCACCGGTGCGCCCGTGGTCAACGCCTTCGCACCGGCCCCGGGGAGCGGGGGAGGGGGACGCCGCGATGGGCGCAACGGAAGGCTCCGGTCCGGGGGGTTCCGGGGGTCCGGCCGGTCCGGGTGGTCCGGGCGAGGAGGACGGGCGCCGGGGGCGGCCGGGGGAGTCACCGCGGACCAGGGTCGACTGGGGTTCCCGGGAGCGGGGCACCCGGTTCCGGGGGTCGTGGGACCCGCGGCGCGGGCGGGGCGGGGCCCGGGAGCGGCCCGGGGAGGAGGCCCGCCACGACCCCGAGGCCGCCACCCGGCGGATGCCCGGGCCCCGCCACGACCCGGAGGCCGCCACCGAGGTGCGCCGACCGCGCTCCGCGGCCGGCGGCCCGTCCTGGCAGGACAACATCGGCCCGGGGCCCACGCCGGGCGGCGGACATGCGCCCGCGGGCGGACCCGCGCCCGGCGGCGGTTTCGGCACCCACGGCGGCCCCTTCGAGGACGACTTCCCCGCCGCCCTGCTCGACCGCTTCACCCCGCTGGGCAGGGCGGGCGCCGGCGCGGAGGGCACCGTCTGGTACGTCCGGCGCGCCGACGGCGGCGCCGACGCCGCCGTCAAGGTGGCCGTCGGCGGCCAGCGGATGGACCACGACCTGCTCGCCCACCTGCGCAACGACGGCTTCCGCCGGCACGTCCCGCACCTGATCGACTACGGGCGGGTCCGCCACCACGGCGTGCCGGTCGACTGGGTGGCGATGGAGTACCTGCCCGTCACCCTCTCCGCGCACGTCGCCGCGCTGCGCCGCAGCGGCGCGCACGCCGACCCGCGGACCATCGAGCAGATCGTCTACGAGCTGGTCTCGCTGCTGGAGTTCTGGCAGCGGCGGATCCAGCGCAACCCGCTGGACTTCAAGCCGGCCAACATCCTGGTGCGCCCCGGCCGTGGCCCCGGGGAGTTCGTGATCGCCGACTTCGGCGGTGTCGACCGGCTCACCGACAGCCGCCGGTTCACCTCCACGATGATGGTCACCGTCGCCTACATGGCCCCCGAGCAACTGGCCGGCAAGAACCACGAGGCCGGGCCCTGGTGGGGGCTCGGCAACGTGCTGTACGAACTGTTCGTCGGCCGGCCCCGGTTCGTCGCGGCGGACGGCGAGCGGGCGGCCGACCACGACCTGGAGCTGGAACTCGTCATGGGCGAGGAGGTGGACCTCTCCGCCGTCGCCGACCGGCGTCAACTGCTCCTGCTCCAGGGCCTGTTCACCAAGAAGCCGGAGGACCGCTGGACGGCTCCGGAGGTCCGCAGCTGGCTGGCCGGCGGCAGCCCGGCGGTGATCCGGCGCCGCCCGCAGGCCCTGCGGCCGATCACCTTCCTGGGCGACCCGTTCACCGACCCGGTGCGGCTCACCGAGGTGCTGCTGCGCAACTCCGGTGCGGCGGCGCGCTGGCTCGCGGCGGTCGGGGCGGAGCGGCTGCGCGACTGGCTGCGCGACGAGGTCAAGGACTCCGTGTTCGACCTCCACTACCTCACCGACGTGGTCCGCGCCCCCGGCTCCCGGCGCGAGGCGGTGGCGGGCGTCGCGGTGCTCGCCCTCGGCGCGGCCTTCGCGCCTGGAGCCGTCCCGCACTACCGTGACCGGCCGGTCGACCCGGCCGGACTGGAACGCGTCGCCACCGAGCCGGACGGCGCCGCGTTCATCGACGAACTGGTCCGCGGCGGTGCCCCGGCCGTCGCCGCCCGCTACCACTGCTTCCACCCCGAGTGCTCCGGTGAGCACTGCTCCCGGCTGCTCGCCCTCGCCGCGCTCCCGGAGGTGCTGGCCGAGGTGGAGCGTACGGCCCGGACGGTCGGCGGCGGGCGGCGCGGTGACGGCGGCCTCAGCCCGGAGGAGCGGGAGGAGGCGCACCGGCTGGCGGTCTGGCTGAGCATCCGCCCGGAGGAGCGCCACCGGCTGCTCGGCCGACTCTCCCCGCTGCCCGCCGCGCTGCACCGGTTGCCGCTGCCGGTACGGGTGTCGGAGCTGGCCGCGCTGGTCGCGGCGGCGGTGGTGGACGGGGCGCTGACGGTCGGCGCCGGGGCCCGTACGGCGGTGCGCTCGGCGGCCCGGCGGCCGGCCCCCGACCCGGCGGCGGCCACCCCGCGGGACGTGGTGCGGCGGCGCTGGTCGGCGCTGCGGCGGCGGGCGGTGGGCGCCGACCCGGACCAGGTCGCGGGGCGGGCCGCGCTGGTCGCCGCGGAGGCGGTGCGGCGGCGCGGGCGGGGCCGGGCGGAGCGCCCCGAGGCGGCACCGGGGGCGCTGCGGGAGGGCGCTGCGCGGCCCGGGCGGGTGGCCCGGCTGTGGGCGGCGCGGCGCCGCCGGCCGCCGGTGGACCGGGCGGCCCGGCTGCGGCTCTGGTGGCCGTACGCCCGCACCATGCTGCCGCGCCGGGTCGCGGCGGTGGCCCTGCTGGTGGTGGGCCTCGGGCTGCTGCTGTGGGCGGGAGCGGTGCTGCGCTACCCGGTCGAGGCCGGGCACGGGCTCGACCTCTCGCCGGACCTGTTCGGTGGGCCGCTGCACCTCGCCGGGCGGCGGGCGGCCGAGCAGGTGGTCGGGAAGCTGGGGGCGGCCTTCGTGGCGGCCGCCGTGCTCGCCTTCTTCCCGGCCGCGGTCGGCCTCGGTACGGCGCTGCTGGCCGGGGTGGGCGCGCTCACGATCGGCTACCTGCGGCTCGGACCGCCGATGACGGCCGTGGAGGCGCCGCAGCCGGTGGCCGACCGGGTGGTCATGTTCGAGGGTGGGATGGGGAGTTGGGCCGGGATCGCGGCGGTGGTGGCGGTCGTGGTGGCCGTGGTGCTGATCGAGCGGGGGGCCAACCGGCTGCTGAGGCCCGCCCAGCGGGCCCGGCGGCAGGTGCGGGAGGCCTGGCGGGACCTCGACCGGCGGGCCGCCCGGGCCGCCCGGGCCGCCCAGGTCGCGGGCTCGGGTGCGGGGGCGGGTGTGGGCTCGGCCTCGGGTACTGGCGCGGACTCCGGTACTGGTGCGGGGACGGAGGCTGCCGGTGCGTGGCGGGCGGGCCCGGCCGGCACCCGGGACCGGCTGCGGTTCGCGCTCACCGCTACCGGGGTGCTGGTCCTGCTGCTGTGGGCGGCGGTCGAGGTGCGGATCGCGGCGACCGGGCCGCACCGCACGCCGGAGTCCTGGGGGACGGGGCAGACCGGTGCGGCCTACCAGGCGGGGTTCGTCGTCCTGCTGGCCGTGGTGTCGTTGCTGAGCACCCTGGGGACGCTGGTCACCGCCCGGGTGCTGCTGGTCGGTTGGATCCTCGGCACCCTGTTCCTGGGCGCCTGGCCCGGCGCGCTGGGGCCGGTGGAGGCACTGCGGATCCCGGTGTTCGAGGGGCTGTTCGGCGCGGTCGCGGGCTGGTGGGGGCACGGCGCCTTCTGGGCCGCGCTGCTGGTGGCGCTGCCGCTGGCGGCGTACGGGGTGCTGCGGGCGGTCCGTGGGCGGGAGCGGGGCGGCGTCGGCTGACGGCACGCCGTCCGGCCCTGGCCCGCGCCGACTGCGGCCCGCACCGACTGGCCCGCGCCGACTGGCCCGCGCCGTCCGGCTCACGCCGTCCGGCTCACGCCGATCGCGGGGTCAGCCGACCAGTCGGGAGAGCTCGATCGAGTGCCCGGTCCGCTCCACCTTCGCGGTCAGGTAGCGGACGTTGCTCGCGGACAGGTGGACGCCGGTCGGCACCCGACGGTGGACGGTGATCCCGAGCCCGGCCAACTGGGCGGCCTTGTCCGGGTTGTTGCTCAGCAGGTCGACGCCGTCGACGCCGAGCGCGGTGAGCATCTGGGCGGCCGCGGTGTAGTCCCGGCCGTCCTCGGGCAGGCCCAGCGCGGTGTTGGCGTCGTAGGTGTCCAGGCCGGAGTCCTGGAGGGCGTAGGCGTCCAGCTTGTTGTAGAGGCCGATGCCCCGGCCCTCCTGGCGGAGGTAGAGCAGGTAGCCGCCGGCCTCGCTGATCCGCTCCACCGATTCGCGCAGCTGCGGGCCGCAGTCGCAGCGGTCCGAACCGAAGACGTCGCCGGTCAGGCACTCGGAGTGCAGCCGTACCAGCGGGGTTCCGCCGTCCGGGACGGTGCCGAGGGCGAGCGCGAGGTGCTCGGCGCCGTCGACGAGGCCGTGGAAGGTGGAGACCTCCGCGTCGGCGCGGTAGCCGTCCGGGAAGGTCAGCGGGATGCGCACGTGCGAGCGCACCGTGGCGGAGCCGGGCTGAGGCATGGTTGGGCCTCCGACGATCGGGGGTGGACCGGGGTGAACCGCTCCGGATCCGGACGGGTCCGGTCGGGTCGGATGTCGACCGTACTCGGTTGTTCCAATTTGAACAACTGCTTACCGCCGGTGACCACGGTGACTGCGGAGGCGAACAACACCCCGCCCGCCCCCGCTGTTCCCGTACGGCGGTCCAGCATGTGGAAGGGACGGGACCCGAGGCGTGGACACTGCGACACTTCCTCCCGTTTCCTGGGCACGGGAACGCTCCGCGCACGACCACCGACGACCACGGAAGGTCCTGATCAGATGCCCACGAGCCGCGCCACCACTCCCGCCTCCGCCCCCGCCCCCGCTGCCGACCGGCCCCGCCTCGACGCCGAGCAGCGCGCGATCGAGTCGCTCTACGCGGACGTGGTCCGCCGCAACAAGGGCGAGACCGAGTTCCACCAGGCCGTCCACGAGGTGCTGGAGACCCTCGCCCCGGTGCTCGCCCACCGCCCCGAGCTCCGCGAAGCCCGGATCATCGAGCGGATCTGCGAGCCCGAGCGCCAGCTGATGTTCCGGGTGCCGTGGACCGACGACTCCGGCGACATCCACGTCAACCGCGGCTTCCGGGTCGAGTTCAGCAGCGCCCTCGGCCCGTACAAGGGCGGTCTGCGGTTCCACCCCTCGGTGAACCTCGGGATCGTCAAGTTCCTCGGATTCGAGCAGATCTTCAAGAACGCGCTCACCGGGCTGGCGATCGGCGGCGGCAAGGGCGGCTCCGACTTCGACCCCAAGGGCCGGTCGGACGCCGAGATCATGCGGTTCTGCCAGTCCTTCATGACCGAGCTGCACCGCCACCTCGGCGAGCACACCGACGTGCCGGCCGGTGACATCGGCGTCGGTGGCCGGGAGATCGGCTACCTGTTCGGCCAGTACAAGCGGATCACCAACCGCTACGAGGCCGGCGTGCTGACCGGCAAGGGCCTCGGCTGGGGCGGCGCGCAGGTCCGCACCGAGGCCACCGGCTACGGCTGCGTGCTGTTCACCGCCGAGATGCTGGCCAGCCGCGGGGACGGCCTGGACGGGCGCCGGGTGCTCGTCTCCGGCTCCGGCAACGTGGCCGTGTACGCGATCGAGAAGGCCCAGCAGCTCGGCGCGACGGTGCTGACCTGCTCCGACTCCTCCGGCTACGTGGTGGACGAGAAGGGCATCGACCTCGACCTGCTCAAGGAGGTCAAGGAGGTCCGGCGCGGCCGGATCTCCGAGTACGCCGAACTGCGCGGCAGCCACGTGCGGTTCGTCGAGGGCCCGGGCGTGTGGAGCGTGCCCGGCGACGTGGCGCTGCCCTGCGCCACCCAGAACGAGCTGACCGAGGCCGACGCGCTCGCCCTGGTCCGCAACGGGGTGCTGGCCGTCGCCGAGGGCGCCAACATGCCCACCACGCCCGAGGCGGTGCGGGTCCTCCAGGAGGCCGGGGTGGCCTTCGGGCCGGGCAAGGCGGCCAACGCGGGCGGCGTGGCGACCAGCGCACTGGAGATGCAGCAGAACGCCTCCCGCGACTCCTGGACCTTCGAGCGCACCGAGCAGCGGCTCGCCGGGATCATGAAGCACATCCACGACTCCTGCCACACCACCGCCGAGCGCTACGGGCACCCGGGCGACTACGTGGTGGGCGCCAACATCGCGGGCTTCGAACTGGTCGCGGACGCGATGCTGGCCCAGGGCCTGGTCTGAGCCCTGCGCTGAGTCCTGGGCCCAGCCCTGCGCGGAGCCCTGGGCCGAGCCGTGGTCACGGCCGGCCCCGGCCGGTCGTCCGGCGATCGGTACCCGACCGGAGCGGGCACCGATCGTCGGGTGCGGCAAGGTGGGTCCTTCCTACGGTGGTGATCAGCAAGGGAAGGACGGGGTGGCGGTGCTGGAGCATCTGAACCGGGCGATGGAGCACATCGAACGGCGCCTGGACCAGGAGATCGACGTGGCCGAACTGGCGCGGATCGCGATGACGTCGGAGTACCACTTCCGGCGGCTGTTCTCGACGCTCGCCGGGATGCCGCTGTCGGAGTACGTACGGCGCCGGCGGCTGACCGTCGCCGGGGCCGAGGTCCTCGACGGCGGACGGACGCTGCTCGACATCGCGGTCAGCTACGGCTACACCTCGGGGGAGGCGTTCGCCCGGGCGTTCCGGGCGATGCACGGGGTCGGGCCCGGCGAGGCCCGGCGCGAGGGTGCGGCGCTCATCTCCCAGCCCCGGATGTCCTTCCGACTCATCGTGGAGGGAAGCAGCAGCATGGAGTACCGGATCGTGGAGAAGCCGGAGTTCCGGATCATCGGGAAGAAGGCCCGGGTTCCCCTGATCTACCTGGGGGTCAACCCGCACATCGCCGAGTTCATCCGGGGACTGGGTACGGAGACCGTCGAGCGGATCACCGCGCTGACGGCGAAGGACCCGCTCGGCATCGTGTCGGTGACGGACGACTTCTCGCCCAACCGGGAGGAGGGGTCCGAACTCGACTACTGGCACGCGGTGGTGGCACGCGAGGACGCCGTCGTCCCGGACGACCTGGACGTCCTGCACGTCCCGGCCGGGACCTGGGCGGTGTTCACCAATCGTGGGCCGTACCCGCAGGCCCTCCAGGAGATGTGGGGGGAGACCTACAGCCAGTGGTTCCCCTCCAACCCGTACGAGACCCGGCCGGGCCCGGAGATCCTCCGGACCAGCTTCGTCCCGGGGACGGGCGACGCGGAGGCGGAGCTCTGGCTCCCGGTGTCGCGGGCCGTGCGAGCTGACGGCTGACGCTGACGGGTGACAGCTGACAGCTAACGGCTAACGGCTAACAGATGACAGAAAACAGATAACAGCTGACGGATAACAGATTTCGAAATCTGTTATCCGTCAGCTGTCTTTTGTTCGCCCGCCCCCGTTCGGCCCACCAGCGCCCGCCCAGTCCCGCCGCGCCCCGCATGCTGGGGCGGGGGAGCAGGTGCCGCAGGGCGCTATCCGAGGAGTGGGATCACCGATGGCCAAGGCGTTCGGCTTCATCGACTACGGCGGACCGGAGACGCAGGAGTTCCTCGACCGCCCGGTGCTCGACCCCGGCCCGGGGCAACTGGCGATCACCGTCCGGGCCGCCGGGGTGAACCCGGTGGACTGGAAGATCCGCCGGGGCTTCCTCGGCCGCGAGCGTCAACTCCCCGCCGTCATGGGCCAGGAGGCCTCCGGAGTGGTACAGCGGATCGGCCCCGGGGTCACCGGCTTCACCCCGGGCGACGAGGTGTTCGGCCTCGTCGCCGCCGGTGCCTTCGCCGAACAGACCCTGCTGCGCGCCGAGTTGAGCGCCCTCAAGCCCGAGGGCATCGGCTTCGACCTGGCCGCCACGCTCAGCGTCTCGGTCGCCACCGGCGACGACGCGCTGCGCCAACTCGCCCTCGGCGCCGGGCGTACGCTGCTGATCCTCGGGATCGCCGGCGGTGTCGGCAGCGCCGCCGCCCAGCTCGCCCGCAGCCAGGGCCTGATCGTGCTCGGCACCGCGAGCGACGCCAACCGGTCGTACGTGGAGTCCCTCGGCGCGACGCAGATCCGCTACGGCGACGGCGTCGCCGAGCGGATCGCCGAGGCCGCCCCCGACGGCGTCGACGGCATCCTCGACCTGGTCGGCGGTGACGCCCTGCGCGCGGTGGCCGGTGTCCGGGCCGACCGGACCGAGCTGGTCAGCACCGCCGACCCGGCCACCGCCGCCGAGCTCGGCGGCGTGTACGTCACCCGCTCGACCAGCTCCGAGACCCTGGCCGCCCTCGCCGCCCTGGTCGCCGCCGGCGACCTCGACCCCCAGGTCACCGGACGCTACCCGCTCGGCCGTGCCGGCGAGGCGCTCGCCGAGGTCGAGTCCGGGCACGCGCGCGGCAAGGTGGTCCTCGAAGTCTCTTGAGAGAAAACAGCTTTGACGAAGCATCAGGGCCGAGTGCCGCAGTGCGGCCCGCGAGTCCCTGAGAGCCGAGAGCCGAGAGCCGAGTGCCCCCGAGTGTCACCAACCGAGAGTCAAGAGCCGAGAGCCATGAAGCAGACCTCCGTCACCACCAATGCCCCCTGCTGGGTCGAGCTGGGTACCGACGACCCGGCCGCCGCCCGGGACTTCTACGCCGAACTGTTCGGCTGGCGCCCCGAGAGCGGTGTCCGCCCCGAGGACGGCGGCTACACCCAGATGTTCCTCGGCGAGGCCGCGGCCGCCGCCGTCACCCCGCGCTACGCCCCGCAGCAGCCGACGGCCTGGACGGTCGCCATCGCGGTCGCGGACGCCGACGCCACCGCGGCGAGGGCCGACGCGGCCGGCGGCAAGGTCCGCAAGGAGCCCACCGACGTGTCGGACCTGGGCCGCTTCTCGGTGGTCGCCGACCCGTCCGGCGCCGTCCTCATCCTCTGGCAGGCCCGGGCCTTCGCGGGCGCCGGGGTGTTCAACGAGCCTGGCTCGCTGGGCTGGGTGGAACTGGCGACCCGGGACGCGGCCGGGGCACGGGCCTTCTACCCGGCGGTCTTCGGCTGGTCCGTCGCGCAGTCCGAGCACTACACCCAGTGGGGGCTGGACGGTCAGGACTTCGGCGGCATGGTGGTGATGGACGACGGCTTCCCACCGGAGGTGGCGCCGCACTGGCTGCCGTACTTCTCGGTCGCCGACGTGGACAACACCGTCGGCCGGGCGGTCGCCATGGGCGCGGACGTGCTGATGCCCGCCTATTCCATGCCGGGACGGCGGATCGCCGTCCTGCGCGACGCCCAGGGCGCCCCGTTCGGCGTCTACACCGACGGTGGGGAGGCCTGAGCGACCGGTTCGCCCGCGCGCCGACGGGCCGAGCGCGAGCGCAGGTCGGCCGCTCCCGCGCCCGCCGTGACCAGCAGCGCGCCCAGCGGCACCACGTCGCCGATCCGGTCGTACCAGGTCAGCGTGCCCGGCTCGGTGAGCGGCAGCCGTACGGTCAGCGCGCCGGTGCCGTCGGTGCCGAGCCGGGCGAGCTGTCGGCCCTGGGCGTCGAAGGCGGCCGAGACGCCGGTCAGCGAGGCCTGGACGGCCGGGCGCCCGGTCTCGGCGGCCCGGATCGCGGCCAGTGAGACGTGCTGTTCGGGCGCCCAGGTGTGCTGGAAGGTCGAGGTGGAGGACTGGTAGACCAGCACCCGGGCGCCGTCCCGGGCGGCGGTGCGCGCCATGTCCGGGAAGGCCGACTCGAAGCAGATCAGCGCGCCGACCGGCAGCGGCCTCCCCGAGCGGTCGGTGGCGGGCAGCACGTGGAAGGCGGTGCCGGGGGCCCGGTTCTCACCCGCGGCCCGGCTGACCCCGGCGATCCAGCCGAGGACGGGCCGCAGCGGAATGTACTCGCCGAAGGGCACCAGCCGGATCTTCCGGTAGCGGTCGACCACCCCGGCGGGGGAGACCAGCACCGCGTCCTTGGAGATCCGCCCGTCAGCCTTGCGGGCGTCCTCCCCGGCCATCACCTCGGCGCCGGTGGTGACGGCGAGCCGGCGCAGCGCGTCCAGGGCGGCCGGGTCGCGGTCGAGGTCGGCGGTGGTGCTGCTCTCGCCCCACACCACCAGGTCGACCGGCTGTCCGACCAGGTCGGCGGTGGTCCGGACGCTCGCGTCGAAGCGGGCCTGCGGGTCCTCGAGGACGCCGGGCTGGACGAGCGCCACGGTGACCGCCCCGGCCCCGACCGGCGCCGGGCGCAGCGCGAACAGCAGTGGTCCGGCGGCCAGCACCAGGACGGTGGCCAGCGCCGCGACCGCCCGGGGCCGCGCGGGCACCGCCGTCAGGACGATCAGCACTCCGGTGTTGACGGCCGCCACCGCGGCGCTGACCAGCCAGATCCCGCCCGCCGAGGCCAGCCCGAGGACGGCCGGATGTTGCCACTGGGTGGCGCCGAGCAGGGCCCACGGTCCGCCGAGCGCGTGCCAGGACCGCGCGTACTCGGTGCCCACCCAGACCGCGGGGACGACCAGCAGGGCGAGCAGGGCCCGGCGGGTGGTGACCGGCGGGCCCAGCAGGCGGTGCACCGTGTACCCGACCGGCGCCTGCAGGGCCCCGAACAGCACGGCGAGTACGGGCAGCGCCGGTCCGACGGAGGGGACCAGCCAGTACATCGCGGTGAGGATGAACCCCGCCCCGAACCACCACCCGCGCACCGCCGCTTCCCGCCCCGACGGTGCCCGCTGGGCGAGCAGCAGTCCGGGGACGAGCGCGACCCAGGCGAGCCAGGCCTGCCCGGGTGCCGGGAACGCGACCACCGGTACGGCTCCGGCCGCCAGCGCGGCGAGCCGCGCCCGGTAGCGGTGCGGTGCGTGCGGCTCCCGGGCGTCCGTCGGGGCCGTGCTCGGGACTGGGCCGGCGGTGCCGGTGCGGCGCGACATGCCCCGTATTGTCCGCTCGGGTGACGGCTGGTGCCAGATGGCGGTACGCGTAGTTGACGCCGGTCCTCGGAACGGTGCAGGTCATTGGAACAAGCGGACCAATCCCGCACCCAACTGCGGCCCGTCACGCCCCCCGAGACGGCGGCCGGCCCGTCACGCCCCCCGAGACGGCGGCCGGCCCGTCACGCCCCCTCCGAGACGACGGCAGGCCGCCCTCCCACCCGAGGGAGCGCGGCCGGCCGCCGTACTGTCGTCGCCGTACTGTCGTCGCCGTACGGTCGGAGGGCGTCAGCCCTCGTCGCCCTCCAGGTCGCCCTCGGTCTCCAGGAACGCGGCCTGCAGCTGCTCGATCAGCTGCGGGTCCGGCTGCTCCCACAGCCCGCGGCTCGCCGCCTCCAGCAGGCGCTCGCTGATGCCGTGCAGCGCCCACGGGTTGGCGCCCGCCAGGAACTCGCGGTTGACCGGGTCGAGGACGTACTCCTGGGTGAGCTTCTCGTACATCCAGTCCGCGACCACGCCCGTGGTGGCGTCGTAGCCGAACAGGTAGTCGACCGTCGCGGCCATCTCGAAGGCGCCCTTGTAGCCGTGGCGCCGCATCGCCTCGATCCAGCGCGGGTTGACCACCCGGGCACGGAAGACGCGGGCGGCCTCCTCGGTCAGGGTGCGGGTGCGGACCGTCTCCGGGCGGGTCGAGTCGCCGATGTAGGCGGTCGGGGCCTTGCCGGTGAGGGCACGCACGGTGGCCACCATGCCGCCGTGGTACTGGAAGTAGTCGTCCGAGTCGGCGATGTCGTGCTCGCGGGTGTCGGTGTTCTTCGCGGCGACGGTGATCCGCTTGTACGCGGTCTCCATCTCCTCGCGCGCCGGGCGCCCGTCCAGGCCGCGGCCGTACGCGTAGCCGCCCCAGACGGTGTAGACCTCGGCGAGGTCGGCGTCGGTGCGCCAGTCGCGGCTGTCGATGAGCTGGAGCAGGCCCGCGCCGTAGGTGCCCGGGCGGGAGCCGAAGACGCGGACGGTGGCCTTGCGCTCGTCGCCGTGCACGGCGAGGTCGGCCTGGACGTGGGCGCGGACGAAGTTGTCGGCCGCCGGCTCCTCCTGGGCGGCGGCCAGGCGCACCGCGTCGTCCAGCAGGGCGACGACGTGCGGGAAGGCGTCCCGGAAGAAGCCGGAGATGCGCAGCGTGACGTCGATGCGCGGGCGGCCGAGCTCGTCGAGCGGGATCGGCTCCAGGCCGGTGACCCGGCGCGAGGCGTCGTCCCAGACCGGGCGGACGCCGAGCAGGGCGAAGGCCTCGGCGATGTCGTCACCGGCGGTGCGCATCGCGCTGGTGCCCCAGAGCGACAGCCCGACCGAGGGCGGGTAGGCGCCGTCGTTGTCGGCGGTGTACCGCTCGACGAGCGAGGCGGCGAGCGCCTGGCCGGTCTCCCAGGCGAGCTTGCTGGGGACGGCCTTCGGGTCGACGGAGTAGAAGTTGCGGCCGGTCGGCAGCACGTTGACCAGGCCGCGCAGCGGCGAGCCGGAGGGGCCGGCCGGGACGAAGCCGCCGTGGAGCGCGTGCAGCACGGCGTCCAGTTCGTCGGTGGTGGCGGACAGTCGCGGCACCACCTGGGTGGCGGCGAAGGTCAGCACCTCGCCGACGGCCGCGCGGACGGCCTCCGGCAGTTCGGCGGCGACCTTCTCCACCGCCTCGGGCGCCCAGTCCTCGGCCTCCATCGCCTCGACCAGGGCACGGGCCTGCGCCTCGGCCGCGTCGGTGGCGCCGAGGGTGAGGGCCGCCTCGTCCAGGCCGAGCGCCTCGCGCAGGCCGGGCAGCGCGCTGACGCCGCCCCAGATCTGCCGGGCGCGCAGGATGGCGAGCACGATGTTGACCCGGTCGGTGCCGGCCGGGGCCTGGCCGAGGACGTGCAGGCCGTCGCGGATCTGGGCGTCCTTGACCTCGCACAGCCAGCCGTCGACGTGCAGCAGGAAGTCGTCGAAGCCGTCGTCCTCGGGGCGCTCGTCCAGGCCGAGGTCGTGGTCCAGCTTGGCGGCCTGGATCAGGGTCCAGATCTGGGCGCGGATCGCGGGCAGCTTGGCCGGGTCCATCGCGGCGATGTTGGAGTGCTCGTCGAGCAGCTGCTCCAGCCGCGCGATGTCGCCGTAGGAGTCGGCGCGGGCCATCGGCGGGACGAGGTGGTCGACCAGGGTGGCGTGGGCGCGGCGCTTGGCCTGGGTGCCCTCGCCCGGGTCGTTGACCAGGAAGGGGTAGATCAGCGGGAGGTCGCCGAGGACGGCGTCCGGGCCGCATTCGGCGGACAGCGCGGCGGTCTTGCCGGGCAGCCACTCCAGGTTGCCGTGCTTGCCGAGGTGGATGACGGCGTGGGCGCCGAAGCCGCCGTCCTCCTGGGCGGCCTCGATCCAGCGGTAGGCGGCCAGGTAGTGGTGGCTCGGCGGGAGGTCCGGGTCGTGGTAGATCGCGACCGGGTTCTCGCCGAAGCCACGCGGCGGCTGGATGAGCACCAGCAGGTTCCCGGAGCGGATCGCGGCGAGCACGATGTCGCCGTCCGGGTTCTGCGAGCGGTCCACGTACAGCTCGCCGGGGGCCGGGCCCCAGTGCTGCTCGACCTGCTCGCGCAGGGCGCCGGGGAGGGTGGCGTACCAGCGGCGGTAGTCGGCGGCCGGGATGCGGACGGGGTTGCGGGCCAGCTGGTCCTCGGTGAGCCAGTCCTGGTCGTAGCCGCCGGCCGCGATCAGGGCGTGGATCAGGGCGTCGCCCTCGTGGCCGTCCTCCTCGCCGCCGTCGGTGGGGGCGTTGAAGCCGGGCAGGGCGGAGCCGAGGTCCATGCCGTCCGCGCGCAGCCGCTCCAGCAGGCGCATCGCGCTGGCCGGGGTGTCCAGGCCGACGGCGTTGCCGACCCGGGAGTGCTTGGTCGGGTAGGCGGACAGCACCAGCGCGAGGCGGCGCTCGGCGGCCGGGACGTGCCGCAGCCGGGCGTGCTTGACGGCGGTGCCGGCGACGCGGGCGGCACGCTCCGGGTCGGCGGCGTAGACCGTCAGGCCGTCCTCGTCCAGCTCCTTGAAGGAGAACGGGACGCTGATCAGCCGGCCGTCGAACTCGGGCACGGCGATCTGGGTGGCGGTGTCCAGCGGGGACAGGCCGTCGTCGCTGGCCTCCCACTGGGCGCGCGACCAGGTGAGGCAGAGCGCCTGGAGGATCGGGCGGTCGAGGGCGGCCAGCGCTCCGGCGTCCCAGGCCTCCTCGTCACCGCCGGCCTGGGCGTCGGCCGGGCGGGTGCCGCCGGCGGCGAGCACGGTGGTGACGATCGCGTCGGCCTCGCCGAGCGCGGCCAGCAGCTCGGGCTCGGCGCCGCGCAGCGAGGCGCAGTAGTAGGCCCTCGCCCGGGCGCCCTGGTCCTCGATCGCCCGGCAGAGGGTCTCCACGAAGGCGGTGTTGCCGCTCATGTGGTGGGCGCGGTAGTAGAGCACCGCGACGGTCGGGCCGCTCTCCGTACGGGCTTCGCGCTCCAGCGGGCCCCAGGCCGGGGCGGAGGCGGGCGGGGCGAAGCCGTGGCCGGTGAGCAGCACGGTGTCGGAGAGGAAGGCGCCGAGCTCGGCCAGGTTGGCCGCGCCGCCGTGGGCGAGGTAGGCGTGCGCCTCGGCGGCGATGCCGGCCGGGACGGTGGAGAGCTCCATCAGCTGGGCGTCGGGGGCCTGTTCACCGGTCAGCACGACCACCGGGCGGGGGCCGGCCAGCAGCGCGTCCAGGCCCTCCTGCCAGGCGCGGCGGCCGCCGAGCAGGCGGACCACGACCAGGTCGGTGCCCTCCAGCAGTGCGGGCAGGTCCTCGGGCGTCAGCCGGGCCGGGTTGCCGAGCCGGTACGGGACCGGTCCGGTCGCGGCCCGGGCGCTGAGCAGGTCGGTGTCGGACGTCGACAGCAGCAGGATCATGCGAAGGCCCTCCCGGCCTCTTCGGTGGCCAGGATGGCCTCGGTGGTGGCCGGGTCGGCCTCGGTGGTGGCCGGTGGAACGGGCGCGGGCATGCGACAGCGCTGGTGCATTTCTGCCTTCCTCGGGGTCCGCGCCCCGGGCCGGTGGAGGACGGCGGGAGTTCCTGGCTCCCGCGGCCGACCGGTCTCCCGGTGAACCGCGGTCACAGTGGCGGGACCGCACCGGGCTTGCACCGGTTTCCTCCCCTGCGCCGTCGCTGGCGTCGGGCGGCCCGCTGGGGACCGCCCGCCAGCATCGTACGGGGTGCGGCTGACCTGGGGGGAGGGGCGGCTTCGCCGGGCCCGGGGCACGGGCTGTCCGCCGCCCGGCGCACGGACGGGCGCACGGCGCTCACCGGCGCCGGACGGCCGGTTCGGCGTGCTTCGGCCGTGCCGTCCGGTGAGCCGCCGGTGTGACGCAGCGGACGGAGGCAAGCGATCGGATCATCTGTATGCTCGCCGCCATGCCACCGACACCCGACGCCACCGCGCCGGGCGCCGCCGTGCCCGACCGGGGGCGCGCCGACGCCTGCCCCGGGGCCCTTCGCCTGCACACCGCCGACGACGGCGGCCTCGCCCGGGTCCGACTGCCCGGCGGACTGCTGACGGACCGTCAGGCGCTGGCCCTGGTCGAGGCCGCGGAGGCCCTGGGCGACGGGGAGTTGGAGACCACCTCGCGTGGCAACGTCCAACTCCGCGGCCTGGCCGCGGACTGCGGGGCCGAACTCGCCGACCGGCTGCGCGCCGTCGGACTGCTGCCCTCGGACACCCATGAGCGGGTGCGCAACATCGTCGCCTCGCCGCTGGCCGGGCTGGACGCGGCCGGGAACGCCGATGTGCAGGCCTGGGTGCGGGAGCTGGACGCGCGGCTGTGCGCGAGCGACTGGGCGGCCGGACTCTCCGGCAAGTTCCTGTTCGCGCTGGACGACGGGCGGGGCGACGTCGCCGCGCTCGACGCCGATGTGACATTGATCGCAGCCCCGGACGGCCCCGCGCTGCTGCGGCTCGGGCGGGCCTCCCACGGGCGGCCGGTCGAGGCCGGGCGGGAGGTGACGGCCGTGCTGGACGCGGCCCGTGCCTTCCTGGGCGCGCTGCGCAGCGGCGGCCGCAAGGCCTGGCACCTGCGCGAGGTGCCCGAGTTGCTGCCGCCCGGCACGGTGCCGCTGCCCGCGTTCGCCGGGGCCGCCGCCGTCCCGGTCGGTGTGTTGCCTGCGGCCGGTGTGCTGCCTGCGGTCGGTGCGCTGCCCGGCGGGCTCTCGGTCGGCATGCGCTTCGGGCGGGCCGACGCCGGCCAGTGGCGGGCGCTGGTCGCCGCCTCGACCGGCGAACTGCGGCTGACCCCCTGGCGGGGCGCGGTACTGCCCGGCGCACCCGCCGACCGGCTGCCCGCACTGGCGGCCGCGGGGTTGCGGACCGAGCCCGGCTCGGCCTGGGAGCGGGCCACCGCCTGCACCGGGTTGCCGGGCTGCGCCAAGTCGCTGGCCGACGTACGGGCCGACGCGGCCCGGGCGTTGGAGCGCGCGGCGTCGGGGGCCAGGGCGTCGGGGGCCGGGGCGTCGGGGGCCGGGGCGTTGGAGGCCGGGGGCGGCGCACTGCCCGTCCACTGGTCGGGCTGTGAGCGGCGCTGCGGCCACCCGGCCGGGCAGTGGGTGGACGTGCTCGCCACGGGGCACGGCTACCGGGTGACGGTGAACGGGCCGGCCACGACCGCGGGCACCCCCGCGGGCGTTCCGGTGGACGTGACGAACGAGGAGATGGCCGAGGCGGTCGCCGAGGCCAGGAGGACCACGAAGTGATCGAGTACGAGAAGGACGGCGCGTCCATCTACCGCCAGTCCTTTGCCACCATCCGTGCGGAGGCCGATCTGGCCGCCCTCCCGGCGGACGTCTCCCAGGTCGCGGTGCGGATGATCCACGCCTGCGGGATGACCGACCTGGTCGAGGACCTGGTGTACTCGCCCGGCGTGGTCGCCTCGGCGCGCGCGGCGCTGCACGCCGGTGCGCCGATCCTGTGCGACGTCAACATGGTGGCGAGCGGGGTGACCCGTAGGCGGCTGCCCGCCGACAACGAGGTGATCTGCACCCTCACCGACCCCTCGGTGCCCGAACTGGCCCGCGCCATGGGCAACACCCGCAGCGCGGCGGCCATGGAGCTGTGGCTGCCCCGGCTGGAGGGCGCGGTGGTCGCCGTCGGCAACGCGCCGACCTCGCTGTTCCGGCTGCTGGAGATGATCGAGGCCGGCGCTCCCCGCCCGGCCGCGGTGATCGGCGTGCCGGTCGGCTTCATCGGCGCTGCCGAGTCCAAGCAGGCGCTGGCCGAACACCCGTCCGGCCTGGAGCACTTGGTGGTGCGCGGCCGACGCGGCGGCAGCGCGATCGCCGCGGCCGCCATCAACGCGATTGCGAGCGAAGAAGAGTGACGGACCATCAGATCGCCACCGCCGGGCCCGAGGGCACCGGTCGACTGTACGGCGTCGGGCTCGGCCCGGGCGATCCCTCGCTGGTGACCGTCCGCGCGGCCGAACTCATCGGCAAGGCCGACGTGGTGGCGTACCACAGCGCCCGGCACGGCCGCTCCATCGCGCGCTCGATCGCCGAGCGCTATCTGACGGGTGGTCAGATCGAGGAGAAGCTGGTCTACCCGCTCACCGTGGAGACCACCGACCACCCCGGCGGCTACCGGGGCGCCTTGGACGAGTTCTACGAGGAGGCCGCCGCCCGGCTGGCCGCGCACCTGGACGCCGGGCGCGACGTCGTCGTCCTCGCCGAGGGCGACCCGCTGTTCTACGGCTCCTACCAGCACATGCACAAGCGCCTCGCGCACCGCTACCCGACCGAGGTGGTGCCCGGCGTGACCTCGGTCAGCGCGGCCGCCGCCCGGCTCGGGCAGCCGCTGACCGAGGCCGAGGAGACCCTCACCGTCATTCCCGGCACGCTGCCCGAGGAGGAGCTCACGGCGCGGATCGCCGCCGCCGACTCCGCGGTGATCATGAAGCTGGGCCGCACCTTCCCGGCCGTCCGGCGGGCGCTGGAGCGGGCCGGCCGGCTGGAGGACGCCCAGTACGTGGAGCGCGCCTTCATGGACGGGGAGCGGATCGCCCCGCTCGCCGAGGTCGAGGGGGAGAGCGTCCCCTACTTCTCGGTGGCGGTGCTGCCGAGCAAGGTCGCGCCGCTGGAGCCGGTCGTCCGGCTCGCGGAGGGCGTCGGCAGCGTGACCGTGGTCGGCACCGGGCCGGCCGGGCCGCTCTGGCTCACCGCCGAGGCGCGCGGTGCGCTGGCCGAGGCCACCGACCTGGTCGGCTACACCACCTACCTGGACCGGGTGCCCGAGCGGCCGGGGCAGCGGCGGCACGGTTCGGACAACAAGGTCGAGTCGGAGCGCGCCGAGTTCGCCCTGGACCTCGCCCGGCGCGGGCACCGGGTCTGCGTGGTGTCCTCGGGCGACCCGGGGGTGTTCGCGATGGCCACCGCCGTGCTGGAGGTCGCTTGCGAGGCGGACTACCGGGACGTACCGGTGCGGATCGTCCCCGGGATGACCGCCGCCCACGCGGCCGCCTCCCGGGCGGGCGCCCCGCTCGGGCACGACTACGCGGTGGTGTCGCTCTCGGACCGGCTCAAGCCCTGGGACGTGGTGGCCAAGCGGCTGCGCGCCGCCGCCGAGGCGGACCTGGTGCTGGCGCTGTACAACCCGGGCTCGAAGTCCCGCACCACCCAGGTCGGCCTGACCCGGGACCTGCTGCTGGAGTACCGCGCGCCGGAGACCCCGGTGGTGATGGCCCGCGACGTCGGCGGGCCGACCGAGCGGATCCGGATCGTCCGGCTGGGCGAGCTGGACCCGGCGCTGGTCGACATGCGGACCATCCTGCTGATCGGCTCCTCGCAGACCCGGGCGGTCGAGCGGGGCGGCGGGGTCGAGGTCGTCTGGACGCCCCGGCGGTACCCGGAGGACGTGTAACGAATGACAGATAACAGCTGACAGATAATGAAATCTGTCAGCTGTTATCTGTTCCCTGTTTTCTGTCAGCCGTCAGCCGTCAGCCGTTTGTCGTTGGTCGTGAGCCGTCGGCCCGTTCCCGCCGCGGCCGTCACCGGGTCGGCTTGGTGATCAGCAGCTCGGTGTTGTGGTCCTCCCCGGCGCCCAGCAGCGCGGAGACCCGGCCGTTGGGGTCGTTGTACGAGAGCTCCCGGTACAGCGCGGCCAGGTTGGTGTCCGAGGTGCTGCCGAAGTCCGTCGCGTACGGCGCGGAGGACTCGATCAGCGTGGTGAACAGCGACAGGGTGCCGTCGCCGTTGTCCGCGATCTCGATGATCCGCCCGTGCTGCGGGTAGTCGATGTGCGAGGCGGTGTTGATCTCCCAGAACGCCCGCTCCGGCACCGCGTGGCCGTGCGCGGTGATCTTGTTCATGTGGGTGTGCCCGTTCACCCAGGCGACCACGTTCGGGTAGCGCTGCAGCAGGGCGACCAACTCGTTGCCGTCGTGCCGCTTCTCGAAGATGTTGCGCGGGTCGGGCAGCAGGTTGCCCATCGAGCCGCTGGTGTGGTGGCTGAACACCAGGATCACGTCGTCGGTGCTGCCACCGTTCACCCGGTTCCCGTTGGTGTCGTACCAGTGCCCGCTGTGGTTCTTCAACTGCTGCTCCAGCCAGCGCAGTTGAGCGGTACCGAGCGAACCGTCGGCGAATCCGGCCTGGTTGGTGGTGTCCAGGCTGATGCCGAGGACCTTCTCCGAGATCCGGAAGGTGTAGTAGAGCTTGCCGCTGCTCACCATGTCCGAGGTGAAGCCGTGCCCGTACGGTCCGGCGCCGGTGACGGCCGGGTCGAGGTGGGCCTTGGCGAACTGCTTGAGGGTGAACGGGTGGCGGCGCTCGTCCGGGGTGATGCGGCGCACCGCCTCGCCGTTCGCGAGCAGCTTGCCGAGCAGCAGGACGGCGCCCGCCGGGTCGCGCCGCAGCGAGTCCATCAGCTGGGCGGCGGTCGCGTCGTCGCAGCCCTCCAGCTTGAGCCCGCCCGTGTAGAGGTCGTTCAGCAGCCCGAAGTCGGGCAGCGAGCCCTCGATGCTGTCGTCGTGGTTGCCGACGGTGGTGTACCAGGGGGTCTTGAGGCCCGGCGCGTCGAAGGGCCGGCCGGCCGCGGACAGGAAGCCGGGCACCTGCGGGAAGCCCTTCGCCTTGTAGGCGTCGGCGTAGGAGAGTTCGGGGTTCCAGAAGGCCGAGTTGCCGGAGTTCTGCACGCCCTCGTAGCGGGTCGGGTCGCCGGTGTTCTGGGCCATCCGCCCGCCGCCCATGACGGTGAGGTACCAGTCCAGCTCGGCCAGCTCGTGGTTGTCGGTGTTGTCACCGGTGGCCATCACCAGGCTGAACGGCATTCCGGTGTAGGGGCCGCCGGCCAGCGAGTTGACCCGCTCGACCAGGGCCGAGACGCCACGGGCGTTCAGGGCCTCCTGCGGCCGGTAGGCGCTGTCGTTGAACTTGGCCAGGAACTCGAAGCGCACCGGGGACTCGGTGTCCACCAGGTGCAGGTCGCTGAACTGGACGAAGCTGGCCAGCCCGGTGCGGCGGTCGTCCCGCCCGCTGCCGGGGGCCGCGAGCTCCCCGCGCACCACCAGCGGCCAACCCGGTCCGGCCGCCAGTCGCTTGTAGGAGCCGGCCCCGGTCGGGGTGGCCACCTGCTCCAGGGTGGTTCCGGTGACGTTGACGGCCCGCGCGGCCGTGGTTGCCAGCGCCCGGTCCCGGCCCGCGGCCGTGGCGAGCTGGGCGCCGCCCAGCGACAGGGCCGACCAGGCGGCGGCCACCGAGGTGCCGGTCAGGAACGTACGACGTCTCATGCCTGCCACAGAAACCCCCACATACTGGCAGCCCGGCCGGGTGCCCCAGTCGCCGGACCACGTCATGAACCCGCTAAATAACGGAGCGACAGATTACTCGCTGGTAGTCGCACGGAGCGAGACCCGTGCGAAGAACAGTTCGAGAACGGCGGGGGCTCCCCGCTCCGGCTCCGGGCCGGGCTCCGGCCCCGTCCGGACGCCCCGGCCCCGGGCTCCGGGCGGTGGTGCGGATGGGGGAGAATCGGCGGGTGCGACCGAGGTGGTCGGGGCGGGCGTGAACGGAACGCGGAAGCGAGGCGCAGGTGGCCGCAGCGGGAGCCGAGGCGGGAGGCCGGGCCGGCCAGCTGAGGAGCAGCGGTCTGCGGCACGGCTGGACGACGGGTGCCTGCGCCACCGCCGCCACCAAGGCCGCGTACACGGCGCTGCTCACCGGTGAGTTCCCGGACCCGGTGACCATCACCCTCCCCAAGGGCCAGCAGCCGGCCTTCGCCCTCGCGGTCGAGGAGCTTGTCCTCCCCGCCGGGCGGCCCGCCGACGCCGGCCCGACCTCCTCCGGCGAGCCGCCCGCCGACGGCCCGACCTCCGCCGACGGCCCGACCGTGGCCGCCCAGCGGCCGGTCGCCGCCACGGCCGGAGTGGTCAAGGACGCCGGCGACGACCCCGACGTGACCCACGGCGCCCTGATCCGCGCGACCGTAAGGCTCGGCGAGCCGGGTGCCGGCGTGGTGTTCCGGGCCGGCCCCGGGGTCGGCACCGTCACCAAGGCCGGCCTGCCGCTGGCGGTCGGTGAGCCCGCGATCAACCCGGTGCCCCGGCAGATGATCCGCGACGCGGTGGCCGAGGTGGCGGCGGCGCACGGCGGTGGCGGGGACGTGGTGGTGGAGATCTCCGTCGACCACGGCGAGGAGATCGCCCGCTCGACCTGGAATCCCCGGCTCGGCATCCTCGGCGGGCTGTCCATCCTCGGCACCACCGGGATCGTCGTCCCCTACTCCTGCTCGGCCTGGATCGACTCGATCCGTCGCGGCGTGGACGTGGCCCGGGCGGCCGGGCGCACCCACGTGGCGGGCTGCACCGGTTCGACCTCGGAGAAGGTCGCGGTCGCGGTGCACGGACTGCCCGAGGACGCCCTGCTGGACATGGGCGACTTCGCCGGGGCCGTCCTCAAGTACCTCAAGCGCCACCCGGTGCCGCGGCTGACCATCGCGGGCGGCTTCGCCAAGCTGTCCAAGCTCGCCCACGGGCACCTCGACCTGCACTCGGCGCGCTCCCAGGTGGACAAGGGCTACCTGGCCGAACTGGCCCGGCAGGGCGGGGCGGACGAGGACCTGGCCGCGGCGGTGGCGGCGGCCAACACCGGCCTGGAGGCGGTGCAGTTGTGCCGGGCGGCCGGGGTGCCGCTGGGGGACCTGGTCGCCGAGGCGGCCCGGGCGACGGCGCTCGGGGTGCTGCGCGGCTCACCGGTCGCGGTGGACGTCATCTGCATCGACCGCGCCGGCGCCGTCGTCGGCCGGGCGGAGCCGCTCGGCCCCTGAACGGCGCCCGGCCCACAGCGGTTGGCCCCTGAACGGCGCCCAGTTGGCCGCCTCACCCGTACAGCGGAAGCTCAGAACTTTCGTGTGGTGATGTGAAGATCCAGGAGTCATACGGGGTGAGAAACGGACAAAAGTGGCGCCGCACCCACTCTTGATTCTGGTGCCATCTCAACCATGAGATATGGTCTGCCGAGTGACAGGCGACTACCTCACCCGTATCGGCACCCTCATCCGTACCGCGCGCCAGCATCGCGGCTGGTCCCAGGCGCAGCTCGGCGAGGCACTCGGCACCAGCCAGAGCGCGGTCAACCGCATCGAACAGGGCAAGCAGAACGTCAGCCTTGAGATGATCGCGCGCATCGGCGATGCCCTCAACAGCGAGATCGTCTCCCTCGGCTACTCCGGCCCGATGCACCTGCGGGTCACCGGCGGCACCCGCCTCTCCGGCGCGATCGAGGTCCGCAGCAGCAAGAACGCCTGCGTCGCGATCCTCTGCGCCTCGCTGCTGACCACCGGCCGCACCACGATCCGCAGCGTCGCCCGGATCGAGGAGGTCTACCGCATCCTCGAGGTGCTCACCAGCATCGGCGTCAAGAGCCGCTGGCTGAACGACGGCCGCGACCTCGAACTCACCCCGCCGGCCGAGCTCGACCTCGCCGCGATGGACGTCGCGGCGGCCCGCCGCACCCGCAGCGTGCTGATGTTCCTCGGCCCGCTGATGCACCGCGCCCAGCGCTTCGCCATCCCGTACGCGGGCGGCTGCGACCTCGGCACCCGCACCGTCCAGCCGCACCTGACGGCGCTGCGGCGCTTCGGTCTGGAGGTCGCCACCACCGGTGGCGCCTACCACGCCTCGGTCGAGCCGGGCACCCCGCTGGACCGCCCGATCGTGCTGACCGAGCGCGGGGACACCGTCACCGAGAACGCCCTGCTGGCCGCCGCGCGGCACGACGGCGTGAGCGTCATCCGCAACGCCTCGCCCAACTACATGGTCCAGGACCTGTGCTTCTTCCTGGAGAAGCTGGGCGTGAGGATCGAGGGCATCGGTACCACCACCCTCACCGTCCACGGCGTCCCCGAGATCAGCTGTGACGTCGACTACACCCCGGCCGAGGACCCGGTGGAGGCGATGAGCCTGCTCGCCGCCGCCGTCGTCACCTCCTCCGAGCTGACGATCCGCCGGGTGCCGATCGAGTTCCTGGAGATCGAGCTCGCGGTGCTGGAGGGCATGGGCCTCGACTACGACCGGACCCCGGAGTACCGGGCCCACAACGGCCACACCCGGCTGGTCGACCTCACCGTGCGCCCCTCCAAGCTGACCGCGCCGATCGACACCATCCACCCGATGCCGTTCCCCGGCATCAACATCGACAATGTGCCGTTCTTCGCCGCCATCGCCGCGGCCGCGCACGGCACCACGATGATCCACGACTGGGTCTACGACAACCGCGCGATCTACCTCACCGAGCTGACCCGGCTCGGCGCGGACGTCAAGCTGCTCGACCCGCACCGCGTCCTGGTCCAGGGCCCGACCCGCTGGCGCGCCGCCGAGATGATGTGCCCGCCCGCACTGCGCCCGGCCGTGGTCATCCTGCTCGCGATGCTCGCCGCGCAGGGCACCTCGGTGCTGCGCAACGTCTACGTCATCAACCGCGGTTACGAGGACCTCGCCGAGCGCCTCAACTCCATCGGCGCCCAGATCGAGACCTTCCGCGACATCTGACGGACCGTCATCTTCCTGGCCGGCCTCAGCTACTGAGGCCGGTCAGCAGGATCGCCACGTCCAACCCGGTGTTCAGGTACTCCACGAACACCTGGTTGTTCAGCGCCCAGGGCGAGCGCCGCTCCCGGGTCAGCCGGACCGCCCCGTCCGGCTCGTGCCCGAGGCCGACCATCGCCTGGGCGACCACCAGGCCCGAGCGGTTGTAGCCCGAGTGGCAGCGCACCAGCGTCCGGCGGCCCCCGCGTACGGCGGCGGTGGTGAGTTCCGCGGCCTCCTGGACGGCGAGCAGCTGACCGGGGGAGAGCGGCCGGTCGGGCACCTCCCGGACGACGTGCTCGACCCCCGGGGCCGGGCCGTGGCCGGGGAGCGTGAAGAGGCTGACGACCAGGTCGAACTGCCGCCCGGCGACGACGGGTTGGAGCTCACCGCCGGGCGGGGTGCAGTAGTGTCCGCCCATCCAGAGCCCGGGGACGATCTCGTTCCAGGGCTCCTGCGGCCCGTGGACGTCGCGGTCATTCTGGCGGGTCCGCATTCCTGCTCCTTCCGGCCCGGCGACGCGTCGGCCCCCGTACGTCTCCTCGCTCGCGTGCGTTCTCGCCCGCGTGCCTCCTCGCCCGTGCGGCTACTCGCCCGTGCTGCCGTCGAGGTGCTCGCGCAGGAGGTCGGCGTGGCCGTTGTGGCGGGCATACTCCTCGATCATGTGGGTGAGGATCCAGCGCAGCGAGAACACCTCCTCGCCGTAACGGCCCTGGACGTCCAACGACTCCGCGGCGGCGACGAGTTCCCGCGCGTGCGCGCACTCGCGGCGCCAGATCGCGAAGGCCTCCTCCGGGTCGGCGGTCTCGGCGTCCCACTCGGCGAAGCTGCCGTCGGGGTTCTTCCAGAAGCCCGGAACGGCCTCGTCGGCGAGGACGTTGCGGAACCAACTGTGCTCCACCTCGGCGAGGTGGCGGACCAGGCCGAGGAGGGAGAGCCCGGAGGGTTCCAGTACCCGGCTGCGGAGTTGTTCGGGGCTCAGCCCGGCGCACTTCATCGCCAGGGTGTCGCGCTGGTGGTCGAGGAAGCTCGCCAGGGTGGCCCGTTCGTCGGCGGTCCGCAGGGTGGCGGTCCGCAGGGTGGTGGTGCGCAGGGTGGAGGTGTGCAGGGTGGAGGCGCGCTGATCAGCGGTCATCGCGCCATCGTGCCGGGCGGTCGGCGGCGCCGCTGACCACTCCACTGGGTGGACGCGTCAGGCCGACCGCTCCAGCCAGCGCACCGCGCCCGCCACGTCCGGTGCCACCGGCAGGCCCGCCGGAACGGGCGGGCGTTCCACCACGACCACGGGCAGCCCGAGTTCACGGGCGGCGGTCAGCTTGGGCGCGGTCGCGGTGCCGCCGCTGTCCTTGGTGACCACCACGTCGATCCGGTGCTCGCGCAGCAGCGCCCGCTCGCCGTCGAGGGTGAACGGGCCGCGGTCCAGCAGGACTTGGAGCGAGGGCGGCAGCGGCGGCTCCGGCGGGTCCACCGAGCGGGCCAGGAAGTGCAGTCCGTCCAGGTGGGCGAAGGCGGCGATGCCCTGGCGGCCGGAGCTGAGGAAGACCCGGCGGCCGAGGCCGGGCAGCAGCTCGGCGGCGGCCGTGAGGGAGGGGACGAGGTGCCAGCGGTCCCCGGGGACGGGCGCGAAACCGGGGCGGCGCAGCACCAGCAGCGGGACGCCGGTGGCGGCGGCCGCGAGGGCGGCGTTGTGCGACATCCCGGCGGCGAACGGGTGGGTGGCGTCGACCACGGCGTCCACCGCCTCGGTCCTCAGCCAGTCGGCCAGCCCGTCCGGTCCGCCGAAGCCGCCGATCCGCACCTCGCCGACGGGCAGCCGGGGTCGGGCGACCCGCCCGGCCAGCGAACTGGTGACCCGCAGGCCCGGCCGGCCGTCCAGTGCGGCGGCCAGCGCCCGCCCCTCCGTCGTCCCGCCGAGGACCAGTACGTGGGTCGGTCGGTGGAGGGGCGCGGACGCCCGGTCCGGTCGACTCATGCGCCGCAGGGCTCGTGCGGCCGCTCGCGGTCCGCCGAGTAGAGGTGGCTGTCGCGGAACTGCTCGGCGGCGAGGGTGCGGCCGACCAGGATGACGGCGGTGCGCACCACGCCCGCCGCCTTGACCTGCCCGGCGATGTCGGCCAGCGTGCCGCGCAGCACCAGCTCGTCGGGGCGGCTGGCCATCGCGACCACGGCCGCCGGGCAGTCGGCGCCGTAGTGCGGGAGCAACTGCTCGACCACGTCGTCCACGTAGCCGGCGGCCAGGTGCAGCACCAGCAGGGCGCCGCTGCGGCCGAGGGTGGCGAGGTCCTCGCCCTCCGGCATCGGGGTGGCGCGCTTGGCGATCCGGGTGAGGATGACGGTCTGGCCGACGGTCGGCACCGTCAACTCCCGCTTCAACGCGGCCGCGGCGGCGGCGAAGGCGGGAACGCCGGGGACCACCTCGTACGGCACCCCGGCCGCGTCCAGCCGGCGCATCTGCTCGGCGACGGCGGAGAAGACGGAGGGGTCTCCGGAGTGCAGCCTGGCCACGTCCTGGCCGGCCTCGTGCGCGGCGACCAGCTCGGCGACGATCTGGTCCAGGTTGAGCTGGGCGGTGTCGACCAGCCGGGCGCCGGGCGGGCACTCGTCCAGCAGCTCGCGCGGGACGAGGCTGCCGGCGTAGAGGCAGACCTCGGCGCGGGCCAGGAGGCGCTGGCCGCGCAGGGTGATCAGGTCGGCGGCGCCCGGGCCGGCTCCGATGAAGTAGACGGTCACGAGGCGTCCTCCTGGGGGGTGTTGGGCTTGACGGCGGACCACTGGGTGACCGGCATGGCCTGCCGCCACCCGGTGAAACCACCGACCGGGACGGCGTGGGCGACGGCCAGTTTGACCAACTCCCCGCCGTGGCGCCGGTACCACTCGGTGAGCAGCGCCTCGGACTCCAGCGTCACGGTGTTGGCGACCAGCCGTCCGCCGGGGCGCAGTGCGGCCCAGCAACTCTCCAGCAGACCGGGGGCGGTGAGGCCGCCGCCGATGAACACGGCGTCGGGGGTGGGGAGTTCGACGAGTACATCGGGGGCGCGGCCGGTCACCACCCGGAGCCGGGGCACGCCCAGCGCGGTGGCGTTGCGGGCGATCCGTTCGGCCCGGACGGGGTCGCGCTCGATGCTGACGGCCTGGCAGTCCCGGTGGGCGCGCAGCCACTCGACGGCGATCGAGCCGGAGCCGCCGCCGACGTCCCAGAGCAGTTCGCCGGGGGAGGGGGCGAGGGTGGCCAGGGTGGCCGCGCGGACGTGCCGCTTGGTGAGCTGGCCGTCGCTCTCGTACGCCTCGTCGGGCAGACCGGGGACGAGCGAGCTGCGCGGGCCCTCGCCGAGTTCGACGGCGATCAGGTTCAGCGGGTCGCCGGGCGGGTGCGGCCACTCGTCGGCGCGGCCGTCGAGCTCCCGCTCGCGGGCGTCGTCGCCGAGTTGCTCCAGCACGCGCAGCCGGGCGGTGCCGAAGCCGTGCTCGGTGAGCAGGGCGGCGACGGCGGCGGGGGTGCCGGCGTCGGCGCTGAGCACCAGCAGCCGGCGGCCGGGGTGGAGGGCGAGGGTGAGGGTGGCCGGCGGCCGGCCGACCAGGCTGACCACCTCGGTCGCCTCCAGCGGCCAGCCGAGCCGGGCGCAGGCGTAGGAGACGGAGGAGGGGTGCGGCAGGACGCGCAGCCGCTCGGCTCCGACGGTCTCGGCGAGGGTGCGACCGATCCCGAAGAACATCGGGTCGCCGCTGGCCAGTACGGCGATGCGGCGCCCGGCGTGCTCGGCGAGCAGCCCCGGGACGGCCGGGCGCAGCGGGGACGGCCAGGCGAGGCGCTCGGCGGGGACGGCGTCGCGGGGGAGCAGCTCCAGCTGCCGGGGGCCGCCGATGACCACCTCGGCGGACTGCAGCGCGGCCCGGGATCCGGTGGCGAGGCCGGGCCAGCCGTCGGCCCCGATCCCGACGACGGTGATCGGAGGGGGCAGCTCGGGCACCGGGTGGCTCCTCGTGGTTCGTTCCTGCTGGCCGGGGCAGCCTACCTGGCGGTCTGCGGGCGGCAGCCCGGTGGGCTGACAGGTTTCAACTTTCAGCGTTCAACTTTCAGATTTCAGATTTCAACATCTGAAATCTGAAATCTGAAAGTTGAACGCTGTCACCTGCCGGCCCTCACCGGTCGGCCCAGTCCCCCGAGGGGATCAGCGCGGGCCGGGCCCGCAACCGTGCCTCGGCCGCCGGTCCGGCGAGGTACACCCAGGCCTCGCACGGTTCGCCCGCCGCCGTCCGGACCACCAGCCGGCGCCGCACATACAGCCCCGTACCGTCCGCCCGGCACTCCTCCAGCCGGTCCAGGGCCGCGAGCGCCCCGGGGTAAGCGCCAGGGCGTACGGTGACCAGTTCGCCGACGACCCGGCGCCCGGGCGTCGGGTCCGGCACCGCGTACGGGAACCCCGGGCCCTCGTGCAGGGCGGCGCCCTCCAGTACCGCCGGGCGGATCGCGGCGCAGCGTCCGGCCAGGTGGACGGCGTGGTTGCGGCCGCCGCTGCGCAGGGTGCCGTACACGAAGAACGGCAGGGCCGCTTCCGCCGGTGGGGCCTGCTCGGGCGCGGACACGGGGTTCGACCTCCTCGCTGGGGGGGAGCGCCCACGGTACGTGCAGCCGACCGATCCGTGGAACCCACTGGCGCTCCGGGCCGCCGATGCGCTGTCATATCGGATATTCGGCCAGCACCGTCCTAGGGGGACACACATGACATCGCCCGCCTCGCCGTCACCAGCAGCGACCCCCGGCAGCACCCCGCCCGGTTCCACCGCCGCCGCCCCCGCCACCGCGCCTGCCGCTGTGCCTGCCGCCGCCACCGCCGCAGCCCCCGCCCCCGCCGCCCGGCTCTCCGGCGCGGTCTGGGCGGCCCTCGCCGTGGTCTACGTGGTCTGGGGCTCGACCTACCTCGGGATCCGGATCGTGGTCGAGACGATGCCCTCCTTCTTCTCGGCCGCCGCCCGCTTCCTCACCGCCGGACTGCTGCTGGTCGGCTTCCTGCTGATCCGCCAGGGCCCGGCCGGCCTGCGGGTGAGCCGTCGCCAGCTGGCCTCCGCGGCCCTGGTCGGCCTGCTGCTGCTGACCGGCGGCAACGGCCTGGTGGTGCTCGGCGAGACCTCCGTCCCCTCCGGACTGACCGCCCTGCTGGTCGCCGCGGTGCCGCTCTGGATGGTCGTGCTGACGGCCTTCGGCGGCGGGGAGCGCCCGAAGCGCGCCGAGCTGGCCGGGGTGCTGCTCGGCCTGGTGGGCCTCGGCGTGCTGTCCGCCCCCGCGATCGGCGGCTCGATCGAGCCGCTGGGTGTGGTTCTGATCATCAGCGCCACGCTGTGCTGGGCGGCCGGCTCCTTCGCGAGCAAGAAGATCCCGATGCCGGGCAACGTGCTCGCGGCGAGCGCGTACCAGATGCTGGCCGGTGGCCTCTGCGACCTGCTGGTCGGGCTGGCCCGCGGCGAGCAGCACGGGTTCGACCCGGGGGCCATCTCCGGCCGGTCCTGGCTGGCCCTCGCCTACCTGGTGCTGTTCGGCTCGCTGCTCGCCTTCACCGCGTACGCCTGGCTGCTGCGCTCGGCCCCGCTGACCCTGGTGGGTACCTACGCGTACGTGAACCCGGTGGTCGCGGTGCTGCTGGGCTGGCTGATCCTGGCCGAGCCGCTGACCGGGCCGACCCTGGTGGGCGGGGCGATCGTGGTGGCCGGGGTCTGCCTGGTGGTGAGCGTCAGCCGGGGTCCGTCGAAGGCCGGTCGGCGCTGATCGGCACCGCGGCCGGGCAGATCGTCCCGACCGGCTGACCCGGACGATCCGCCCGTATCCGCGCCCGCGCCCGCGCCGGGCTCCGAGCCCGCGCCCGCGCCCGTACAGGCCCGTGCCCGCGCCCGCGCGGTCAGAGCGCGGCGGGCGGCTTCCCCGTCCACCAGTTGCCCGGTGCGTCCGGGTCGCGGCTGGTCCAGTACTCGACGATCGCGCTGGTGAACTCGGCGGCCGACAGTGTCCCGTCCCCGTCGAGGTCGAGGTGGCGGAAGGCCTCGTCCGCGTCGTCACGGCAGAGCCCGGCGAAGTGGCCGCGCTGGAACACGAAGAACTCGCCGGCGTCCACGGTGCCGCTGCGGTCGGCGTCGGCGACGGCGAGGAAGGCCTCGGCCAGGGCGCCGAGGATCTCCCGGGCGGCCTGCGGATCGTCGGCGAGTGCGCTGGTCGAGGCGACGAACTGCTCGCGGGTGATGGCCTCCGTGCCGGCGGGCTTTCCGACGAGGTGCAGGTCGTGCCAGACCGTCAGGTAGGCGCGGACGATCACGGCCTCCGCCTCCGAACCCTCCTGGTGGCCGAGCGAGCGGGCCACCGAGTGGCCCATCAGCACGTGGTCCCGCTCGGTGAGCAGACCGTCCCCGTCGGCGTCGAGGTGGTCGAAACCGTGATTGATCTTCGCGATGAGCAGGTCGTCCGACAATGTGCCCCCTTCGGTGGCCGGCGCTGCGGCTCCACGTCCGCGGCGCGTTGAGCGACGTCACGTCGCCAGCACGCTAACGCCTGGAGCCGCGCTCGCGCAGCAGAACGAAACTCGAACGGCGGCGCCCGGGCGGCTGCTCAGCCCTCTGGTGCTCAGCCCTCTGGTGGTCGGCCCTCTGGTGGTCGGCCCAGACGTACGACTCCGGCCGCCGCGCCGCCACCCCTGCCCCGCCGCCCCGGCACCCGCCTTCAGTGCGCCGCCGCCAGCAACTCCCGGGTGTACTCGGTGTGCGGCGCCTCGAACAGCCGCTCCCGGTCGGTCGACTCCACCAGCCGCCCCCGGTGCATCACCGCCACCCGGTCGCAGAAGTGCCGCACCACCGCGAGGTCGTGCGAGACGAACAGGAAGGCGACACCGAGCCGCTCCCGCAGCTCCATCAGCAGGTTGAGCACCTGCGCCTGCACCGACACGTCGAGCGCCGAGACCGGCTCGTCCGCGATGATCAGCCGCGGTTCGGGCGCCAGGGCCCGGGCGATGCCGATCCGCTGCCGCTGCCCGCCGGAGAACTCGTGCGGGTAGCGGTCCAGGTGCCCGGCGGGCAGCCCGACCTGCTCCAGCAGCTCGGCCGCGCGCTCGCGCCGCTGCGCCGCGTCCAGCGGGGTGTGCAGCCGCAGCGGGGTGTCGAGGGTCTGGGCGACGGTGCGGCGCGGGTTGAGCGAGGCGTACGGGTCCTGGAAGACCAGCTGGATCTCCCGGCTGAGCCGGCGGCGCAGCTCCCGGTCCGGTCGGGTGGCGTCCTGGCCGTCGTAGCGGACCCGTCCGCCGGTGGGGCGTTGCAGCCCGGCCAGCACCCGGGAGGTGGTGGACTTGCCGGAGCCGGACTCGCCGACCAGCCCGAGCGTCTCGCCCGGTCCGATCCGCAGGCTCACCCCCTCCACCGCCCGGACCGGCTCGGCCCGGAGCGAGGGCAGGCGCCGCCGCCCGGGGAAGTGCACGGAGAGCTCCTCCACCTCCACCAGCCACCGCCCAGGGCGCTCGGGGCGCTCGGGACGCCCGAGGTGCCCAGGACGCCCGGCCGCCGTCGGCCTGGGCGCGAACTTCCGTGTGGGCGACGGATCGTCGACCGTCGGAAGCGCGCTGCCCGGTACCGAGTCCAGCCGCAACGCCGCACCCACCAGGGCGCGGGTGTACGGGCGGCGCGGCGCGGCGAGCAGCTCGCCGGTCGGCGCGGACTCGACCTCGGCGCCGTCGCGCAGCACCAGGGTGCGGTCCGTCGTCCCGGCGACCACGCCGAGGTCGTGGCTGACCAGCAGCACCGCCGTGCCGTGCTCGCGCTGCAACTCGCCCAGCAGGTCGAGGACCTGGCGCTGGACCCGGGCGTCCAGTGCGGTGGTGGGCTCGTCCGCGACCAGCAGCTTGGGGTCGTTCATCAGCGCCATCGCGATCATCACCCGCTGCCGCATCCCGCCGGAGAACTGGTGCGGGTAGTCGCGCAGCCGGGCGGCGGGGATGCCGACCCGGTCGAGCATCGCGGCGGCCTGTCGGCGGGCCTCGGTCCGCCCGGCCTCCGGGTGGTGCAGCCGGTACATCTCGGCGAGTTGGGCGCCGACGCCGTGGAAGGGGCTGAGCGAGGTGAGCGCGTCCTGGAAGACCAGTGCGGCCCGGCCGCCCCGGACGCCGCGCAGTACGGACTCCCCGGCGCCCACCAACTCCGTTCCGTCCAGCCGGATCGAGCCGGTGACGGTGGTGGTCCGCGGTTCGTGCAGCCCGAGCAGGGCCAGCCCGACGGTGGACTTCCCGGAGCCCGACTCGCCGACCAGGCCGAGGACTTCACCCGCCGCGAGGTCGAAGGACAGGCCCCGGACGGCGGTCACCGGGGCGCCGCCGCGCGGATCGGCGAACTCGACCGTCAAGTCCCGCACACTGAGCACCGGTTCGGCGTTCACCGGATGACCACCTTGGGATTCGGGAGACTTCATCGTTGTGGTTCCTCTCAGCCCAGCCGGATGCGCGGGTCGAGCCAGGCCACCGCCAGGTCCGCCAGCGCGACGAACAGCACCACGAAGCAGGCGGCCAGCAGCACCGCGCCGACCACGGCCGGCAGGTCCTGCCCGGACACCGCCTGGGCGGCGAACCGGCCGACCCCGTTCAGCCCGAACACCGTCTCGGTGATCACCGCCCCGCCGAGCAGCACCCCGGCCTCCAGCCCGAGCAGCTGCACCAGCGGACCGGCGGCCCCGCGCGAGGTGTACTTGAGGTGGGCGCGCAGCCGCCCCAGCCCCTTGCCGCGGGCGGTGCGGACGTACTCCTCGTTCATGGTCTCCAGCAGCTGGGAGCGCGAGAGCCGGGCGAACACGGCCGAGTTGACGAAGCCGAGGACGAGCCAGGGGAGCAGCATCCCGCCCGCCCAGGCCGCCGGGTCCTCGCCCGGCGGGGTGTAGGAGGGCAGCGGCAGCAGGCCCGTCGAGTACACCAGCGCCCACTGCGCGAGGTAGCCGAGGAAGTAGATCTGCACGCTCGCGCCGACCAGGGTGAAGCCGGACAGCAGCCGGTCGGTGCGGCGGCCGTGCCGCAGCGCGGAGACGAACCCGGTGCCGAGGCCGAGGACCAGCAGGACGGCGAGCGCCCCGGCGGTCAGCGAGAAGGTGACCGGCAGGTGTTCGGCCAGCGCCTCGGTGACGGGCTGGTGCAGCCGGTAGGAGTAGCCGAGGCAGGGGGCCGCGCAGTGGATGACCGAGCCGTCCACGTCGTTGACGTCCCGCCCGGCGACCACGCCGGCCAGGTAGTCGGTGTACTGGGCGAGCAGCGGCTGGTCCAGGCCCATACTCTGGCGCACCGCCGCGATCTGTCCGCTGTCGCAGCGCGGGCCGCAGGCGGCCCGGGCGGGGTCGGCGGGCGCGGCGTAGAAGAGGGCGAAGGCGGCGGCGGAGACCGCGAGCAGGACGCCGAGCGCCTGGAGGGTCCGCCGCAGGGCGAAGGAGAGCATGGCCGATCCGGGGTCGACGGGACGGGGACGGGAGCAGGACGGGAGCGGGACGCGCGCAGATCAGGGAGGTCCGTTCCCGCGGGCAGCGGGCAGCGGGCACCGGGCAGCGGGAACGGACCTCAGGCCCTCAGTCCTCAGCCCCTCAGGACTTCAGGTACAGCCAGGTCAGCCCGACCGCCCCGTAGATCGGGTGGATGACCGCCCCGCCGACGTTGCTGCCGCGCAGCTGGTTGACCGTCGGGTAGGTGAGCGGCAGCACCGGCAGGTCCTTCATCACGGTCTGCTCCAGCGCGTACAGCTCCTTGGCCTTGGCGCGCGGCTCGCCGATCTGGTTGATCCGGTCGATCTCCTTGTCGACCGCAGGGTTGCGGTAGCGCGCGGAGTTGATGTCGCTGCCGGCCCGGCCGTCGAAGGAGAACGGGATCAGCGTGGACGGGGTGGGCCAGTCGACGGAGCTGGTCTCCTCGAACAGGTCGTACGGGGAGTCCGCCCGGTGCACCTCGTCCAGGAAGGCCTTGGGGTCGATCGGCTTGGGCACCACGGTGATGCCCGCCTTGCCGAAGCCGTCCACCAGCACCTGGGCGACGCGCTGTCCGTCCGGGGTGTTCTTGTACGCGTAGGTCAGGCTCGTCGGCGCCTGCGCGGCCTTGGCGAGCGCGGCTTTGGCGGCCTCCGGGTCGCCCGCGGGCGGGGCCGGGTCGAGGTCGTACTTCTGCCAGTCGATCAGCGCGGGCGAGCTGAGCGTGGTGGCCAGCTCGCCGGTCCGGGAGCCGCCCTGGACCTGCCGGGCCTGCTGGCGCGGGTAGGCGAGGTTGAGCGCCCTGCGCACCTGGATGTCCGGCACCCGCTCGTTGTTGATCACCAGCTGGGTGACGAAGGCGCCCCGGCGGCCGGAGACGACCAGGTCCTTGGCCTTGGGGTCGGTGTCGGTGGTCTGGTACAGCTCGGGGGAGAGCTCGTCGGAGGCGGTGGTGGCGTCGGCGCCGCCGTCCCGCCCGGAGAGGATCTGCTGGTTGCCGTTGAGCGCCTCCTTGCCGTACGTGAACACGAACCTGTCCGGGTACTGGTTGCGGATCGGGTCGGTGTCCGCTTTCCAGGCCGGGTTGCGCTCCAGCACCATGCGGGTGTTCTGGACGTGCTCGACGATCCGGTACGGGCCGGTGGCGAACGGCAGCCGGTCGTAGTCCGTCCCGGTGTCCTTGTCCCGGCGCACCGGCGAGGAGGAGGACTGCGCGGCCATGTACGGCACGTCGGCCTGCGGCTGCGGGAAGTGGAGGACCAGGGTGCGCTCGTCCGGGGTCTGGATCGCGTCCAGGTCGCCGGCCTGCGGTCCGGCGTACTTGGCGCGCGCGGCTTCGTAGCTGGCCTCGCCGGTGAGCCACTGCGGCCAGTACGGCGGGCCGACCTCGTAGCCCTTGCCGAAGGTGCGCTCGATCCCGTACTTGACGTCCTGGGCGGTGATCGGCTTGCCGTCCTCCCAGGCCACGCCGTCCTTGAGCCGGTACGTCCAGGTGCGCCCGCCGTCGGTCGGGGTGCCGGTGTCGGTGGCCAGGTCGCCGACCAGCTTGGCCTTGCCGTCGACGACCTGGTACTGCGTCAGCTGGCGGCCCCAGAGCAGCGAGGCGTTGTACCCGGCGCCCGCGTAGACCTTCTGCGGGTCCAGGTGGCGGAACTCGACGCTGTTGTACACGTTGACCGTGCCGCCCGGGCGGGCGCCGGGGACGGCCGGGGCGGGGCCCGCGCTGTCCTTCTCGGTACCGAGCGCGGCGGTCAGCGGCGAGGTCTCCTTGGCCGGGGCCCCGCCGGCAGCGGGGCCGGTGCTGCCCGCGCCGGCCGAGCAGGAGGTCGCCAGCAGGGCGGTGGCGATGACGGCGAGCGACGGTTTGGTCCAGCGCATGACGAATCTCTCCTTGCCCCGACTCGTTCGGATCGGGGCGGGCTCGGATGGTTGATCAGGGGAGGGGAAACGCAAGGAAGGGGGGAACGGAAGGAAGGAGGAAGCGGAAGGAGCGGGGAAGCGGAGGAGCTCAGCGGGCGCGGCGCGGGTCCAGGGCGTCCCGGACGGCGTCGCCGAGCAGGTTGAAGGCGAGCACGAACACCAGCAGGGCCGCGCCCGGGAAGACCAGGTACGTCGGGTCGGCCTGGAAGACCTCCGAGCCGCGCGAGATCATCCGCCCCCAGTCGGGGACGGGCTCGGTGACGCCGACGCCGAGGAAGGACAGCGCGGCCTCGGAGGCGACGAAGGTCGGTACGGCCATGGTGGCGTGCACGATCAGCTGGGAGCGGACGTTCGGCAGCAGTTCGTGGACGACGATGTGGAAGCGGCTCGCCCCCTGCGCCCGGGCGGACTGCACGAAATCCCTTTCCCGGAGCGAGCGGACGGTGGCCCGGAGGGAAAGTGCGAGCGGAATCCAGCCGAACGCGGAGAAGACCAGGATCAGTACCAGGAACTGCATCCACTCCGGTTCCGCGGCGCCCGGATCGACCAGTCGGGACTGGATCACCGGGCTGAGCGCGAGCAGCAGGAGCAGGGTCGGAAAGGCCAGCAGCACATTGGCGAGGAACCCGAACAGCCGGTCCGCGATCCCGCCGAGGTAGCCGACCGCGACCCCGGCCAGCACGCCGAGCGTGGTGGTCACGGCGGCCGCGGCGAAGGCGATCAGCAGCGAGGTGCGGATGCCGTACAGCAGCTGGGTCAGCACGTCCCGGCCGAGGCCGGGCTCCAGGCCGAACCAGAACTCGCCGGATATCCCGCCGTTCGGCAGCACGGGCAGGCCGCCGTCGCTGAGCAGGCCCGGAGTGTTCTGGCCGTAGTGCTCGACCGGGTTCTTCCCGTACAGGGCGGCGAACAGCGGCGCGGCCAGGGCGAGCAGCAGGAACAGCAGGACGACGGCGCAGGCGGCGGCGCCGACCCGGTCGCGCAGCACCCGGCGCAGCAGGCCCGGTGCGGCGGGCCCGGGGGCCGGGCCGGTAACTGCGACTGTGTCGACCGCTGCCATGAGAGGCGTACTCCCCGAATTTCTCCGCCGCCCCGTGGGTGAGGGTGCGCTGGTGGGCATTTCCGAACCGGCTCCCGGGGGTTTCCCGGCGGCCGTTCGAGCGACATCAGATCGGATGCGTCCGGCCTTCCGCAAATCACCGGAAGGTGCTTCGTGGTAATTCCTTCCGGACTGTTTCGGGAATTGTGACGGCTTCATTTCCCCGCAACACGGCCGTTGCGGGAGAACGGACATACCGCATCGAAGCGGACCGCCCGTTCCGCATTCTGAGACCTCCGCCACAGTCCCCGGGGTATTGGTACGATCCCGGAGGACCGCGACTGGCGCGTAGGGATGGAATCGACCATCGGGAAGCGGTCCCGTGAATCCTCACGTCGTTGCCGAGCGCCTGGGCCGCCCGCATCCCCACCAGGAGACCGCCATGGCCCAGCACCCCGAGTCCGACCGGACCCCCGCGCAGTCGCAGCCCCAGCCCCAGCCGACCCCCGCACAGCCGCACACCACCGCCAGCCCTGCCGCCGACACCTCCTTCCGCAGCGCCCTGGACGTGGTGGCCGGCGTGGAGCCCCGGATCGCCGCCGCCATCGGCCGGGAGCTGGAGGACCAGCGCGCCTCGCTCAAGCTGATCGCCAGCGAGAACTACGCCTCCCCGGCCGTCCTGCTCGCCATGGGCAACTGGCTCAGCGACAAGTACGCCGAGGGCACCGTCGGCCGCCGCTTCTACGCCGGCTGCCGCAACGTCGACACCGTCGAGGCGATCGCCGCCGAGCACGCCCGCGAGCTGTTCGGCGCCGAACACGCCTACGTCCAGCCGCACTCGGGCATCGACGCCAACCTCACCGCCTTCTGGGCCGTGCTCTCCCAGCGGGTCGAGAGCCCGGCCCTGGAGCGGGCCAAGGTACGCAACGTCAACGACCTCACCGAGCAGGACTGGGCCGAGCTGCGCCAGGAGCTCGGCAACCAGCGGATGCTCGGCATGTCGCTGGACACCGGCGGCCACCTCACCCACGGCTTCCGGCCCAACATCTCCGGCAAGATGTTCGAGCAGCGCAGCTACGGCACCGACCCGGTCACCGGCCTGATCGACTACGACGCGCTGCGCGAGACCGCCCGCGAGTTCCGCCCGCTGATCCTGGTGGCCGGCTACTCCGCCTACCCGCGCCTGGTGGACTTCCGCCGGATGCGCGAGATCGCGGACGAGGTCGGCGCGACCCTCATGGTCGACATGGCGCACTTCGCCGGCCTGGTCGCGGGCAAGGTGCTGACCGGCGACCACGACCCGGTGCCGCACGCCCACATCGTCACCACGACCACCCACAAGTCCCTGCGCGGCCCGCGCGGCGGCATGGTGCTCAGCACCGCCGAGCTGGCCGAACACGTCGACCGCGGCTGCCCGCTGGTGCTCGGCGGCCCGCTCTCGCACGTGATGGCCGCCAAGGCCGTCGCCCTCGCCGAGGCCCGCCGCCCCGAGTTCCGGTCCTACGCCCAGGCCGTGGTCGACAACGCCCGGGCGCTCGCCGAGGGCCTGCTGCGCCGCGGCGGCAAGCTGGTCACCGGCGGCACCGACAGCCACCTGGTGCTCGCCGACGTCTCCGGCTACGGCCTGACGGGCCGTCAGGCCGAGGCGGCGCTGCTGGACTCGGGCATCGTCACCAACCGCAACTCCGTCCCGCAGGACCCGAACGGCGCCTGGTACACCTCGGGCGTGCGGCTGGGTACCCCGGCGCTGACCACCCGCGGCCTGGGCGCCGCCGAGATGGACGAGATCGCGGCCCTGATCGACACCGTCCTGCGCGGCACCACCCCCACCACCGCTGCCAACGGCGCCCCGTCCAAGGCGAACTACGCGCTCGACGAGGCCCTCCGCGACGGTGTCGCCAAGCGCGCCGCCGACCTGCTGGCCCCGTTCCCCCTCTACCCGGGCGTCGACCTGGTCTGACCGGACCGGCAGCGCCGGTCGTGACGGCCCGGACGGCGGCGGCTCCGGGCCGCCGAAGGGAAGTTCGGCGGCCCGGCAGTCAAACCAGCTAGTACTGGAGCGACTTGTACTGCAGGAACTCCTCCAGCCCGTGCCGACCCAGCTCGCGGCCGAGCCCGGAGTCCTTGTAACCGCCGAACGGCGCCAGCGGGTTGAACCGGCCGCCGTTGAGGTCCACCTGTCCGGTGTCCAGGCGGCGGGCGAAGGCGGCGGCGGTGTCGGTGTTCGCCGCCCAGACGCCGCCGGCCAGCCCGTAGGCCGTGCCGTTGGCGATCTCGACCGCGTGGTCCTCGTCGCGGTAGGGGAGGACCGCCAGCACGGGCCCGAAGACCTCCTCCTGGGCGACCGTCATCTCCGGGGTGACGTCGGCGAGGACGGTCGGCCGGACGTAGTGGCCGGTGGGGAGTTCGGCCAGCGGCTCCGGGCCGCCGGCCACCACCCGGGCGCCCTGGTCGAGCGCGCCCTCCAGGTAGCCGCGCACCCGGTCCAGCTGCCGGGCGTTGACCAGCGGGCCGATCCGGGTCCGCGGGTCGGCCGGGTCGCCCGGGACGTACTTCTCGGCGGCCTTGGCGGCGAGCGCGAGCGCCTCCTCGTACTGGTCCGCGTGCACCAGCAGCCGGGTCCAGGCGCTGCACGTCTGGCCGGAGTTGGCGAAGACGTTGGCGACGTTCACGTTCACCGCCCGGGCCAGGTCGGCGCCCGGCAGCACCACGTTGGCGGACTTGCCGCCCAGCTCCAGGGCGACCCGCTTGAGCCCGCGCCCGGCCGCCTCGGCGACCTGCCGGCCGACGGCGGTGGAGCCGGTGAAGGACACCACGTCCACCTCCGGATGGGCGGCGAGCGCCGCGCCCGCGACCGCCCCGGTGCCGGTCACCAGGTTGAACACCCCGGCCGGGAAGCCGGCTTCGTCCACCAGTCGGGCGAACAGCCGGGCCACCAGCGGTGTGTCCTCGGCCGGCTTGAGGACCACCGGGCAGCCGGCCGCCAGCGCCGGGACGACCTTGGCGACGATCTGGTGCAGCGGGTAGTTCCACGGCGTGATCGCCGCGACCACCCCGGCCGGCTCGGCGAACACCACCGAGTTGCCGATCCGCTCCTCGAAGGAGTACCCGGCCAGCAGGCTCAGGTAGGAGGTCGTCACGGTCAGCGGCAGCCCGGCGTGCACGGCCCCCGCGAAGCCGACCGGGGCGCCCAGTTCGGCGACCACGGTCGAGGTGATCTCCGCCTGGGCGTCGGCCAGTCCGTCCCGCAGCCGGGTGAGCAGCGCCAGCCGCTCCTCGCGGGTGGTGGCGGCCCAGCCCCGGGCCGCCCGGCGGGCCGCCGCGACCGCGGCGTCGACGTCGGCCGCCGCGCCGGCCGGCACGGTGGCGAGCACCTGCTCGGTGGCCGGGTTGAGCACGGGGATCGTGCCGGAGTCCCGGGAGGGCCGCCAGGCGCCGTCGATGTACTGGTCGCCGTACTCCGCGTACTCCTGCTGCACGGATCATCCTTTCAGCTGGTCAGCCGCTCTTCGGCCGACTGTGCGAGTCGGAAGGTCAGTCAAGGCGGCCGGACCGCCGCGCGCAAGAGCCAATCCCGCCGAGGTGACCGGCCGGTCACTCGGGGGCGAACCGCGCGGTGTACTCGTCGAACGCCTCGATCCCGACCTGCGCCCGGCGTTCGTCCAGCCGCTCCGGGTCCTCGCACGGCCAGGGCACCGGCCGGCCGTCCACCACCGCACCGATCTGGGTCCCGTACCGCTGCTCCCGGCCCTCGTTGACGGCCAGTCGGTCCTGGAGGAAGGCCAGGTCGCGGGCGCTCGCGGCGCCCGCCGCGACCGCCTCGGCCATCAGCTCCACCGCCCGCCGCTGGACGTCCAGTTGGCGGTCCGCGTGCTGGGCGAGCAGCCAGGCGGCCCGGGCGGCCTCGGCGCCGACGGCCCGTTCGGTGGGCCAGCCGTGCTCCGCCACGATCTCCGAGAGCCGGTCCCCGTGCCGGGCGGTGAGCCGCCGCCAGCGGGCCTGTTCGGCCAGGTCCGGGCTGTGCGCCAGCCGCGCGGCCGCGTTGTCCTCGGCCATCATCGCCACCAACTCGGCTGCGATGGAGGATGTCTGACTGTTAGTCAGATTCTGCTGTTCTGTCGTCATACCGATCCGCTCCCCGCGTCCGGGCCCGCCGTCCGGGCCGCCCGCTCCACGGTAGGCGCGGCGGATGCGACGAAGATCATCCGCAGGGCCGGTGACACGGGGTGGCCGTCCGGGACAGAATGGATGTACGCCACCCGCCGGGCCGTGTTCAGCTCCGGCCGCGGGACGGCCGAGCGGACGGCCGAGCGGACGGCCGAGCGGACGGCCGAGCGGACGGGTGAGCGGACCGGCGAGCGGACGGGTGAGCGGGAGGACGCCCCGGACGGAGCACCCCGGCGGAGCCCCCGCTTCCGGTTTGCGGCGGACTCCGCGGCGGGGGCCTACTGTCGATGGGGAGCGCCCTGTGCACGAGCGGTGGTCCGGTTCGGGCCCGGGGCCGGGCCGGCCGGCACCGCGCCGAGGTGCCGGCTCAGGACCCGCAGGTCATCCGTACTGCTAAGGAGCATCCCGTGACCGACACCGCGTTGAAGGGCGAACCGCAGCAGCCCGGCGGACCGGCCGTGCTGGACGACGTTCCGGGATGGTTCTGGGACCACGACCGGCACTCCTTCGAGTGGTTCCTCGGGCGCCAGGCGCGGCTGGGCGTCACCGGCGACCTCATGGAGATGGGCGCCTACCTCGGCCGCAGCGCGATCGTGATCGGGGAACACCTCCGGCCCGGCGAGAGGTTCACCGTCTGTGACCTCTTCGACTCGGACGCGCCGGACGAGGAGAACTCCGGAGAGATGGAACACTCCTACCGGAAGACGCTGACCCGGTCGGCCTTCGAGGCCAACTACCTGTCCTTCCACGACCGGCTGCCGGACATCGTCCAGGCCCCGACCTCGGCGCTCGCGGGCGGACGGGTCCCGGCGGGGGCCTACCGCTTCGTCCACATCGACGCCTCGCACCTGTACGAGCACGTGGTGGGTGACCTCCAGGTGGCCCGCGCCGCGCTGCGGGACGAGGGCGTCGTGGCCCTGGACGACTACCGGGCCCAGCACACCCCCGGCGTCGCGGCGGCGACCTGGGAGGCGGTGTTCAACCACGGACTCCGGCCGATCCTGCTCACCGAGTGCAAGTTCTACGGCACCTGGGGCGACCCGGAGCCGTTCCAGCGCGACCTGCTCGACCGGGTCGGCCTCGCGGTCGGCTGCGAGCTCAGCACCGAGACCCTCAACCACCGGCAGGTGCTGCGGATGACCGGCAGCTCGGAGGGCATCCAGCCGTTCCGCCCCTCCCGGCACCGGCCCCCGGGGGTCGAGGCGCCGGTGCCCGGGGACGCGGACCGGACGGCCCGGGACGAGGCCGCGCTGGAGCTCGCCGCCCGCCGCGCCCGCGCCGCCGAGGCGCGCCGCCCGGTCAACGTCGCCAAGCGCGCCGCCAAGGACCTGTTGCCCCCGCTGGTCACCTCGGCGATCCGCCGCGCCCGGAGCCGCGCCCGGAGCCGCTGACCGGAGTCGCTGACCGGAGCCGCTCCGGCCCCCGCCCCGGAGACGCCGAAGGGCCGGTCGGAAACCCGACCGGCCCTTCCCAGCTGTGTACCCGCTCAGACCCGCGACGGCTCCGCGTCCCCGGCGTTGCCCGCGACCGAGGCGGACGCCTCCGCCTCGGCCTCGGCCGCCAGCTCGCGGCGCACCTCGGCCAGCGAGGGGTTGGCCCAGGCGCTCGCGACGCCCCAGTAGTAGAACGCCAGGCCGATCGCGGCCACGATCAGCAGGTCCCAGCCCTCCGGCAGGTAGCCGTGCCCGCCGAAGTCGGAGCTGCCGGCCCAGGAGACCCCGGCCATCACGAACAGGTAGGCGACCATCCAGGCGCCCGCCTTGAGGTGCGGCTTCAACTGCTCGAAGGGCTTGCGCAGCTCGTACCAGGCCCAGATCGGCAGACCGGCGGCCATCAGCAGGATGACCTTGCCGGTGAGCGGCCAGCGGGCCCAGTAGAGCACCAGCGAGCCGAAGACCATCGCGATCGGCGCGATCACCGGCATGGCCTTGAGCTTCACCGGGCGCTGGAGGTCCGGCGCGAGGCGGCGCAGCGCCATCACGGCGACCGGGCCGGTGATGTACGAGATCACGGTGGCGACGGAGACGATCTCGGCCAGCGAGCCCCAGCCGCGGAAGACCGCGAGGAACAGGAAGGCGACCACCAGGTTCAGCAGCAGCGCCGGGCGCGGGATGCCGGTCTTGGCGTCGACCTTGCCGAAGAGCTTCGGCAGGTGGCCGTTCTCCTGCACGCCGTGGATCATGCGCGAGGTGGTGGCGGCGTAGATCATGCCGGTGCCGGACGGCGAGACGAAGGCGTCCGCGTAGAGCAGCAGTGCGAGCCAGTTGATGCCCCAGGCGATCGCGAGGTCCGCGAGCGGCGAGGTGTAGGAGAGGCTGCTCCAGCCGTTCGACAGGTCCGCGGCCGGGATGGCGCCGATGAACGCCACCTGCAGCGCGACGTAGATCACCAGGGCGATCAGGATCGAGCCGATGACGGCCTTGGGCAGCGACTTGCCGGGGTTGCGGGCCTCGCCGGCCAGGTTGAGCGGGGACTGGAAGCCGTTGAAGGCCCAGACGATGCCGGAGACGGCGACGGCGGTGAACACCGCGCTCCAGCCGTTCGGGGCGAAGCCGCCCTCCTGGGTGAAGTGCGAGGTGTCGAAGTGCGCGAGGAGCAGCGCACCGGCGGTCAGCGTCGGCACGACGACCTTGAACACGGTGATCGCCGTGTTGGTCTTGGCGAACAGCGTGATCGCGAACCAGTTGAGGACGAAGTACACGACCAGCAGCACGCTGGCCAGCGCCACCCCGCTGAGGGTGAGTTCCTTGCCGTCGTACAGGCCCTTGGCCCAGCCGAAGTGCCAGGAGCTCATGTACTGGACGGACGCGGTGGCCTCACCCGGGATGACCGAGACGATGGCGATCCAGTTGGCCCAGGCGGCCAGGTAGCCGGCCAGCGAGCCGTGCGAGTACTGGCCGTACCGGACCATGCCGCCGGCCTTGGGGAACATCGACCCGAGCTCGCTGTAGGTGAGCGCGATGGTGAGCGCCACGGCGGCGCCGATCACCCAGGCGAGGATCGAGGCGGGGCCGGCCAGCCTGGCGGCCCGCTCGGCGCCGAACAGCCAGCCGGAGCCGATGATCGAGCCGAGCCCGACCGCGGTCAGGCTGATCGTGCCGAGCGATCGGCGGTAGTTCTGGTGTGATGCCGTCGGCGAATCGGGCTCACTCAACGTATCGGTCCTCTCGCTCGGGGTTCAGCGGATGGTGTCGGCGCTTTTACGGTTTTGGGTCGGTATTCCGGACAAACCCCAGCAGCCTATGGTTTCAAATGGGGCGAATACCTCAGAGGAAGCTCAAACCGCCCGATCGTTGCCATCTCGTGTCCGGTTTCCGGACGGCCGGGACCGCTCAACGAGACCGGTGCCACACCGCCATCGGCGGTGGATCACGAGGGGGAGTCGGCCGCGGGCCGGAAAAAGGAAATTCCCCGCGGGATCCTTTCGGATTCCACGGGGAATTTCGGTTGTGTCCGAGGGGGGACTTGAACCCCCACGCCCGATAAAGGGCACTAGCACCTCAAGCTAGCGCGTCTGCCATTCCGCCACCCGGACAGGGTGTGTGCTTCGGGGGCTTTTCTCTCGCCCCCTCGGCGACAGAGAGAACATTACCAGGCTTCCGGAGTGCTTCTCACCTGCGTTTCCTCGGCCCCCGGCCCCGCCCCCCACCTCGCCGGGGCCGCCGACCCACCTCGCCAGGGCCGCCGACCCGCCGCGCCCCCGCCGCGCCCCCGTCGCACGGGGGCCGGGCCGTGGGACGCCCGGTCCGTCCGGACTGGCTGGGACGGTTCGCGAGGGCGCTCGAACGCCGGGCGAAGCGGTGGCGAGGGTGAAGCAAACGATCGGTTACGCCCCAGCCGGCGATCGGTTCCGATCGGAACCGATCCGACACGGGCAACTTGTCGACGGTGCCACGGCCGCACCGACCGCTCTCCTAGCCTCTGTGGACCGAGGGCGCCATGATGCGGATCGCCTGATTCCCGGGTCGCGGACGAAGGGCGGCTGGACGTGGAGCAGATCAGCGGGGCGGCGAAGGCCGAGCCGAGACGCGGCGCCCGATCGGGCCGCCGACCGACCGCCGACGGTCCCGCCGAGGGCGTGTGGCGCTTCCGGGTGCCCGCCGTCGAGGCCTCCGTGCCGCGCACCCGCCACGCGGTGCGGGACCGCCTGCTGGCCCAGGGCATGACCGGGGTGCGCTACCAGGAGCTGGTGGACGACGTGCTGCTGATCGTCTCCGAGCTGGTCGGCAACGCGGTGAGGCACGCGGCCGAGCTGTCGCCCGAGGTGACCACCGAGCTGTCGGTGCGCCGGGGCTGGGTGCGGGTCTCGGTCGAGGACGGCGACCCGTACCGGCCGAAGGCCCTGGAGAGCGACACCGGCCGCACCGGCGGGCGCGGCCTGCTGCTGGTGAAGAGCGTCACCCTCCAGGCGGGCGGGGTGTGCGACGTGGAGCACACGGGGGAGGGCGGCAAGGTCATCTGGGCCTCGCTGCCCGTCCCCCCGGAGCCCGAGCCCTGACGGGCGCCCCCTCGACGGCGGTCACCGCCGCAGCGGCCACAGGCGACGACGGCGCCCCGCACGAAGACGGCGCCCCGCACGAAGACGGCGCCCCGCACGAAGACGACAGCGCACCGTACGAGGACGACAGCGCCCCGCACGAAGACGGCCGCCCCCGGCCGGGGACGGCCACCTCCACCGACCCGCGTCCGCTACCAGTCCCGACCGGCGATCTCCCGGATCCCCGGCAGCGCGGCCTCGAAGACGGTCTCGAACCAGACCGAGAACGGCCGCTCCGCCCGCAGCTCGCGCAGCTCCTGCGCGGTCACGAAGGCGAAGTCCTCGACCTCCTCCGGGTCCGGCTGGACCGGCGCGGTGACCAGCCCGACGAACAGGTGGTTCCACTCCCGCTCGATCAGCCCGGTGGCCTCGTCCGGCAGGTCGTAGCGGACGGTGCCGGCCTCGCAGAGCAGCGCCGGCGCGATGCCCAGCTCCTCGGCGGTGCGCCGGGCGGCGGCCACGAACGGCGGCTCGTCCGGGTACGGGTGCCCGCAGCAGGTGTTCGACCAGACGCCGGGGGAGTGGTACTTGGTGAGCGCCCGGCGCTGGAGCAGCAGCCGCCCCTGGCGGTCGAACAGGAAGACCGAGAAGGCCCGGTGCAGCCGGCCCGGCTGCTGGTGGGCCCAGAGCTTCTCACCGGTGCCGATGGTGACGCCCTCGTCGTCGACCAGTTCCAGCAGGATCTCGGTGCTCGAGGGGGCGGTGGCCCGGGGGTCGACCGTCACGTCTGTCTCCACGTCCAGGCCGCTGTCGATCTCGGCGGCGAAGTGGGTCGGGTCGGTCGGCGGACTCTGGGGCATGGGGCCTCTTTCGGGAGGGGGAGCGGGAGCAACGGGAGCGTCGAGCGCGTCGAGCGCGCCGTGGGCACCCGTCGGGGGGCTCGGGACGCGGCGCGGGCACCGGCGCCGGCGTCGGGCTCCAGTCTGCCGTATGGGTGGCGGTCCGGACGGGTCCCACGCACAACCGGGCGGATCATGACGCGGGGGAGTCCGGATCCGTACCGGAAACGGTCGGGGAAGCCCCCGGAAGGGTCATTCGTCCCGAAGGCCAGTTCGGTATCCGTTCCCATTCTGTTCGATCACCGCACCTCCACCGTGTCGTCACCTCGGCGCCTCCGGTCCCGTTCGGGCCCGTCGCCCGGGTCGCCTACCATCGCTTACGACACGCTGCCCGGATCTGTGCCGGTCCGGCGCGCCGCCGCAGGGCCCGGCCGTACGCCGTCCCGACCGGCAACAGCGCCGCCGGGCCCGTCGGCACATCCCCGCGCGGACCGCACGACGCACCACGGATCAGGAGACCCCGCATGATCGGCCTCGTTCTGGCAGCCGGCGCCGGCCGCCGGCTGCGCCCGTACACCGACACCCTGCCCAAGGCGCTGGTGCCGGTCGACGGGGAGCGGACCGTCCTGGACCTCACCCTGGGCAACTTCGCCGAGGTCGGACTGCGCGAGGCGGCGATCGTCGTCGGCTACCGCAAGGAGGCGGTGTACGACCGCAAGGACGCCCTGGAGAGCAAGTACGGGGTCAAGCTCCACCTGGTCGAGAACGACAAGGCGGAGGAGTGGAACAACGCCTACTCGCTCTGGTGCGCCCGCGAGCTGTTCGCCGAGGGTCTGCTGCTGGCCAACGGCGACACCGTCCACCCGGCCTCCGTCCAGCGCACCATGCTGGAGGGCAACCAGCGCCTCGTCGAGGAGGGCCGGGCCCCCGGCATCCTGCTCGCCCTGGACACGGTGAAGAAGCTCGCCGACGAGGAGATGAAGGTCGTCGTCGACCCGGCCGCCGGCATGCGCCGCATCACCAAGCTGATGGACCCGGCCGAGGCGACCGGCGAGTACATCGGCGTCACCGTGATCAACCCGGCCGCGGCCGCCGACCTGACCGACGCACTGCGCGCCACCTACGAGCGCGACCCCCAGCTGTACTACGAGGACGGCTACCAGGAGATGGTCGACCGGGGCCTGCGGATCGACGTGCAGCCGATCGGCGAGGTGTCCTGGGTCGAGGTCGACAACCACGACGACCTGGCGAAGGCCCGGGAGATCGCGTGCCAGTACTGACCCGACTGGTCCCGTCGCCGCTGTTCGCGGAGATCCGCCCGGGCGCGCTGGACGCGCTCGGCGGCATCCTCGCGGACCAGAGGCTGTCGGCCTCGGGCCGGATCGCGGTGGCGATCAGCAACGGCTCCGGCGCCGCGATGCGCGAGCGCCTGGAGCCGGCCCTGCCCGGCGCCGACTGGTACAACGTGGACGACGGCAGCCTCGACAGCGCGGTGCGCTTCGCCGAGGAGATGCGTGGCAAGCACTACGACGCGGTCGTCGGCCTCGGCGGCGGCAAGATCATCGACGCCGCCAAGTACGCCGCCGCCCGGGTCGGCCTGCCGGTGGTCGCGGTGGCCACCAACCTCGCGCACGACGGCATCTGCTCCCCGGTCTCCACCCTCGACAACGACGCCGGCCGGGGCTCCTACGGGGTCCCCAGCCCGATCGGCATCATCGTCGACCTGGACGTGATCCGGCAGGCCCCGCAGCGCTTCGTGGCGGCCGGCATCGGGGACGTCGTCTCCAACATCTCGGCCTGCGCGGACTGGGAGTTGTCGCACGCCGTCACCGGCGAACCGGTGGACGGACTGGCCGTCGCGATGGCCCGCTCGGCGGGCGAGAACCTGCTGCGGCACCCAGGAAGCACTCAGGATCAGGACCTCCTGACGGCCCTCGCGGAAGCCCTGGTACTGTCCGGCATCGCGATGAACATCGCGGGCAGTTCCCGGCCCTCCTCGGGTGCCTGCCACGAGATCTGCCATGCCCTGGACGTGATGTACCCCAAGCGCTCCGCCCAGCACGGCGAACAGGTCGGCCTCGGCGCGGCGTTCGCCAGCTTCCTGCGGGGCGAGCGCGAGTTGACCGGTCTGATCGTGGAGCGACTGAGGAGCCACGGGCTGCCGGTGACCGCGGCTCAGATGGGTTTCACCGAAACGGAGTTCACCGAGGCGGTGCACTACGCTCCGAACACCCGCCCGGGCCGCTACACCATCCTGGAACACCTCGACCTCTCCCCTTCCGCAATCAGGGACGCGTACGCCGACTATGTCCAAGCCGTCAACAGCTGACCCCTCCACCGCGGGCGCCGAGCGGCCCCCGGTGGACCTGACCCGCCGGCCCTCGATCGAGGAGCTGCGGGCGGTGATCCACCCGGAGGGCATGCTCCAGCGCCGCAGCGCCGAGCACTGGGCCGGGCGCCTCTACATGCGGAAGATCTCGTTGCGGATCACCCGCGTGCTGTCCACCATGACGGCGATCACGCCCAACGGCCTGACCTACCTGATGATGTTCACCGGCATCCTGGCCGGCGCCGCCCTGGTCGTACCGGGCATCACCGGCGCCGTCCTGGGCGCCCTGCTGATCCAGGTCTACCTGCTGCTGGACTGCGTGGACGGCGAGGTGGCCCGCTGGCGCCGGCAGACCTCGCTCACCGGCGTCTACCTGGACCGGGTCGGCCACTACATGTCCGAGGCGGCCCTGCTGACCGGTCTCGGCCTGCGCGCCACCGACCTGCTGCACCGCGAGGGCGGCGGCTCGCACTGGGAGTGGGCGTTCCTGGGCACGCTGGCCGCGCTCGGCGCGATCCTGATCAAGTCCGAGACGGACCTGGTGGACGTGGCCCGGGCCCGCAGCGGCCTGACGGCCGTCGAGGACAGCGCCTCGGTGCCGCGGTCCGCCTCGGTGGCCAAGGCCCGCCGGGCCGCCTCGCTGCTCAAGTTCCACCGCCTGGTCGGCGCGGTCGAGGCCTCGCTGTTCATCCTGGCGGCCGGGATCGCCGACGCGGTGCACGGCGGACTGTTCTTCACCCGGATCGCGGTCGTGGTGCTGGCGGCGATCGCCATGCTGCAGACCGTGCTGCACCTGCTGAGCATCGTCCTTTCGAGCAGGCTCCGATGACCACCTCCACCACCACCACCGCGGAGGACTTCCGCCTCGGCGTCGTGATCATCACCATGGGCAACCGGCCCGCCGAGCTCAACGCCCTGATCGAGTCCGTCCGTGCCCAGGAGGGCCCGGAGGTCGAGTTCGCCGTGGTCGGCCAGGGCGCGAAGCTGCCCCCGCTGCCGGCCGGTGTGCGCACCGTCGAGCTGCCGGAGAACCTGGGCATCCCGGGCGGGCGCAACGTCGGCATCGAGCTGTTCGGGCCGGACGGCCGGGAGGTGGACGCCGTCCTCTTCCTGGACGACGACGGCCTGCTGCCGCGCACCGACTCCGCCCGCCTGCTGCGCGAGGCCTTCACCGCCGACCCGGAGCTGGGCATCGTGTCCTTCCGGATCGAGGACCCGGACACCGGCGTCACCCAGCGCCGGCACGTCCCCCGGCTGCGCGCCAGCGACCCGATGCGCTCCTCCCGGGTGACCACCTTCCTGGGCGGCGCGAGCGCCGTGCGCTGCAAGGTGTTCGAGCAGGCCGGGCAGCTGCCGGCCGAGTTCTTCTACGCCCACGAGGAGACCGACCTCGCGTGGCGCGCCCTGGACGCCGGCTGGGCCATCGACTACCGGGCGGACGTGGTGCTGCACCACCCCGCGACCTCGCCGGCCCGGCACGCCGCCTACTTCCACAACGTGGCCCGTAACAGGGTCTGGCTCGCGAGGCGGAACCTTCCGGCCCCGTTGGTGCCTCTCTATCTGGGAACCTGGTTTCTGCTGACCCTGGCCCGACGTCCCTCCGCGGAGGGGTTGAAGGCCTGGCTGAGCGGATTCCGGGCGGGTTTGCGCGAACCCTGCGGTCCGCGCAAGCCCATGCGATGGCGTACCGTCTGGCGACTGACCAGGATGGGACGTCCTCCGATCATCTGATTGGATCAGGTGATCGATCGCCACGGCCGGTGACCACACACCGGCCGGAATCCCCCCGTGATCCCAGTGGATCCCCATCGGCGCAAGGCCGGCGGACCCCCGCCGACCGGCCGCCCCGACAGATCCCGCGCGAAGGACGAATGTGTCGACAGTGAGTGAACCCGTCAGCCTCTCAGCCCCGAGGGGGGCGGACGCGGGCCTGACCCCCAAGCAGCTTGCGGACAAGTACGGTCTGTCGGTGAGCGGTGCCCGGCCCGGGCTGCTCGCCTACACCAAGCAGCTCTGGGCCCGGCGCCACTTCATCTGGGCCTTCGCCACCGCCCGCCTGGTGGCCCAGTACACCGACGCCAAGCTGGGCCAGCTGTGGCAGGTCGTGACCCCGCTGCTCAACTGCGGCGTGTTCTACCTGGTCTTCGGCGTCATCCTGGAGAACAAGGACGGCTTCCCGCCGCACACCTACATCGCCTGGCTCTGCATCGGCGTCTTCATCTTCCAGTTCACCCAGAACGCGGTGCAGTCCGGCACCCGGGCGATCTCCGACAACCTCGGCCTGATCCGCGCCCTGCACTTCCCGCGCGCCAGCCTGCCGATCGCCTTCACCGTGATCCAGCTCCAGCAGCTGCTGATCTCGACGGTCGTGCTGGTGGTCACCGTGCTGGCCGCCGGCATCACCCCGGGCAAGACCTGGCTGCTGATCATCCCGGCGCTGCTCCTGCAGACGCTGTTCAACACCGGCGTCTCGCTGATCTTCGCCCGGATCGGCGCCAAGACCAGTGACATCTCCCAGCTGATCCCGTTCGTGATGCGGGCCTGGATGTTCCTGTCCGGCGTGATGTTCAGCATCCAGGACCGGGTCCACAAGTGGCCGCACTACATCCAGGTGATCTGCAACATCAACCCGGCCTCGGTCTACATGGACCTGCTCCGGCACGCCTTCGCGCCGATCATCTACAACAAGCACCAGCCCGCGCACCAGTCGCTGCCGCCGCACCAGTGGACGTACGGCATCGCCTGGGCGGTCGGGATGTTCGTCATCGGATACGTCTTCTTCTGGAAGGCCGAGGAGGAGTACGGCCGTGGCTGACACCGACCTGAGCAAGCGCGACGCCGTCCCGGCCACGAGCGTGGCCCGCGAGCCCACCGTCGTCGTCGACGACGTGCACATCGTCTACCGGGTGCACGGCGCCGGCTCCGGCAAGGGCAGCGCCACCTCGGCGCTGAGCCGCATCATCAGCCGCAAGCGCGCCGCCGGCGTGCGCGAGGTGCACGCGGTCAAGGGCATCAGCTTCACCGCGTACAAGGGTGAGGCGGTCGGCCTGATCGGCTCCAACGGCTCCGGCAAGTCGACCATGCTGGCCGCCATCGCGGGCCTGCTGCCGACCGAGAAGGGCGGCATCTACACCAACGGCCAGCCCTCGCTGCTGGGCGTCAACGCGGCCCTGATGAACGAGCTCACCGGTGAGCGCAACGTCGTCCTGGGCTGCCTGGCGATGGGGATGTCCCCGGCCGACGTGCGGGCGCGCTACCAGGACATCGTCGAGTTCTCCGGGATCAACGACAAGGGCGACTTCATCTCCCTGCCGATGCGCACCTACTCCTCCGGCATGGGCGCCCGGCTGCGCTTCTCCATCGCCGCCGCCAAGACCCACGACGTGCTGCTGATCGACGAGGCGCTGGCCACCGGTGACCAGGCCTTCCAGCAGCGCAGCAAGAAGCGCATCGACGAGCTGCGCGGCTCGGCCGGTACGGTCTTCCTGGTCAGCCACGACAACAACTCGATCCGCGAGGTCTGCGAGCGGACCATCTGGATCGAGGCCGGCGAGCTGGTCATGGACGGTCCGACCGAGGAGGTCGTCGGCCGGTACGAGCGCGGCGAGCGCCTGTAACGCCCCCGCCGCCGCAGCGCCTGGCACCGAAGGGCCGGCCCCGGAACACTCCGGGGCCGGCCCTTCGGCGTGCGCCGCTCCCCCGGGTGGCCCGCCGCCGCGGGGGTGAGCGCCACCGTGCGCCGGGCGGGGCGCTCTTCTCGGGCGCGGCGCGTGGTGTCAGGCTGGGGGCGCGGGGGCGGTGTGCCTTGCGTGACGCCCGCGCTCGGACGCGTGTCCGAGTCGGACCGGTGGTACCGAGCGGTGTAGAACGGGGGAGTGACTGCAGTGTCGGCTTCGGCCCAGCCCAGAGATACGCCGGTGAACCCTTCCACGGGACAGACCCTGGAGAAGGCGGGTGCGGAGAACTTCCCGGTCGCCCCCTTCTTCCTGCCCGCGGCCTGGCGCGCTGACCTGATGACGGTCTACGGCTTCGCCCGGCTGGTCGACGACGCCGGCGACGGCGACCTGGCCGATCCGGCCGCCACCGCGGCCCTGCTCGGGATCGAGCAGCGGCCCCCCGTCACTCCTTCGGCCCAGCCCGGCCCGCCGAGCCCGGCGGAGGTCTCCTTCCGGCTCGCGCTGCTCGACGGACTGGAGCGCGACCTCGACCGGGTGTTCGAGACCGCGCTGCGCCACGCCGGCGCCGAGCCGCCCCGGCACCCGCTGCTGGGCCCCCTCGTCCCGCTGGTCGACCGGCACGGCCTGACGCCCGAGCCGTTCCGCCGTCTGATCGAGGCCAACCGGGTGGACCAGACCACCGCCCGCTACGCCACCTACGACGACCTGGTCGGCTACTGCACGCTCTCCGCCGACCCGGTCGGCCGCCTGGTGCTGTCCATCGCGGGCGTCTCCACCCCCGAGCGGATCGCCCTCTCGGACGCCGTCTGCACCGCCCTCCAGCTGGTCGAACACCTCCAGGACGTGGCCGAGGACCTCTCCCACGGCCGGATCTACCTCCCCGCCGAGGACCTGGAACGCTTCGGCGTCACCGAGGAGGAGCTCGCCGAGCCCACCGCGACCGGTGCGGTCCGGGAACTGATCGCCTTCGAGGCCGAACGGGCCCGCACCCTGCTCGACCGCGGCGCACCATTGGTAGGTACGGTTCGGGGGAGGCTTCGACTGCTCCTGGCGGGATTCACCGCAGGCGGCTACGCGGCCCTGGCGGCCGTCGAGGACGCCGGGTACGACGTGCTCGCCCGGCAGGCGAAGCCGGACAAGCGCCGCCTCGCAGCGAAGGCGGCGGCCATCTTCGCGAAGGGAAGGTGAACGCCCGAGTGGCGGCATCACCACTGGCGTCGGCCCCGGTCATGGCGGCGTACCGGTACTGCGAGGCAGTCACCGGACTGCAGGCACGCAACTTCAGCTACGGCATCCGCCTGCTGCCCGAGCCCAAGCGACTGGCCATGTCGGCCCTGTACGCGCTGGCCCGCCGGGTGGACGACATCGGCGACGGCGACCTCCCGGCCGACCGCAAGGCCGAGGCCCTGGTGCGCACCCGGGAGCTGGTGGACGAGGTCCGCTCCGGGGCGGTCGCCGAGGACGACACCGACCCGATCAAGGTCGCCCTGGCCGACGCGGCCCGGCGCTTCCCGATCCCGCTCGGCGGCTTCGACGAGCTGATCGACGGCGTGGAGATGGACCTCAAGGGCGCCGAGTACCAGACCTACGAGGAGCTCAAGGTCTACTGCCGCTGCGTGGCCGGCGCCATCGGCCGGCTCTCGCTGGGCGTCTACGGCTGCGAGGACCCGGAGCGCGGGGCGCAGTACGCGGATACCCTGGGCCTGGCCCTGCAGCTCACCAACATCCTGCGCGACCTGCGCGAGGACGCCCTGACCGGCCGCACCTACCTGCCCACCGAGGACCTGGTCCGGTTCGGCTGCGAGCAGGGCTTCGCGCTGCCCAGGCCGCCGGTCGGCGCCGACTTCACCGGGCTGGTGGCCTTCGAGGCCGCCCGGGCCCAGGCCGCCTTCGAGGAGGGCCTGCGGCTGCTGCCCCTGCTCGACCGCCGCAGCCGCGCCTGCACCGCCGCGATGGCCGGGATCTACCACCGGCTGCTCGGCCGGATCGCCGCCGATCCGGAGTCGGTGCTGCGCGGCAGGGTGTCGCTCCCGGGCTGGGAGAAGGCGTATGTGGCGCTTTCCGGGCTCGCCGGGGGGCGTTCTTGATTCTCGCCACGGTTCTGTCACGCTGTGTCAGCGGGGAATCACATCAGGGTGGCGCCGTGTTGACCACGGTGCCGTCCACGACGGTGCCAGCCGTGAGCGCGCCGGCGACAGCGACCGTCGCCGGGCGGTCCGGCGACTGCGAGGGGGAGGGCCGATGACCGGGCGAGCCGATGCCGCGCGCCCGGCTGCCGTCGTGGTCGGCGGCGGCCTGGCCGGGATCACCACCGCCCTGCGGCTGGCCGAGGCCGGCCACCGGGTCACCCTCGCCGAAGGGCGTCCCCGGCTCGGCGGCCTGGCCTTCTCCTTCCAGCGCGGCGACCTGACCGTCGACAACGGCCAGCACGTCTTCCTGCGCTGCTGCACCGCCTACCGCGGGCTGCTGGAGCGCCTGGGCGCCACCCGGATGACCCACCTCCAGGACCGGCTGGACGTCCCGGTGCTCTCCGTCACCGGCCCTGCCGGGGCCCCGGTGCGCACCCTCGGCCGACTGCGGCGGGCCGGTCTGCCCGTCCCGCTTCACCTGGCCGGCAGCCTGGCCCGCTACCCGCACCTGTCCCCGGCCGACCGCGCCCGGGTGGTCCGCGGCGCGCTCGCCCTCAAGGGCCTGGACCTCGCCGACCCGGCGCTGGACGGGCTCTCCTTCGGCGAGTGGCTGCGCCGCAACGGGCAGAACGCCGCCACCACGGCCGCGCTCTGGGACCTGGTCGGCGTCGCCACCCTGAACGCCCGGGCCGACCAGGTGTCCCTGGCGCTCGCCGCGATGGTCTTCAAGACCGGGCTGCTCTCCGACCCGGGGGCGTCCGACATCGGCATCGCCGCCGTCCCGCTCGGCGTGATCCACCACGACCGGGCGCTCGCGGAGCTGGAACGCGCCGGCGTGCGGGTGCTGCTGCGCGCCCGCGTCGCGGAGCTCAAGCCGGCCGCGCCCCAGCACGCCCTCCGGCTGGAGGGCGGCCGACCGGGGGACGGCGAGCTGCTCACCGCCGACACCGTGGTGCTGGCCGGCGCCCAGGACACCGCCGCCGCCCTGCTGCCGCCGGGCGCCGTCCCCCACCGGCTGGAGGACCTCGGCACCACGCCGATCCTCAACGTGCACGTGGTCTACGACCGCAAGGTGCTGCGCCGGCCGTTCTTCGCCGCGCTCGACAGCCCGGTCCAGTGGGTCTTCGACCGCACCACCCACTCCGGCCTGGCCGGTACCCCGATCGGACGCGCCCACCCCGGCGCCCAGTACCTGGCGCTGTCCCAGTCGGCCGTCCAGGACGAGATCGACCTGCCGGTCGCCGAACTGCGCGACCGCTACCTGCCCGAGCTGGCCCGGCTGCTGCCGGCCGCCGCCGACGCCGAGGTGCTGGACTTCTTCGTCACCCGGGAGCGCACCGCGACCTTCGACGGGGCGCCCGGCAGTGCCGCACTGCGGCCCGGGGCCGTGACCGGCGTCCCCGGCCTGCTGCTGGCCGGTGCGTGGACCGCCACCGGCTGGCCCGCGACCATGGAGGGCGCGGTGCGCAGCGGTCACGCCGCCGCCGACGCGGTGCTCGCCGCGGCCGGTGCCAGGGTGCCGGTGGACCGGGGCGACGGGCGGTGGCCCAGGTGACGGCGGGGCCCGCCGCCGGAGAGCCCGCCAGAGCCGACGGGCGTACCGTCGGCCCCATCGGCTCCATCGGCCGCGCCGACACCGATCGCCGCGACACCGATCGCCGCGACACCGATCGCCTCGACACCGCCAGCTTCGACACCAGCCGCACCGACAGTACCCGGCCGCCCCGTGCGGTCCGGCACCACGAGGGAGAGGGAACGCACGTGGAGTCACGCACCGGCATCGCCGTCGGAGGCACGGCGCACGCCGAACCGGTCTCGGTGCCGGAGCTGCTGGCCCGCAGCCGGACGCTCTGCGCCCCGCCGCTCCGGGCCACCGTCGCCCGTCTGGCCGCACCGATGGACACCGTCGCCGCCTACCACTTCGGCTGGATCGACCGGGACGGTACCCCGGTGGAGGGCGACGGCGGCAAGGCCGTGCGCCCCGCGCTGGCCCTGCTGTCCGCCCGGGCGGCCGGTGCGGCGCCCGAGGTCGGGGTGCCCGGCGGAGTGGCCGTTGAACTGGTGCACAACTTCTCCCTGCTCCATGATGATCTGATGGACGGTGACGAGACCCGGCGGCACCGGGCCACCGCCTGGACGGTCTTCGGCCCGGCCCAGGCGATCCTGGTCGGCGACGCCCTGGCGACGCTCGGCACGGAGGTGCTGCTCGACGCCGGGGTGACCGGTGGCGCGAGCCCCGCCGACGCCGCGCGCGCCGTCCGGCTGCTCACCACCGCGACCCGCAGACTGATCGACGGCCAGGCCATGGACGTCGCCTTCGAACAGCGCGACAGCGTCACCGTCGCCGAGTGCCTGGAGATGGAGGGCGGCAAGACGGCGGCCCTGCTGGCCGCCGCCTCGGCGATCGGCGCCGTCCTGGCCGGGGCCGACGACGAGGTCTCCGACGCCCTCCAGCGCTACGGCCACCACCTGGGCCTGGCCTTCCAGGCGGTGGACGACCTGCTCGGCATCTGGGGCGCGACCGAGGTCACCGGCAAGCCGCACTGGGGCGACCTGCGCCAGCGCAAGAAGTCGCTGCCGGTCGCCGCCGCGCTCGCCGAGGGCGGCGCCGCCTCGCGCCGGCTGGCCGAGCAGCTCGCGGACCCGAAGGGCCGGGGCGAGGAGGGCGAGCCCGAGCTCGCCGCCCGGGCCGCGCTGATCGAGGCGGCCGGCGGCCGGGCCTGGACCCAGGAGGAGGCCCGCCGCCAGCACACGACTGCCCTCGCCGCCCTGGACGAGGTGCCCATGTCCGACGAGGTGCGCGAGCACTTCGTCGCACTCGCCGAATTCGTGGTGGTACGAGAGAGGTGACGTTACGTTGACAGCAACCGCGGACGGCCGGCTCGACCCTGAGTACGATTCCGAGCCGGTCGCGGTGGGCGACCGCCCCCCGACCCTGCTGGGCGCGGGGCGGTGGCAGCCCGAGGACACCGACCGGCCCCGGCCGGCCGGTGAGGCGGACCGGCAGCCCGGCGACGTGCGCGAGGCCCTCGCGCGCGCCACCACCCACCTGCTCTCGCTGCAGTCCTCCGAGGGCTGGTGGAAGGGCGACCTGGAGACCAACGTCACCATGGACGCCGAGGACCTGCTGCTCCGCCAGTTCCTGGGCATCAGGACGGAGGAGCAGACCCGGGCCACCGCCGAGTGGATCCGCTCCCAGCAGCGGGAGGACGGCACCTGGGCCACCTTCCACGGCGGACCGCCCGAACTCTCCACCACCGTCGAGGCCTATGTCGCCCTCAAGCTCGCCGGCGACGACCCGGAGGCCCCGCACATGCTGGCCGCCGCGCGCTACGTCCGCTCCGCCGGGGGCATCGCGGCCGCCCGGGTGTTCACCCGGATCTGGCTCGCGCTCTTCGGCTGGTGGCCCTGGGACCGGCTGCCCGAGATGCCGCCCGAGATCATCTTCCTGCCCAAGTGGCTGCCGCTGAACATCTACGCCTTCGGCTGCTGGGCCCGGCAGACCATCGTCCCGCTGACCGTGGTCTCCTCGCACCGCCCGGTCCGTCCGGCCCCCTTCGCGATCACCGAGCTGCACACCGACCCGGACCACCCGTACCCGGAGCGGCCGCTCGCCCCCGCCACCAGCTGGGACGGCCTGTTCGCGCGCCTCGACAAGCTGCTGCACGCCTACCACCGCCGGGCCTTCCGGCCGCTGCGCCGGCTCGCCGTCGCCCAGGCCTGCCGCTGGATCGTCGAACGGCAGGAGGCCGACGGCTGCTGGGGCGGCATCCAGCCGCCCGCCGTCTACTCGCTGATCGCCCTGCACCTGGAGGGCTACGAGCTGGAGCACCCGGTGATGAAGGCCGGGCTCTCCTCCTTCGACCGCTTCACCGTGCACACCGAGGACGGCATGCGCTGGATGGAGGCCTGCCAGTCCCCGGTCTGGGACACCTGCCTGGCCACCATCGCGCTGGTCGACGCCGGGGTGCCGGCCGACCACCCGGCACTGGTCTCCGCCGTCGACTGGATGCTCGGCGAGGAGATCCGCAAGCGCGGCGACTGGTCCGTCCAGCGGCCCACCCTGCCGGCCGGCGGCTGGGCCTTCGAGTTCGAGAACGACACCTACCCCGACATCGACGACACCGCCGAGGTGGTGCTGGCGCTGCGCCGGGTCGCCCACCCCGACCAGGCCAAGGTCGACGCGGCGGTGGAACGGGGCGTGCTGTGGAACCTCGGCATGCAGTCCAAGAACGGTGCCTGGGGCGCCTTCGACGTCGACAACACCAGCCTGCTGCCGAACAAGCTGCCGTTCTGCGACTTCGGCGAGGTGGTCGACCCGCCGTCCGCGGACGTCACCGCCCACGTGGTGGAGATGCTCGCCGAGACCGGCCGGGCCCGGGACCCGCGCACCCGCCGCGGCATCGAGTGGCTGCTGCGCGACCAGGAGGCGGACGGCTCCTGGTTCGGCCGCTGGGGCACCAACTACATCTACGGCACCGGCTCGGTGCTGCCCGCCCTGGTCGCGGCCGGCGTCCCGGACGAGCACCCGGCGATCCGCCGGGCGGTGCGCTGGCTGGAGGACCGGCAGAACGCCGACGGCGGCTGGGGCGAGGACATGCGCTCCTACGACGACCCGGCGCGCTGGGCCGGGCGCGGCGACTCCACCGCCTCGCAGACCGCGTGGGCGCTGATGGCGCTGCTCGCGGCGGGCGAGGGCCCGCAGGGCCGGGCCAACCCGGCGGTGGAGCGCGGGGTCGAGTGGCTGGTGCGCACCCAGCTGCCCGAGGGCACCTGGGACGAGCCGCAGTTCACCGGCACCGGCTTCCCGTGGGACTTCTCCATCAACTACCACCTGTACCGGCTGGTCTTCCCGGTCACCGCGCTCGGCCGCTACCTCAACGGCAGCCCCGGGATGGTGCGGCCGGGCGGCACGCCGGCGATCGGGGCGAACCGGTGACCACCGCCCCGCTGCTGGTGCTCTGCGCGCTGGGCCCAGAGGTGTGGGCCCTGCGCGGCGGCGACTGGCGCGGCTCGGCCGGCGGGCCCCCGGCGCTGGTGCGCACCGGGGTCGGCCGGCGGCGCGCCGGGACTGCCGTGCGGCGACTGCTCGGCTCCGCCCCGGGCGGCTACGGCGCGGTCGTGGTGGCCGGCTTCGGTGCCGCGGTCGGGCCGGGCGTGGCGCCGGGCGATGTGGTGGCCGCGGACGGCGTGCGCGACGCCGAGGGCCACCTCTACCCCGTCGACTCCGGGCCGGAGCTGGCCCGGGCGCTCAAGGAACACGGCCTGACCGCGCACACCGGGGTGCACCACACCGCCGACCACGTGGTGCGCGGCATCGAGCGGCGCGCCCTGCACGTCCAGGGGGCGCTCGCCGTCGACATGGAGGCCGCCGCCGTGCTGGCCGCACTGCGGGAGGTGCGCCCGGCGCTGCCGGTGGCCGTGCTGCGGGTGGTGGTGGACACCCCCGAGCACGAGCTGCTGCGGCCGGGCACGCTCCCGGCCGGGGTGCGCGCCTGGCGGACCCTGCGGGCGACGGTACCCGCCCTGGTCGACTGGTACCGGCAGGAGCTCGACACCCGCTCCGCAGTCCTGAACCACCCCACATCCTCGACGCTCCCCCAGGAGGCGAGCTAGCCATGGCCATGCCGTTGCGCCAGACCGTGCGGGTCGGCACCTACCTGATGCAGCAGAAGCTGCTCAAGCGAAGGGACAAGTTTCCGCTGATCGTCGAGCTGGAACCGCTGTTCGCCTGCAACCTCGCCTGCGAGGGCTGCGGCAAGATCCAGCACCCGGCGGGCGTGCTCAAGCAGCGGATGCCGGTCGCCCAGGCGGTCGGCGCGGTCCTGGAGTCGGGTGCCCCGATGGTCTCGATCGCCGGCGGTGAGCCGCTGATGCACCCGCAGATCGACGAGATCGTCCGACAGCTGGTCGAGCGCCGCAAGTACGTCTTCCTCTGCACCAACGCGCTGCTGATGCGCAAGAAGATGGACAAGTTCAAGCCCTCGCCGTACTTCACCTTCGCGGTGCACATCGACGGGCTGCGCGAGCGGCACGACGAGTCGGTGGCCAAGGAGGGCACCTTCGACGAGGCAGTGGCGGCGATCAAGGAGGCCAAGCGGCGCGGCTTCCGGGTCACCACCAACAGCACCTTCTTCAACACCGACACCCCGCAGACCGTCATCGACGTCCTGGACTTCCTGAACGACGAGCTCAAGGTCGACGAGATGATGATCTCCCCGGCCTACGCCTACGAGAAGGCCCCCGACCAGGAGCACTTCCTCGGCGTCGAGCAGACCAGGGAGCTCTTCCGCAAAGCCTTCGCCGGCGGCAACCGCAAGCGGTGGCGCCTCAACCACAGCCCGCTCTTCCTGGACTTCCTGGAGGGCAAGGCCGACTTCGAGTGCACCCCCTGGGGCATCCCCAACTACTCGCTGTTCGGCTGGCAGCGGCCCTGCTACCTGATGGCCGACGGCTACGTGCCCACCTACCGCGAGCTGGTGGAGAAGACCGACTGGAGCAAGTACGGGCGCGGCAAGGACCCGCGCTGCGAGAACTGCATGGCCCACTGCGGCTACGAGCCGACCGCCGTCCTGGCCACCATGGGCTCGCTCCAGCAGTCGCTGCGCGCCATCACCGAGACCGTCAGCTCCAACCGGGGGCGCTGAACCCGGGCCGGGCCGCCCGGCACCGCAGCCGTCCCGCGTCCTGAGCTCCCGTCCGGCCCGGGCCGTCGTGCCCGGGCCGGCCCCGCCCCCGGTGGGCGGAGGCACCACCGCACCGCTCCGAGTCGTGAGGTGTACCCATGTCACTGCTCTCCCGCGTCACGTCCCCGGCCGAGCTACGCAAGCTCGCGGCCGCCGAACTGCCGCTGCTCGCCGACGAGATCCGAGACTTCCTGATCGACGCCGTCACCCGCACCGGCGGCCACCTCGGGCCCAACCTCGGCGTGGTGGAGCTGACCATCGCGCTGCACCGGGTCTTCGACTCGCCCTACGACCGGATCGTCTTCGACACCGGCCACCAGAGCTACGTCCACAAGCTGCTCACCGGCCGGCAGGACTTCTCCAGGCTGCGGATGAAGGGCGGCCTGTCCGGCTACCCCTCCCGGGCGGAGTCCGAGCACGACCTGGTGGAGAACTCGCACGCCTCCACCGCGCTCTCCTACGCCGACGGGCTCGCCAAGGCCGCCCAGCTGCTCGGCCAGCACGACCGGCACACCGTCGCGGTGATCGGTGACGGCGCGCTCACCGGCGGGCTCGCCTGGGAGGCGCTGAACAACATCGCCGAGGCCCGCGACCGGCCGCTGGTCATCGTCGTCAACGACAACGAGCGCTCCTACGCCAGGACCGTCGGCGGACTGGCCCACCACCTGGCCACCCTGCGCACCACCCAGGGCTACGAGCGCTTCCTCGCGCTCGGCAAGGAGGCGCTGCAGCGCACCCCGCTGGTCGGCCAGCCGATCTTCGACGCGCTGCACGGCGCCAAGAAGGGCTTCAAGGACGCCTTCGCCCCGCAGGGCATGTTCGAGGACCTCGGGCTCAAGTACCTCGGTCCGATCGACGGCCACGACCTGGGCGCGGTCGAGCAGGCGCTGCGGCAGGCCCGGAACTTCGGCGGCCCGGTGATCGTGCACTGCCTGACCGTCAAGGGGCGCGGCTACCGGCCCGCCGAACAGGACGAGGCGGACCGCTTCCACGCCGTCAACCCGATCGACCCGTACACCTGCCTGCCGATCTCGCCCAGCGCCGGGGTCTCCTGGACCTCGGTGTTCGGCGAGGAACTGCTCGCGCTCGGCGCCGAGCGGCCCGACCTGGTGGCGATCACCGCGGCGATGCTCCAGCCGGTCGGGCTGGCGCCGTTCGCCAAGGCGTACCCGGACCGGACCTTCGACGTCGGGATCGCCGAGCAGCACGCCGTCACCAGCGCGGCGGGGCTGGCCACCGGCGGGCTGCACCCGGTGGTGGCGGTCTACGCGACCTTCCTGAACCGGGCCTTCGACCAGGTCCTGATGGACGTCGCGCTGCACCGGCTGGGCGTCACCTTCGTGCTCGACCGCTCCGGGGTCACCGGTTCGGACGGCGCCTCGCACAACGGCATGTGGGACCTGTCGGTGCTCCAGGTCGTCCCCGGGCTGCGGCTGGCCGCGCCGCGCGACGCCGAGCAGTTGCGGGCCCAGCTGCGGGAGGCCGTCGAGGTCGAGGACGCGCCGACCGTGGTCCGCTTCCCCAAGGGCAACGTCGGGCCGGTCGTCGAGGCGGTCGAACGGATCGGCGGGACGGACGTGCTGCTGCGCACCGGACCGGCACCGGAGATCCTGCTGGTGGCCGTCGGCGTCACCGCCTCCGCCTGCCTGGACGCCGCCCGGCTGCTGCTCGCCGAGGGCTTCACCGCGACCGTGGTCGACCCGCGCTGGGTCAAGCCGGTCGACCCGGCCCTGGCCGGCCTCGCCGCCGCCCACCGGCTGGTGGTCACCGTCGAGGACGGCGGCCGCACCGGCGGCGTCGGTTCGGCCGTCGCCCAGGCGCTGCGCGACGCCGACGTGGACGTCCCGGTGCGGGTGCTCGGCCTGCCGCAGGAGTTCCTCGGCCACGCCGCCCGCGGCGAGATCCTGGAGGAGACCGGCCTGACCGGCACCGGGGTCGCGGCCCAGACCGCCGTCTTCGCCAAGAACCTGCTACCGACCCGAGGAGCGAACCCGCGCCATGCCGGCTGACCCCGACCGCCCCGCCTTCGACCTCGCCGCCCTCCTCGCCGAACGCGGCGGTGAGCGTTACGAGTTGCACAGCCGCCACCTCAACCCGCAGCTGCCGCGGATGCTCCGCACGATCGGCTTCGACAAGTACTACGAGCGCGCGCAGGGCCAATATTTCTACGACGCCGAGGGCAACGAGTACCTGGACATGCTGGCCGGCTTCGGCATCTTCGCGCTCGGCCGGCACCACCCGACGGTGCGTTCGGCGGTCCAGCAGGTGATGGACCTGGACCTGCCGGACCTGGTCCGCTTCGACTGCTCGCCGCTGCCCGGGCTGCTGGCCGAGCAGCTGCTCTCGTACGCGCCTGGACTGGACCGGGTGTTCTTCGGCAACAGCGGCACCGAGGCGGTGGAGACCGCGTTGAAGTTCGCCCGGTACGCCACCGGCCGCCGGCGCGTCCTCTACGCCGACCACGCCTTCCACGGGCTGACCACCGGCTCGCTGTCCGTCAACGGGGAGAGCGGCTTCCGCAAGGGCTTCGACCCGCTGCTGCCGGACACCGCCATCCCGCTCGGCGACATCGGGGCGCTGGCCAAGGAGTTGAAGCGCGGGGACGTCGCGGCGCTGATCGTCGAGCCGATCCAGGGCAAGGGCGTCCAGGCGCCGCCGCCCGGCTGGCTGCGGGCGGCCCAGGCGCTGCTGCACGAGCACAAGGCGCTGCTGATCTGCGACGAGGTGCAGACCGGGATCGGCCGCACCGGCGAGTTCTTCGCCTACCAGCACGAGGAGGGCGTGCTGCCGGACCTGGTGTGCGCGGCCAAGGCGCTCTCCGGCGGGTACGTGCCGGTCGGGGCCACACTCGGCAAGAGCTGGATCTTCGAGAAGGTGTACTCCTCGATGGACCGGGTGCTGGTGCACTCGGCGAGCTTCGGGTCCAACGCCCAGGCGATGGCGGCCGGGCTGGCGACCCTGGAGGTGATGCGCGAGGAGAAGGTGGTGGAGAACGCCCGGCAGGTCGGCGACCGGTTCCGCGAGCGGCTGACGGCGCTGATCGACCGGTACGAGCTGCTCGCCGAGGTGCGTGGCCGGGGGCTGATGATCGGCATCGAGTTCGGCCGGCCCAGGTCGTTGAAGCTGCGTACCGGGTGGACCGCCCTCCAGGCGGCGCGCAAGGGGCTGTTCGCGCAGATGGTGGTCGTCCCGCTGCTGCAGCGCCACCGGATCCTGACCCAGGTGTCCGGGGACCACCTGGAAGTCATCAAGCTGATCCCGCCGCTGATCATCACCGACCGGGACGTGGACCGGTTCGTCGACGCGTTCACCGAGATCATGGACGAGGCCCACCGGGGGAACGGCCTGATGTGGGACTTCGGCCGGACGCTGGTGAAGCAGGCGGTCGGCAACAGGTAGTGCGGCGCGGGGTGGGAGGTCGGGCGGAGTGGGAAGTCGCGCGGAGTGGGAAGTCGGCCGGGCCGACTTCCCACTCCGTGGGAGACACCGCGTCAGAGCTCGGTCCGGCGGCGCCGGACGACCACGACGAGATCGACGACGGCGAACAGGGTGATCAGCCCGAGGGCGATGGCGAAGCCGGTCAGGGTGCCCCGGCTGGGGGCGCCGTCCACCGGGGAGGAGGCCGCCCAGAACGCGAAGCCGACCGTCCCCAGGGCGAACAGCGGGGTGAAGGTCAGCGACAGCAGGTAGCGGAGCTTGAGGTCGCTGCGGGCGGTGGCCGGCTCGGTGCCGCTGCGCCACCGTCGCGGCGTCGTGGCACGCATGGGCGTTCACCTCCGGGCCGCGCGGGTGGGGGCTACGATTCCAGCGTACGTCCGAGGGGGAGAGCCGGGGAGGCGCTGTGACGGGTTCGGACGCCGTGGGGGCGGGCACGACGGGGGAGGACGCCGAGGGCTACGCGGGGCTGCGGATCGAGCGGGCCCGGGAGCTGGCCCGGCGGCACGGCTGGGCCTCGGTGCGGGTGCTGGAGCCGGGGCAGCTGATGACCATGGAGTATCGGGAGGGGCGGCTGAACCTCGCGGTGCGGGACGGTGTGGTCGAGCGCAGCTGGGAGGGGTAGCGTCCGCTCGCGGAGCGGGCGGAGCCGGCGGGAGTGACGGAGCCGGCGGGGGTGACGGGCGGCGGGGTTCAGCGTGCGAAGCGGCGGTGCAGCCGTTGTTCGGCGACCGCGAGCAGCGGCTCCAGCAGGGGCAGGGAGAGCAGCACCAGCAGCCCGGCGGCCCAGCCGGCCAGCACGTCGGAGACCCAGTGGGTGCCCAGGTAGACCGTGGTGAGGCCGATCGAGCAGGCGGTGGCGGCGGCGATCATCGCGCCGGTGCGCTGCCAGCGGACCGCGAGGTAGGCGAGCACGCCCCAGGTCACCACGGCGTTGGCGGTGTGGCCGGAGGGGAAGATGGTGCCGCCGGAGAACAGCTCGGGGGAACCGACGTACTGGGCGTAGTGCGGGCCGAGCCGGCCGGTGACGATCTTGACGGCGCCGACCGTGACGTTGAGCAGCAGCAGGGCGACGCCCATCACCAGCAGCGGGCGAAGCCGCCCGAGGCGGTGGGCGCGCCAGAGCAGCCAGGCGAACGCGGCGACGGCGCTGGGCCCGCGCTGCCCGGCGATCACCCAGGTGTCGAGCAGCGGCTCCAGGCTGGGCCACCGCTCGTACGGGCGGAGCAGGCGCACCGACCAGTCGAGGTCGACCAGGTCGGTGTTGAGCAGGACGCCGGCCAGGACCAGCAGGTAGGCGGCGAGGGTGACGGCGAACAGGGTGGCCCGGCGGCGGCTCATCGGCGGCCACCCGGGCTCGCCGCGGACGGGACCGGGGAGCTCCCGGCGGCGGTCGGCGGTGCAGCGATCCGGCCCCTGTCGCGGAATGCGAGCGGCGGTACTTCTGGATTGCACGGGGTGACCATACCCATCCGGGCGAGGCCATTCCTGAGGGAATTGTCATTTTCCCGGGAAATCGACAATTGGGTCCGCCCGCGGTGACCCGGGGAGTGATTTCCAGTATTCCGGGATCGAATGCCCGTGTGGTCTTCGAATGATTCTGCAAAAGCCCCGGTAAAGAAAACGGAGTGGGCGGCCGGTTCGACCGGCTTCCCACTCCGTGGTAACCCTGTGTAGGTTCAGTGCTCAGTCGAGGGGGCCGCCCGCGACGTAGATCACCTGGCCGGAGACGAAGCCGGCGGCCTCGCCGGCGAGGAAGGAGATGGTGTTGGCGACGTCCTCGGGCTCTCCGACGCGCTGGACCGGGATCTGGGAGGCCGCGGCCCGCTTGAAGTCCTCGAAGTCCATGCCGACCCGGGCGGCGGTGGCCGCCGTCATGTCCGTGGCGATGAAGCCGGGGGCCACCGCGTTGGCCGTGATGCCGAACTTGCCCAGCTCGATGGCCAAAGTCTTGGTGAAGCCCTGGAGGCCGGCCTTGGCGGTCGAGTAGTTGGCCTGGCCGCGGTTGCCCTGGGCGGAGGAGGAGGACAGGTTGACGATGCGGCCGAAGCCGGCGTCCACCATGTGCTTCTGCACCGCGCGGGTCATCAGGAAGGCGCCGCGGAGGTGGACGTTCATGACCGTGTCCCAGTCGGACTCGGACATCTTGAAGAGCAGGTTGTCGCGGAGCACCCCCGCGTTGTTGACCAGCACGACGGGGGCGCCGAGTTCGGCGGCCACGCGGTCGACGGCGGCCTGGACCTGCTCGGCGTCCGCGACGTCGGCGCCGACGGCCAGCGCGCGCCCGCCGGCGGCGGTGATCCGGTCGACGGTGTCCTTGCCGGCGGCCTCGTCCAGGTCCAGGACGGCCACCGCGTAGCCGTCGGCGGCCAGTCGGACGGCCGTGGCGGCGCCGAGGCCGCGGGCGGCGCCGGTGACGATGGCCACCCGGGTGGCGGTGCTCTGCTCGGTCATGCTCGCTCTCGTCTCTCTCTCAGGGGTCCCGCCGGGGGGAGTGCCCCCGGGGAGGGTGCCCACACCCTACCGGCGGGTAGGGAAGGCGGCCAGGGCGGAGAGGCCCAGGTGACGGTCGGTAAGGACCGACCGGTCGGGTTTCTGCTGAGAACGGGTTACTGCAAGGGCGTGGCGGGCGCGTAAATATGCCAATGTTGCCGAACCTGCGTCTACTATCCGCCCCTGCCTGCCAGCAAGGGCCTGCCGTTTGTATAGTGTCCGCCAGCAGCCACCGGCTGCACGGCTGGAGCGCCCTCCCTCATAGCTGGACGCCCACTCGCCGTTACTGCCCCACCCGGGTGTCCCACACACACCGGGTGTGACATCGGGACGGATACATGGTGCTGGGGGAGATCCCGACAACCCGCGTGTCCGCGCGACTGCAGCAGTCGCCCGGACACCTCATTCGCGTTGCACAGCAGGTTCACACCCGTCTGTGGTCCGAGCACGTCGGAGCCGATCTCACGGCTCCGCAGTTCGCGGTCCTGTTGGTGCTCGCCCTCGAACCGGGCGCGGACCAGCGGACCGTCGGCGAGCGAGCCTCGCTGGACAAGGCCACGATGGCGGAGATGGTCGCGCGGCTGGTCCGCCGCGGCCTCGTGCTGCGACGGCGCGACCCGGCCGACGGCCGGCGCAAACTGCTCGCCCTCTCGCAGAGCGGCGCCCAGGCGGTGCGCGAGGCCACCGGTGGTGTGGTCCGCGTCCAGCGGGTGCTGTTCGAGCCGCTCGCGCCGGACGAGCAGGTCGAAATCGTCCGGGTGATGGCCAAGATAGCCAGGCTGGAACCCGCGGCGGTGGCCGTCTTCACCGACGCGCGGCCGATACTGGACGCCCAGCGGGCGATCGGCTACCTGATCAGGGTCGGCCAGCAGGTGCACACCAAGCTCTGGTCGGAGCACGTCGGGGCTGAGCTGACGGCCCCGCAGTACGCCGTGCTGGACGCCCTGGAGCTGGAACCGGGCGCGGACCAGCGCACGGTCGGCGAGCTGGCCTCGCTGGACAAGGCCACGATGGCCGAGATGGTCAGCCGGCTGGTGCGCCGCGGTCTGGTGCAGCGTCGGCGCGACCCCTCGGACGGGCGGCGCAACCTGCTCTCGCTCTCACCGGCGGGTCAGGACCTGCTGCACCGCTCGGCCGCCGGAGTGGCCGAGGTCCAGCGCTTGCTGCTCGCTCCGCTCGCGGAGGAGGAGCACGAGACGGCGCTCGCACTCATCGCCAAGGCGGCCAGGCTCTAGCCCAAGCTTTGGTAACAACAGCCAAAACGATTCACCAAGTCTCATGAGGCCCTTGGCCGTCGGCAGCGACCGATGGTCGGGGTCGGTGAATCCGGGTACGCCGAAGTGCCGCTCGTCCCTGACCGGAATGAGCGGTACTTCGATATGACCGACAGTCAGAATTACTGTCGTCGTTGTCGGGGGCGCCGGGCCTGGTCGGCCGGCGCCCCCGCGGCGCTCGTCAGTTCCAGTCGAACCCCTGCGGGTCCGGGCCGATCCGCTTGCCGGTGGCCACGCCCGCGATCGCCGCGATGTCCTCGGCGTCCAGCTCGAAGCCGGTGACGTCCAGGTTCTCCCGGATGCGGGACGGGGTGACCGACTTCGGGATGGCGATCACGCCGCTCTGCAGGTGCCAGCGGAGCACCACCTGGGCGACCGTGCGGCCGTGCTTCTCGGCGATCTTCGCCAGCGCCGGCTCGGCCAGCAGCTCCCCGCCCTGGCCCAGCGGGCTCCACGCCTCGGTGGCGATGCCGTGCTCGGCGTGGAAGGCGCGCAGCTCCTCCTGCGGGAAGTACGGGTGCAGCTCGACCTGGTTGAGCACCGGGACGACCGAGGCCTCGTCCAGCAGGCGGGTCAGCTGCTCCTGGCCGAAGTTGGAGACGCCGATCGACTTGACCCGGCCGCCCTCCTTCAACTGCTCCAGGGCCTTCCAGACGTTCAGGAAGGTGCCGTGCATCGGGCGCGGCCAGTGGATCAGGTACAGGTCGAGGTAGTCGAGGCCGAGCTTGTCCAGCGAGGCGTCGAACTCGCGCAGCACCGCGTCGCGGCCCTGCTCGCCCGACCAGTCGCGGGTGCCCGAGTTCCACAGCTTGGTGGTGACGTAGAGGTCCTGGCGGGCCAGGCCGCCCGCCAGTGCCTCGTTGATGGCCGCGCCGGTGCCGGCCTCGTTCTGGTAGATCGCCGCGGTGTCGATCGAGCGGTAGCCCGCCGCGATCGCCTCGCGCACGGCGGGAGTGGCCTGGGCGTCCTCGACCTGCCACACGCCGAAGCCGAGCTGCGGGATCTGAGCGCCGTCGTTCAGGGTGACGCTGGGGATGTTGCTCACGGGAAGGGGTGCCTTCCTGGTTGTCCGTTGGTTCCAGAGGGGGCAACTGGTGCCCCGGCACGATTGTTCCCGCCGTTCGGGCGAATCTTTGGGGAAGCTTTACGGCGGCGTGGCGTGCGTCGGGGGCCGTGCCACGGGGTGCGCGCCGGGGCGTGCAGGGGGCGTGTGGCAGGGGCGGCGGAAAACCTGTTGCGTGGATCACAGCGGGCTTGGCAGGCTCGCGGACATGACCTCCTGAAATCCGGGTCCTTCGTACCCGTTCGCTGCCGGTCCGGCCGCCCGTCGCCGGACGTGTCGATGTCACCGCGCCGTTGCGCCGCGCCTCCGGGTGTCCGTTCCCGGGCGACCGCGGGCCGCCCGTGCCGCCCGTACCTCCCGTGCCCGCGCACGCCTTGCACACCTCGAACCATCCGCACCCCTCGCACCCCTCGTATCGGAGTGTCATGCCGCTCACCCCACTGCCGCTGGCCGATCCCGGCAGTCCCGACCTCTCCTCACCGATGGCCTTCCTGCGCTGGCTGCAGCGCGCCCAGCGGCGTGGGCAGGTCCGCGCCACCTGCTGGGCGCTGGTCGAGATGGGCGCCCAGGCCGCCCTGCCGGTGGCGCTCGGGCGCGGCGTCCAGGCCGCCGTCGACGGCGACGCCGGCGGGATCTGGCGGGCCGGCGCGCTGGCCCTGCTGCTGGCCGCCACCGCCGCGCTCGGCTCCGTGCTGCTGCACCGGCAGGCGGTCTGGAACTGGATCCACGGCGCCTGTCACGTGCGGCAGTTGGTGGCCGGGCAGGCCTCGCACCTGGGCGCCGGGCTGTCCCGGCGGATCGCCACCGGAGAGGTGGTCGCGGTCGGCAGCGGGGACGTCGAGCGGATCGGCTGGTACGTCGAACTGGTCGCCCGGGTCCGGGCCGCGGTGATCGTCTGGCTGGCCGTCAGCGCGGTGGTGCTGGTGGTCGAGCCGGTGCTCGGGATCGGGGTGCTGCTCGGCGTGCCGGTGCTGGCCGCCTCGGTGTGGCCGCTGATCGGGCCGTTCGAGCGGCGCTACGCCAAGCAGCGCGAGCTCGGCGGCAAGGCGACCGAGCTGGCCGCCGACACGGTGGCCGGGCTGCGGGTGCTGCGCGGCATCGGCGGCGAGGACCTCTTCCTGGAGCGGTACCGGGCGGCCTCCCAGAAGGTCCGGGCGGCGGCCGTCCGCTCGGCCCGGCTGTGGTCGCTGATGCAGGCCCAACAGGTGCTGCTGCCCGGGCTGTTCGTGGTCGGGGTGACGTGGTACGGCGCCCGGCTGGCGGCCTCCGGCGAGCTCGGCGTGGGCACCCTGATCGCGGTGTACGGCGCGACCGCCTTCCTGGCCGCACCGCTGCGGATCCTGGGCGAGGCGGCGCACGCCTGGAGCGTCGCCCGGGTCTCCGCCGGGCGGGCCGTGCGGGTGCTCTCGCTCAGCCGGACCAGCGGCGAGGCCGAGGGCGTGCTGACCAGGCCGGGCCGCTCCGACCTGCACGACCCGACCACCGGGCTGACCGTCCGGGCCGGCGAGCTGACCGCGGTGGTCTGCGGGGACCCGGACTTCGCCGGGGCGCTCGCCGAGCGGCTCGGCGGCCACGTCCCGCTGGCCGAGGGCGAGCAGGCCCTGCCCTCGGTGCGGCTCGGCGGCACCGCGCTGGACACCGTGCCGCTGGGCGAGGTCCGGGCGGCGGTGCTGGTCCACGACAAGGAGCCGGTGCTGCTCTCCGGCACGCTGGCCGAACTGCTGGACGTGCCGTCCTCCGGCCGGGTCCCGGTCGAGGACGCGCTCGCCGCGGCCCGTTCCGAGGACGTACTGGAGGCGCTGGTGGACGGCTCGCCGGACTGCGCGGGGGACCCGATGCGGGCCCGGATCACCGAACGCGGGCGCTCGCTCTCCGGCGGGCAGCGCCAGCGGCTCGCCCTGGCCCGCGCGCTGCTGGCCGACCCGCCCGTCCTGGTGCTGGACGAGCCCACCAGCGCGGTGGACGCCCACACCGAGTCCCGGATCGCCGCCGGCCTGCGGGACACCCGGGCCGGGCGCACCACCGTGGTGTTCGCCACCAGCCCGCTGCTGCTCGACCGGGCCGACCGGGTGGTGCTGCTGCGGGAGGGGCGGGTGGTGGCGGCCGGGCGGCACCGCGAGCTGTTGCGCACCGAGCCGGCCTACCGGGCCGTGGTCACCCGGGACGAGGAGGCGGCGCCGGTATGAGCAGCGCCGTGATGAACAGCGTCCTGGGAAGCGCTCCCGCTGGGGGCGCCACCGTCAACCGTCCGGAGCCGTACGTGAGGAGTACGTCATGAAGCCCCCCGTCCACCAGGAGCAGGGGCCGGCCACCACCCTGCCGGTCGGCTCCCCGGCCGCCGTGCGCGGCTACCTGGGGGTGCTGGCGCGGCGGCACCGGCGCGGGTTCGCCGCGGTGGTGTCGCTGCACTCGGTGGCCACCCTGGCCGGGCTGGTCGGGCCCTGGGTGCTCGGCAACCTGGTCGAGTCGCTGGCCACCGGCACCGCCGGGGCCACCATCGCGGTGGCGGTCGGCTGGTACCTGCTGGCGCTGGCCGTGCAGACCGCGTTCACCGGCTGGTCGCGGCTGCGCGGGGCGGTGCTCGGCGAGCGGGTGCTGGCCGACCTGCGCGAGGACTTCCTGGTCCGCTCGGTCGCGCTGCCGACCGGCGTGCTGGAACGCGCCGGCACCGGGGACCTGGTCTCCCGCGGCACCACCGACATCGACCGGCTGGACAAGTCGGTGCGCGAGGCGGTGCCCGAACTCGCCGTCGCGGTGGTGTCCCTGCTGCTGGTGCTCGGCGCCCTGCTGGTCACCTCGCCGCTGCTCGCGCTGACCTCGCTGGTCGGGCTGCCGCTGCTGCTGGCCAGCTCCCGCTGGTACTTCCGGCGCGCCCCGCAGTCCTACCGCAACGAGGCGGCCGGGTACGCGGCGGTCAGCAACGTGCTGGCCGAGACGGTGGACGCCGGGCGGACGGTCGAGACGCTGCGCCTGGGCGAGCAGCGGGTCCGGCTGACGGACCGCAAGCTGCGCGAGTGGCTGGCCTGGGAGCGCTACACCCTGTGGCTGCGCTCGATCTGGTTCCCGACCATCGACGCCGTCTACACCGCGGCGGTGCTGGCCACCCTGGTGGTCGGCGGGCTGTTCACCCTCCAGGGTTGGCTCACCGTCGGCCAGTTGACCACCGGCGTGCTGTACGCACAGATGCTCACCGGCCCGGTCGACCTGATCCTGCGCTGGTACGACGAACTGCAGATCGGGCAGGCCTCGCTGGCCCGGCTGGTCGGCGTGCAGGAGGTGCCGGAGCACGAGGGCGACGAGTCGGCCCGCCCGGACGGCCGCCGGGTCGAGGCCAGGGACGTCCGCTTCGGCTACCGCGAGGGCGTGGACGTGCTGCACGGGATCAGCCTGGACGTCGCCCCGGGGAGCCGGGTCGCGCTGGTCGGCCCGTCCGGTGCGGGCAAGTCCACCCTCGGGCGGCTGATGGCCGGGATCTACGCGCCCGGCCGCGGCAGCGTCACCCTCGGCGGGGCGGCGCTGTCCCGGATGCCCGCCGAGCGGGTGCGGGCGGAGGTCGCCCTGGTCAACCAGGAGCACCACGTGTTCGTCGGCACCCTGCGGGACAACCTGCGGCTCGCCGCGCCCGAGGCGGACGACACCGAACTGCGGGCCGCGCTGGACGCGGTGGACGCCGGGGGCTGGGTGGACGCCCTCCCGGACGGGCTGGACACCGAGGTCGGCTCCGGCGGCACCGCGCTGACCGCGCCCCAGGCGCAGCAACTCGCCCTGGCCCGGCTGGTGCTGGCCGATCCGCACACCCTGGTGCTGGACGAGGCCACCTCGCTGCTGGACCCGAGGGCCGCCCGGCACCTGGAGCGGTCGCTGTCCCGGGTGCTCGAGGGCCGTACGGTCATCGCGATCGCCCACCGGCTGCACACCGCGCACGACGCGGACGTGATCGCGGTGGTCGAGGGCGGGCGGATCAGCGAGTACGGCAGCCACCCGGAGCTGGTCGCGGCCGGTGGCCCGTACGCGGCGCTCTGGCGCTCCTGGCGGGACGAAGGCCGGCCGTAGGCGCCGGGCGGAGGAGGGTAGCGCGGGTTCCAAACCCGTACGGGGCCGGATTGCCCCGTACGGGTTACTCCCCCGCCGGTAAGGGCGCGTAACCGGGCAAATCGTCGGCCCGGACAGCAGACTGCTCCGGTGACCAAGATTTCAGACGGCTCGTCCCGGCCTCAGCGCAGCGAGATCGGCGGGATCCCCACGCGGTACATCGGGATCGGCGTCATCGTGATCCTCGCGGTGTGGTTCCTGTTCGCCAACCTCGACAAGGTCAAGATCCAGTTCTGGGTGTTCACCGTGACCGCGCCACTCTGGATCGCGCTGCTGGCGACGCTGCTCGCCGGCGGGGTGCTGGGCTGGCTGTTGCAGGGACGGCGCGGCCGGTGAGCACCGCCCCCGAACCGGCCCCGACCGGTTCCCCGGCCTTCGCCCCGCTGATCGAGCTGCGCGGGGTCAACAAGCACTTCGGCGAGTTGCACGTGCTGCAGGACATCGAGCTGACGGTCGGTCGCGGCGAGGTCGTCGTGGTGATCGGACCGTCCGGCTCCGGGAAGTCCACGCTCTGCCGGGCGATCAACCGGCTGGAGCCGATCGAACGCGGCACCATCCTGATCGACGGGCAGCCCCTGCCCGAGGAGGGCAAGGGGCTGGCCCGGCTGCGCGCCGAGGTCGGCATGGTGTTCCAGTCCTTCAACCTGTTCGCGCACAAGACCGTGCTGCAGAACGTCTCGCTCGCCCAGATCAAGGTGCGCGGCCGGGCCAAGGCCGAGGCGGAGACCAAGTCGCGGGCACTGCTGGAGCGGGTCGGGCTGGCGTCGCAGGCCGACAAGTACCCGGCCCAGCTCTCCGGCGGCCAGCAGCAGCGGGTGGCGATCGCCCGGGCGCTGGCGATGGACCCCAAGGCGCTGCTGTTCGACGAGCCGACCTCGGCCCTCGACCCCGAGATGATCAACGAGGTGCTGGACGTGATGCGCCAGCTCGCCAGCGAGGGCATGACGATGGTCGTGGTCACCCACGAGATGGGCTTCGCCCGGGCCTCGGCGAACCGGGTGGTGTTCATGGCGGACGGCCGGATCGTCGAGGACCGCGCCCCGGAGGCCTTCTTCAGCGCCCCCGAGAGCGAGCGCGCCCGGGACTTCCTGTCCAAGATCCTCAAGCACTGAGGGCGGTGCCGTGAACCGAAGGACGACGCCCGCCGCGCGGGTGCGCGCACGCCTGACCGCCGCGGCCCTGCTGCTCGCCGTGCTGGCGACCGGCTGCGGCAAGGCCGGCACTCCGCCCCCCAAGGGCCCCCAGCCCAGCGCGCTGCCCAGCTACCAGGTGCAGAACGCCGCCTCGATCACCGGCTCGTCGACCCTGGACGCCGCCCGCGGCCGGGGCCACCTGGTGGTCGGCGCGAAGGAGGACCAGCCGTACCTGGGCCAGAAGAACCCGGCCACCGGCGTGTACTCCGGCTTCGACATCGAGATCGCCAAGATGGTCGGCGCCTCGCTCGGCTTCCCGCCGGACCGGATCCAGTTCAGGACCATCGCCTCGGCCAACCGCGAGACCGCGCTGCAGAACGGCCAGGTGGACTACTACGTCGGCACGTACACCATCAACGACAACCGGAAGAAGCTGGTCGGCTTCGCCGGGCCGTACTTCATCGCGGGGCAGTCGCTGCTGGTGCGCAAGAACGACAACAGCATCCACGGTCCGCAGGACCTGAACGGCAAGAAGGTGTGCTCGGCGGCCGGTTCGACGCCGTACCAGCGCATCCAGTCGCAGTACCCCAAGGCGCACCTGATCGGCTACGACACCTACTCGGCCTGCGTGGACAACCTGATCACCGACCAGGTCGACGCCGTCACCACGGACAACGCGATCCTGCTGGGCTACGCGGCCAAGGTCCCGGACGAGCTCAAGGTGGTGGGCCCGCTGTTCTCCACCGAGCCGTACGGGATCGGCACGCCGAAGAACGACACCGTGCTGCGCGGGGCGCTGGACGACGCGCTGGCGTACCACGAGCAGAACGGCGACTGGAAGAAGGCCTTCGACGCGACCCTCGGCCTGTCCGGGGAACCCGCGCCCACCCCGCCGCCGATCGACCGGTACTGAGAGGGCCGCGCCGTGAAAACCCTGACCGACAACTGGTCGACCTACTGGGACGGCTTCCTCGGCACGCTCTCGCTGTTCGCGGTGAGCGCCGTGCTCTCGTTGCTGCTGGGCGTGCTGATCGCGGGCTTCCGGGTCTCGCCGGTCCGGCCGCTGCGGGCGTTCGGGACGGTGTGGGTGACGCTGCTGCGCAACACGCCGCTGACCCTGCTGTTCTTCATCGTGGTGCTGGGCCTGCCCCGGTTCGACATCACGCTGCCCTTCTACACCTTCGCCGTGCTGGCGCTCGGCTGCTACACCTCGGCCTTCGTCTGCGAGGCGATGCGCTCGGGCATCAACACCGTGCCGTCCGGGCAGGGCGAGGCGGCCCGCAGCCTGGGGATGAGCTTCGGCCAGACGATGGGCCTGGTGGTGCTGCCGCAGGCGTACCGCTCGGTGGTGGCGCCGCTCGGCAGCGTGATGATCGCACTGGCGAAGAACACGGCGATCGCCGGTTCGTTCAGCGTCACCGAGCTGCTGGGCACTTACCGGACCATCAACGAGCTGGGCTACAGCATCATCTGGACCTTCGTCTGGATCGCCGTCGGCTACCTGATCATCACCCTGGCCGTCAGCGCCGTCTTCAACCTGCTGGAACGACGAGTGGCGGTGTCCCGATGACCGTTGGATCCTCGGCGCTGTACGACATCCCCGGTCCGAAGGCGCTGGCCCGGCACCGGTTGTACGGCGGGATCGCGCTGCTGCTGATCGCGGCGCTGATCGCCTGGATCGTCTACATGCTGTTCCACACCCACCAGTTCACCTACGCCAAGTGGGAGCCCTTCGAGTACCGGGGCGTGCAGGACCTGCTGCTGCGCGGGCTGGGCAACACCCTCCGGGCCTTCGGCTGGACGGTGCTGTTCGCACTGCCCTTCGGCGCGCTGTTCGCGGCCGGGCGGCTGTCCGACCACCGGGTGGTGCGCTGGTTCTCCACGCTGGTGGTGGAGTTCTTCCGGGCCATGCCGCTGCTGGTGATGATCTTCTTCGTGTTCGTCGCCCTCAAGGTGCAGCCGCTCTGGGCGCTGGTGGCCGGGCTGGTGCTCTACAACGGCTCGGTGCTGGCCGAGGTGTTCCGGGCCGGTGTGCTCGCGGTGCCCAAGGGGCAGCGGGAGGCGGCGTACGCGCTGGGCATGCGCAAGACCCAGGTGATGGCGTACGTGCTGGTGCCGCAGGCCAACCGGGCGATGCTGCCGGCCATCATCAGCCAGCTGGTGGTCGCGCTCAAGGACACCTCGCTCGGCTTCCTGATCACCTACGAGGAGTTCCTGCACGCGGGGAAGCTGATCGCCACCAACCTGGACTACGACCTGCCGTTCATCCCGGTGGTGATGGTGATCGCGCCGATCTACATCGGGATGTGTCTGCTGCTGTCCTGGCTCGCCCGCTGGGTCGAGCGGCGCAGTCGGCGCAGTCCGAGCGTGCGGGGCGGGGCGCCGGTGGCCAAGGCGGGGGTGGCGATGGGGCTGCCGCCGTCGGCCCGGTGAGGACCCGGCATCCGCAGTGGGGGGAAGGGCGGTTCGGGACTTAACCATAGGTGCCGAAGGGGTCGAGGCCTGGACCTCCAAATTCCTCTTATGATTGCGGAGGCAGGCGGCAGACGACCGGGCGGAGGGGCCATGGAGCCGGTGTTCGACTCGCGGCACATCAGGACGTTCCACGAGGTCGTCAGAGCCGGTTCCTACTCGGCCGCGGCCCGGGAACTCGGCTACACCCAGCCCGCGATCACCCAGCAGATGAAAGCCCTAGAACGCACCGTCGGCGTCCCGCTGTTCACCCGGGCCGGGCGCGGCCTGCGGCTCACCGAGGCCGGTGAGGCGCTCTCCCGGCACGCCGAACTGATCCTCGGCAGCCTCTCCGCGGCCCAGCAGCAGCTCGCCGCGCTCGCCCGGCTGCGCGCCGGGCGGGTCCGGGTCTGCGCCTTCCCCAGCGCCAACGCCACCCTGATACCCGAGGCGATGGCCCGGCTGCTCGCCGAGCACCCCGGCGTCCGGGTCGAACTGCTGGAGGCCGAGCCGCCGGACTCCGTCCAGCGGCTGTTGCGCGGGGAGTGCGACATCGCGCTGGCCTTCCGCTACCCGGGCCAGGCCACCGAGCTGCCGGACGGCCTGGACGAGATCCCGCTGATGGAGGACCTGCTCACGGTGCTGCTGCCGGTCGGGCACCCGCTCGGCCGCCGGCACGCCGTCCGGCTGGCCGACCTCGACGGCGAGCGCTGGATCGCCGGCTGCCCGCGCTGCCGGGCCAACCTGCTGCACGTCTGCGCGGAGGAGGGCTTCGCGCCCGACATCGTGTTCTCCACCGACGACAACCTGGCGGTGCAGAGCCTGGTCGCCGCCGGAGTGGGGATCGCGCTGATGCCCGCGCTGGTGCTCTCCTTCATGTGCCACCGCAAGGTCACCGGGCGGGCCGTCGAGCCGCACCTGCGGCGGCAGGTGAGCGCGTACGTGCTGCGCGAGCACCGGCGGATCCCGGCCACCGGGCTGGTGCTGGACCACCTGCGGCAGGCGGCGGCGAGCCGGGTCGGCTGCTGACCCCGGCGCTGCGGGCGCTCGACGGGCGGGGCGACCCATAAGCGCGGATGGGGGTGATGCTTAGAAACCCTCGTTGGACGTGATAGGTCGGGTGGTCCGAACCTGCTGCCATGACACTCCCAGCCACGGTCGGCAGCGACCGGCTCACCGAGCGGATGACCGCACTGGTCAGCGAGATCCGCTCCGTCGTGGACCGCGGACTGCCCCCCGAACTCACCGCGTACCTGGTCGGCGAACGGCTCGCCCCGCACCTGCTCGCCGACCCCGACGGCCCCGACGCGCTGCTCACCCCCGCCCAGTGCGAGGGCGACCCGCAGCGCTACCGCCAGCACGTCGTGCACGCCGAGGCCGACGGCAGCTTCTCCGTCGTCGCCCTGGTCTGGCTGCCCGGCCAGCAGACCCCGATCCACGACCACGTCTCCTGGTGCGTGGCCGGCGTCCACCGCGGCCAGGAGAGCGAGACCCGCTACCGCCTGATCTCCGACGGGCGCAGCTCCCGCCTGGTCGAGACCGAGCACGTGGCCGGCCCGGCCGGGACGGTCGCCGCCTTCGCCCCGCCCGGCGACATCCACCTGGTGCGCAACGCCTGCAGCACCACCGCCATCTCCATCCACGTGTACGGCGCGGACGTCTCCCGGCTCGGCACCAGCATCCGGCGGGTCTACCGGCTCCCCGCCGACCAGGAGCGGTGAGCGGCGGCGTGGCACTCACCCTCCGGGAGCGGGCCGCCCGCACCCGCTCGCTCCCCCCGCTCGGCGGGGACGCCCCCGGCCTGCTGCTCGCGGCGGTCGGGGTGGCCACCGCGATCGCCGTCCACGCGGCCGTCCCCGCCGTGCCCAAGCTCACCGCCGCCGTCGCGCTCGGCATGGCGGCGGCCCACCTGCCCGGGCTGCGCCCGGTGGTCCGCGGGGTCGCCCGGTCCGGGCTGTCGACGGCCGGGAAGCGGCTGATGCGGCTCGGGATCGTGCTGCTCGGACTCAAGCTCAGCCTGGACGACGTGCTCGGCCTCGGCTGGGCCACCGTCGCCATGGTGCTCACCGTGGTCGCCGCCACCTTCGCCGGCACGCTCTGGCTGGGCCGGCGGCTCGGGCTGCCCGGCGACCAGCCGCTGCTGGTCGCCACCGGCTACTCGATCTGCGGGGCCTCGGCGATCGGCGCGGTCAGCCAGGCCGCGGGCAGCGAGGAGGAGGACGTCGCCTCCTCGGTCGCCCTGGTCACCCTGTGCGGAACCCTGGCCATCGCCGTACTGCCCTTGCTGCAGCACCCGTTGGGGCTCGGCGAGCTCGAGTTCGGGCGCTGGGTCGGGGCGAGCGTGCACGACGTCGGGCAGGTGGTCGCCACCGCGCAGACCGGTGGCCCGGGCGCGCTGCGCGAGGCCGTGCTGGTCAAGCTGATGCGGGTGGTGCTGCTGGCGCCGTTGGTCGCGGGCGTGGCCGTGACGGTGCGGCGCAACGCGCGCACCGCGCGCCGGGCGGGTGCGGCCGGTACGGCCGGTACGGCGAGGACCGGCAGCCGGCCGCCGATCGTGCCGCTGTTCGTGGCCGGCTTCCTGGCGATGATCGTGCTGCGGACCACCGGGGTGCTGCCCGAGCGGGCCCTCACCCTGGCCGGGGACGCGCAGGAACTGCTGCTGGCCGCCGCGCTGTTCGGGCTCGGCAGTGCGGTGCACCTGCCGACCATGGCGAAGACCGGCGGGCGGATCGCGCTGCTCGGGCTCGGGTCCTGGGTGGTGGTCGCGGGGGTGTCGTACGCGGGGGTGCTGCTCACGACCTGAGCGTCCTCAGCGTCAGGCCGGCCAGCCGGACGCCCGCCGGCCCGGATCCGGTCTCCGGCCCGGCCGGCGGGGACTCGGTTATTGTCGGGTGGGTGATCGCCCCGACGAGGCGAAGCGCCGCCGAGTCCGCCGAGGAGGAAGCATGACCACCGCACTGCCCGAACGCGACGCCCACGAGGCCGTCGTCACGCTCGACCGGCGGGAGGGCCCGTTCGGCGAGGTGGTGCTGCGGCAGCGCGGCCGGCACTACGAGATCATCGCCAACGGCTGCTTCCTGATGGACACCGCGGACGGGCGCTCCGAACGGCTGCTGATCCAGGCGGCGTTGGACGAACTGGACCGCACCGGCGCCGCCCCGGCCGCGCCGTCGGTGCTGATCGGCGGACTCGGCGTCGGCTTCTCGCTCGCGTACGCGGCCGCCGAACCGCGCTGGGGGCGGATCGCCGTCGTCGAGCGGGAGGACGCGATCATCGACTGGCACCGCTCCGGCCCGCTGGGCGCCTTCTCCGGCGGCGCGCTGGACGACGCGCGGGTCTCGGTGATCCACACCGACCTGCTGGAGTACCTGGCCGCGGCCGACGGCGAGCGCTACGACGCGCTGTGCCTGGACATCGACAACGGGCCGGACTGGACCGTCACCGACTCCAACTCCGGGCTCTACGGGGCGGACGGGCTCGCGGTGCTGTGGCACCGGCTGCGGCCCGGCGGGGTGCTGGCGGTGTGGAGCGCCCAGCCGTCGGCGGCCTTCGAGGAGGCGCTGCGTACCGCCGGGTTCTCGGACGTCGTGACCGAGGAGGTCCCGGTGAGCCGGGGCGTGCCGGACGTGGTGCACCTGGCGCGCCGGGCCGACTGAACCGGGGCGCTGCGCAGGTCGGTCGGGTCGAGCGGGCGGTGGTGTGGTGGTGGAGAGCGGATCGCCTTCGGAGCGGATCACGGCGGAACTCCGACGTCGGATCGCGGCGGGTGAGCTGGAGCCGGGCGCCCGGGTGCCCTCGACGCGGCGGATCGTGCAGGAGTGGGGCGTGGCGATGGCCACCGCGACCAAGGTGCTGAACCGCCTGCGCGAGGAGGGGTTGGTGCGGGCCGTCCGCGGGGTGGGGACGGTGGTGGCGGCCCAGCCGGAGGCCCGGTCGACGGCTCCCGCGGCTCCGACGGCTGCTCCCACCGGGAACCCGGCTCCGGCCGCCGCTCCCGCCGTGGCGCCGGGCGCGCCCCCGGCTCCGGCGGTCGGGCGGCGGGGGAAGGGCGGGGAGCGGGAGCTCGGCCGGGAGCGGATCGTCGCGGTGGCGGTGCAGGTGGCCGACACCGAGGGGCTGGCGGCGCTGTCGATGCGTCGGATCGCGACCGAGCTGGGCGTGGCGACCATGTCGCTCTACCGCCATGTGCCCGGCAAGGACGAGCTGTTGCGGCTGATGATGGACAAGGCCTTCGCCGAGCATCCGCTCCCGGGAGCACCCGCGCCGGACTGGCGGACGGGCCTGGACGAGATCGCGCGCTTGCAGTGGCGGATCTACCGGCGCCACCCGTGGCTGGCCGCCACCATGTCCTTCACCCGGCCGGTGCTGGCGCCCGACGCGGCGCTGCACACCGAGCGGTCGCTGGCGGCGCTGGCGGGGACGGGGCTGAGCCTGGAGGAGATGGCCCAGGCCGCCGTCAGCCTGGCAGCCTTCACCTGCGGGCTGGCGGTCCACTTCGAGCGGGAGGCGCAGGCCGAGCAGGACAGCGGGATGTCCGCCGACGAGTGGATGGACCGGCTGGACGACCGGGACCACGACCGGCTGATGACGGACCCGGAGCGGTTCCCGATGTTCGAGGCGCTGAACCGGGGGCCGGAGGTCGACCTGGGCCTGGACGCGCTGTTCGAGTTCGGGCTGGCGCGGATGCTGGACGGGGTGGCGGCGCTGATCGCGGCGCGGGGGAGCGGCTGACGGCTGACGGCCGACGGACGGACGGCCGGGGGCTTTCCGGGGCGGTGAGCCGTGCCGGAAAGCCCCTGGCAGTCGCCGGTCAGCCGAACGGCCGGTGCTCCGGGGCGGCGTCCTCCGCGGCTTCGGCCTCCGCCTCCGGTTCGTCCGTGGTGGGGGTGGTGCCGGAGATGCCGAAGGGGTCGAAGTCCGGCGGCGGGATCATCACCGGGGTGCCCTTGCGCGGGGCCGGAGCGTCCGCCGCGTCCACTGCGGGGGCCGCCGTCGGAGCGGGCTGGGCCGGGATCAGCGGCGGCATCGAGGGCGGCGGCGGGACGGCGGGGCCCTGGGCGGCGACGGTGGTGCCGAACGGGTCGGGCTTCTGCTCGGCGGCGACCGTGGTGCCGAACGGGTCCGGCGCCTGGGTGCCCCCGGCGGGCGGTGCGGCGGGCTCGTCCGTGGTGGGGGTGGTGCCGGAGATGCCGAAGGGGTCGAAGTCCGGCGGCGGGATCATCACCGGGGTGCCCTTGCGCGGGGCCGGAGCGTCCGCCGCCTCCGCCGCGGGGGCCGCTGTCGGCTCCTCGGCGACCGGGGCGAAGGGGTTGAAGTCGGCGGGCGGGATGCGCACCGGGGTGCCGCGCAGGTGCACCGGCTTCTCCTCCTGGTCCGCCACCGAGGGGGCGGTGGCCGGAGGGGTGGCCGGAGCGACGGGCGGAGCGGCGGGCGGGGTCACCGGGACGGGCGGGGCGGCCACCGGGGCGGGCGCGGCCGGTGTCCGGAGCGTCTCGCCGTCCCAGCCGAACTGGATGCTCTTCAACAGTTCCGCGAACGCCTCGGTGTACAGCTCCCAGTCCTCCGGCCGGGCCGTGGACAGCTGGGCGCACAGCACCGTGCCGCCGTCCGGCAGCGGTACGAAGGCCTGGACGGCCGAGGTGACCACCCAGCGGCGCTGCCCGTCGGCGGCCAGCGCCCCGGGCACCGGCACGGTCCGGCCCTCGACCAGCACGGCGGCCGGCCCGGCGGGCAGCAGCACCGTCCAGACCTCGGCGTGCCGCCGTACGGTGGCCAGTTCGGTGGCGAGCGCGGTGATCGGCAGCGGGTGCCGGGCGAACGAGATGACCAGGGTGGCCTCGGAGGCGCGTCCGTCCACCTCCAGCGCGCAGACGCCCGCGTAGCGGACGCCCGCGTCCTGGAGCAGGTCGGTCAGGGTCGCGGTGATCACCGCGAAGTCACGGCGCGGCTCCGGCCCGGTGGCGCTGAACAACTCCTCGGCGACCTCGGCCAGGTGCCCGGTGAGTTCGGCGGCCGCCGCGAGGGTGGCCCGGTCGGCGCCGTCGGTGTCCCCGGCGGTGTCCGTCGGAGGGGCGGGCACGGTACGGGCGGAGACCCCGGCGGGCCCGCCGGGGGAGGTCAGCGGGTGGAAGCCCGGCGGGACGACCAGCCGGACCTCGGCGCCCGCGCCGGTGGCCAGTTCGACCGGCTGCCGGGTCTGCTGACCGGCCGCCAGCGCGGCCAGGGCCGGGGCGAACGGCGGGCGCAGCTTGGCGTCGGCGAACTCGCCGGTGACCGGCAGCTGGAACAGCGCGGCCGAGGTGGTACCGCGGTCGGCGATGGCGCCGCGCACCGCGCCGCCGCCGTAGCGGTTGTGCAGTGCGGTCGTCACCCGGTCGGCGACCCGTGCGCCGGTGCCGGGGCGGGCCGTTCCGGCGGTGAGCACCGTGCCGAGCCGGTCGACGGCCTCGTGCACCGGGCCGTTGGGTGCCAGCGGCAGGCCGAACAGCGCCTCGGCGGCCGGGTGTTCAGCCGGCTTCGGGGTGCTGAGCGCGGCGGCCGGGAGGCGCGAGGTGTGCTCGTCGAAGAGGGCGTCGGTGAGCGTGCCGAGGGTCGCGCAGACCTGCTCGGCTGCCGCGAAGGGGTTGGCCTCCGCACTGAACTGGACGTCCTGGGTCAACTGGTGAGCCCCCCGCTCTGCTCCGTCTGCGGTCGGTGGTTCGGGTGGGACCGGAACCGCCCGGGCGGCGGGTCGTCAGGTCCCCGCCCATTCCTATCAGAGCCCACTGTCGGCACCGAACCGCAGGATCACCCGATGATCACGCCGGGGAGGCGTCGGCGGACCCTTCCGTGGCCTGCGCGGACGGTTCGTCCACGGGTCCGGCGGCCGTCGGGGCGGCCAGCGCGGTGAGCGCGTCGAGGATGCCGGGGACGGCGAGCAGCCCGGCGAGGTCCTGGACCAGCCGCCCGGACGGCCCCTCGGGCCGCTCGTCGGCCAGGAAGGCGGCCAGCTCGGTGGCCAGCGCGGGCTCCCGGGCGGCGGTGAGGGCGAGCGAGGCGACGAACTCCTGGACCAGGTGCAGCTGCAGTTCCTCCAGCGGTACGGACCGCTCGGCCAGCCACTCCAGCGAGGTGATCTCGGCGTTGGCGATCCAGGCCCGGACGGAAAGCCGCAGCCCGGGGCTCGGCGCCGGGACGGCCAGGTGGGCGAGGATCTGGTCGTGCGCCGCCCGGCGGACCTCGTCGATCACCGCCGAGGTCCCCGGGCTGGCCGCCACCGAGCCGCCCCGCAGCAGCGCGGCGAAGCCGGGCCCGTGGCTCTGCACGAAATCCAGGTAGCGGCCCATCACCCGGTACAGCCGCTCCGACAGCGGCCCCTCCATCGGCTCCTCGAAACGCGCCGAGAGCTCCCGCCCGGCGCGCCGCAGCGAGGCCTCGTACAGCGCCTGCTTGCCCGGGAAGTAGTGGTACACCAGCGGCCGGGAGGCGCCCGCGGCGGCGGCGATGTCGTCGATCGACACCTCCTCCGGGGGACGCCGGCTGAACAGCTCCAGGGCCACGGCGATCAGCTGTTCCCGCCGCTCGTCGACGCTCAGCCGCCGGCGCGGCCGCTCGCCCGCGGCCCCCCGGTCGGGGGCGGCGGCGGTCCGTGCTGCGCGGTCGGCCGTCGGCGACGGCGTACGGGAGGCCATGCGCGCAGCCTATCCGGCGGCCGTCCGTGGGCCCATGCGGCCTGTCCCGCGCCTACCGAACCGAACCGAACCGGCCCGGCCCGGCCCGGCCGGTGGGCTACCCGGCCTTGAGCTCCAGGTAGCGGCGGTAGGCCTCCAGCCCGTCGACCACGAAGGTGTCGCGGGCGAGGCGTTCGGTGAGCTCGGCCGGGGTGAGCCAGGCGTGCCAGGCGACCTCGGACTCCTGCGGGGAGACCGGGCCGTCCCACTCCGCCTCGTACATGTCGCACCACCAGGAGAGCTTGCCGCCGTCGGGCTCCCGGAACAGGAACTTGAAGAGCGGGCGCGGGGCGATGCCCCGGACGCCGAGCTCCTCCTCGGCCTCGCGGACGGCCGCCTCGGCGTAGCTCTCGCCGGAGCCGACCACGCCGCCGACCCACATGTCGTACGCGCCGGGGGCGAACAGCTTGGTGTCGGTGCGGCGGTGGACGAAGATCCGCCCGGCCGGGTCGCGGACCATGATGAAGACGCAGCGGTGGGTCAGCCCCTGGCGGTACACCTCCCCCCGCAGCGCCGTCCCGATCACCCGGTCGTTCTCGTCGACGATGTCCAGCAGCTCTTCGGCAGGGTTGGTCATGAACCACAGGTTAGGGTTTCCGGGCCCGCTTCGAACGCGGGATCGAGGAATTCTGACGTCGACGAACGAGCTGAGGACGGCGCGCGATGGTGGAGATCTGGGGCGAGACGGCCGAGGGGTTCGAGCCCGTACGGGAGGCCTTCGCGCGGAACTTCGCCGAGTACGGCGAGCTGGGCGCCGCCTTCGCGCTCTACCTGCGCGGCCGCAAGGTGGTCGACCTGTGGGGCGGCGACGCCCGGCCCGAGGTCGGCGGCCGGCCCGCGCCCGCGGTGCCGTGGACGGCGGACACCGCCCAGGTGCTGCGCTCGGTCACCAAGGGGCTGAGCGCGGCCACCGCGCTGCTGCTGGTCGAGTGCGGCCTGCTCGACCTGGACGCGCCGGTCTCCTCGTACTGGCCGGAGTTCGCGGCGGCCGGCAAGGGCGCGGTGCCGGTGCGCTGGCTGCTGTCGCACCAGGCCGGGGTGCCGGCGCTGGACGCGCCGCTGCGCCTGGAGGACGTGCTGACCTGGGAGCGCGCCGTCGCCGCGGTCGCCGCGCAGGAGCCCGCCTGGGAGCCCGGGACGGCGCACGGCTACCACCCGTACACCTTCGGCTGGCTGGTCGGCGAGGTGGTGCGGCGGGCGAGCGGCCGGAGCATCGGCCAGTACTTCGCCGAGGAGGTCGCCCGGCCGTTCGGGCTGGACCTGTGGATCGGACTGCCGGCCGGTGCCGCGCCCCGGGTCGGCAAGCTGGTCGACCTGCCCGCCCCGGAGGCGGCCCGGACCGGCCCGAGCGGGCTGCGGCTGCGGCCCAAGCAGTCCGTCCGGGACGCCTACCAGGACCCGACCTCGCTGACCGCCCGCGCCTTCGCCTCGGTGCTGCCCGGGGTGAACATGAACGACCCGGCGGTGCAGGCCGCCGAGATCCCCGGTGCGAACGGCATCGGCACGGCCCGTTCGGTGGCCCGGTTCTACGCGGCGCTGATCGGCGCGGCCGACCGCCCGGACGGCTCCGGCGGGCTGCTGCCGCCGCTGTTCGGCCCGGAGGTGCTGGCCCGTGCGGTCGGGCCGGTGGTGCACGGCCCGGACCGGGTGCTGATCGTCAACTCGACCTTCGGCCTGGGCTTCTGGCGGCACGGCCCGACCGCGCCGATGGCCTCCCCGGCGAGCTTCGGCCACCCGGGCCGGGGCGGCTCGCTGGGCTTCGCCGACCCGGAGCTCGGGCTCGGCTTCGGGTACGTCACCAACGGGATGCAGCCGGGTGTCACCGGGGACGTGCGCTCGCGCAACCTGCTCCGCGCGGTGCGGGGGTGCCTGGGGCTGTCCTGAGCCCGCGGGCCGGGGGACGCCGGTGGACGCCGGGGGACTACGCCTGGCCGGTCTCGAAGCGGGTGATCTTCCCGCCGTCGACGGTGAAGCGCCAGGCGGTGCGCATCTCGCCCCAGGTGTCGTTGGTGAAGTTGGCGACCAGGCCGCGGCCGCCGTTGGCCTCGGTCTGGACGTCCATCCGGCCGTGCGGGCCGAAGATCTCCCGGTCGATCCACTCCGTCAGCTCACGGTCGGAGCCGTCGTCGGACATGGTCGCGCCGGGGGCGAGCGTGGCCAGGAAGGCGTTGCGGTCACCGGCGTTGACCGCGGTCACGAAGGCGCGGACGGCGGGGTCGGAGAGCTTGCTGGGGGCGATCGTCATCGAGGACTCCCGAGGGGAAAAGGGACGGGAGTCCTTGTTTAGGGCGTTCGCGCGGGCCGTTCGGGCATGTCGGCGGCGCGTCGGAAAAATCACCTGATTCATGTGCTTAGATCCAGAAACGGGCGATTTGCCCGGTGAGCCCGCCGCGGGGAGTGGCGGTGGAGCGGGCGGCCCGGCGGTCGGGCCTCCCGCTCCACTCTTAACTAGAAGAAGCCGACCGCGTCGGGGGAGTAGCTGACCAGCAGGTTCTTGGTCTGCTGGTAGTGCTCCAGCAGCGCCTTGTGGGTCTCCCGCCCGATGCCGGAGTTCTTGTAGCCGCCGAAGGCCGCGTGGGCCGGGTAGGCGTGGTAGCAGTTCGTCCAGACCCGGCCCGCCTGGATCGCGCGCCCGGCCCGGTGGGCGGTGTTGATGTTGCGGGTCCACACGCCCGCGCCCAGCCCGTACTGGGTGTCGTTGGCGAGCGAGACCGCCTGGTCGAAGCCGTCGAAGCGGGTGACCGAGACCACCGGGCCGAAGATCTCCTCCTGGAAGACCCGCATGCTGTTGACGCCCTCGAAGACCGTCGGCGTCACGTAGTACCCGCCGGCCAGCGAGCCGCCGAGCTCGGCCCGTTCGCCGCCGACCAGGAGCTTGGCGCCCTCCGCCTGGCCGATCTCGAAGTAGGAGAGGATCTTCTTCAACTGCTCGGCACTGGCCTGCGCGCCGACCTGGGTCCCGGTGTCCAGCGGGTTGCCCTGGCGCATCGCGCGCACCCGGGCCAGGCCGTCGCCGAGCAGCCGCTCGTAGACCGGGGTCTCGATCAGCGCGCGGCTGGGGCAGGTGCAGACCTCGCCCTGGTTGAGGGCGAACATCGCGAAGCCCTCGACGGCCTTGTCGTAGAACGCGTCGTCGTCGGCGGCGACGTCCGCGAAGAACAGGTTGGGGCTCTTGCCGCCGAGCTCCAGGGTCGCCGGGATCAGGTTGTCCGCGGCGGCGCGGGCGATCAGCCGGCCGGTGCTGGTCTCCCCGGTGAAGGCGAGCTTGCGGACCCGGGGGCTGGCGGCCAGCGGGGCGCCGGCCTCCTCGCCGAAGCCGGTGACGATGTTGAGCACGCCCGGCGGCACCAGGTCGGCGGTCAGCTCGGCGAGCAGCAGCACCGAGGCCGGGGTCTGCTCGGCCGGCTTGAGCACCACGGCGTTGCCGGCCGCGAGCGCCGGGGCGAGCTTCCAGACCGCCATCAGGATCGGGAAGTTCCACGGGATGATCTGGCCGACCACGCCGAGCGGCTCGTGGAAGTGGTAGGCCACGGTGTCCTCGTCCAGCTGGGAGAGGCTGCCCTCCTGGGCCCGCAGCGCGCCGGCGAAGTAGCGCAGGTGGTCGACGGCGAGCGGGAGGTCGGCGGCCAGCGTCTCGCGGACCGGCTTGCCGTTCTCCCAGCTCTCCGCGACCGCCAGCTGCTCCAGGTTGGCCTCCATCCGGTCGGCCATCCGCAGCAGCACTTGGGCGCGCTCGGCGGGGGAGGTACGGCCCCAGGCCGGGGCGGCGGCGTGGGCCGCGTCCAGGGCGGCCTCGATGTCCGCCGCGGTGCCGCGGGCGACCTCGGTGAAGACCTCGCCGGTGACCGGGGTCGGGTTGCCGAAGTACTCGCCGCGCACCGGGGGCGTCCAACCGCCGCCGATCCAGTGGTCGTACCGGGAGCGGTAGGCGACGATGCTGCCGGGTGCGCCGGGGGGCTGGTAGACCGTCATGCTCTGTGTCTCCTCGCGACGTCGGGCGCCCCCGGCGCCGAGCGGGCCGGGGGCGGCACGCCGGACCGCCGCCCGGTCGGGGGCGGTCCGGCGGAGGTGCGGACACGCAGTCGGGCCGGCGCCCCGCCGGGGCGCCCGCCGACGAGCACGATAACCGCCGGGCGCGCGGCGCGGCTACGGTCCGTACGACCGGCTCGTACGGACGGTGGGGATTCCGCAGCTTCCGGACGTTCCAGATGTTCGGACGTTTCGGAGGTTCCGGACCGGGCGCGTAGGGGCGCGTCCGAGCGCGCGCCGTCCCGGGCGCGCCTCGGACGGGCCCGGCGGAGCCGGACGGCGTCGGGCCGGGGTGGGTCAGACCGCGTGGTACCGGCCGGTGCGGGCCTCCCAGCTGAGGTAGCCGGCCAGCCAGGTGATCAGTCCGTCGGCGTACCGCTGGGCGATCGCGCTCTCGACCCGGGACAGTCCCAACTCCCGGTACACGTCCGGCAGTCGACCGTGCAGCTCGGCGCAGCGCTCGACCATCAGCTGGGCCTCCGCCATGACCGCGGCGCAGGCCTCCTCGGACGAGCAGTGGCGCTCGCGCTGGACGATCATGACCAGGTTGTTCACGTCGCCGCGCGGGGCCTCCAGCGGGAACGAGCGCACGTCGTTGCTGAGCGACGGTATGTCGGCCGCCAGCTGGCGGAGTTGGCGCAGTACCGGGTGGTGCAGCACGGAAGCGGGGACCTCGAACTGGCCGAGTCGTTCGACCATGTCGAAGATGGTCTCCATCGCCGCGGTACCCCGTCTGAGTTCGAGGTAGCCGTCCCGGTCCGGCGGGCGGGCGGAGATCCGGCCGGCCGCCTCGGCCGGGTGACTGGCGAAGTAGTACTCCCAGTTGTAGGCGGCGCGGGCCTGCCAGCGGGCGGGCATGCCGCGCACGCTGCGGCTCCACAGATCGGCGAAGGCGGTCTCGACCGGGGAGCGCTGGTCGGGGCGGGCGCCGTGCAGGACGGCGATCAGCCGCTCGCAGATCGGCGCGACCTCGGCCGGCCGGCGGCCGAGCGGGCCGTCGAACTGGTCGTCGAAGAGGAAGTAGAACCCCATCAGGTCGGCCGCCAGGGCGAGTTCCTCCGGTCCGGCGTCCGGGTAGCCGAGCGCGGCGAGGTCGACCACCTCCCAGTGGGCGTAGCCCGGGTGGTCGGCGTCGGGGAGCAGCGGATGGCGGATCAGCCAGTCGCGGTGCGCCACGGTGGCGTACGGGCCGTGCGAACTCCGGCGGTGCGGGAACGGGATCTGAAGTGAGTTGTCGTCAGACATCGGACTCCCGGTGCAGCGGTTGGTGGGGGCGCTTGTGGTTCGAGCACTGAGTGTGGGGGGAGTTGACGCAGCGGGGTGCAGGGGGTGAGGGTGGTTACGCAAGATCATCCGCGCCTCGCGGGCCGTAGGGTATCTGATGTAATGATCGGACGTTAGGGATATAGGGCAATTGCCCTTGGCAAGCCGTCCGAACCCTCACCGTCCGCCCCAGCCTGCGCGAATGCCGCACAGCGAGCCGTACACGGCGCTAACCTCGGCTCCACGAACAGTAGTGATGGGCCGGCTCCCCGCGCGCGATGGCGGGGCGGAGCCGCGAGCGGGTGAGGCGGAGGCGTGACGGTGACCGATCAGGGCAACGAACTTCGGACGGGAACCGGTTCCGAACGGGACGAGGACGGCCCCGCCCCCCGGGTCAGGCTGCGCGACCGCGACGCCGAACTGCGTTCCGTGGAAGCGGCCATCGACCGGCTCTGCCGCGAGTTCGCCGCCGGCGGCACCGAGATCGGCGAACTCCTCGCCTTCTCCGGCCGCCCCGGCATCGGCAAGACCAGCCTGCTGCACGAGGTCCGACGGATCGCCAGCCTGCGCGAGGGCGCCACCGTGCTCTTCGCCCGCGGCGGCGAACGGCAGTTCAAGGAGCCCTACCACGTGCTCCGCCAGCTCCTCCAGCCCGTCCTGACCCGGCTGGAGCCCGACGAGTTCAGCCAGGTCATGGGCACCTGGGAGGAGGTCGTCGGACCGGCCATGGGCCTCAAGCAGCCCAAGGCCGGCGCCCGCCGCCTCGACCCCCAGGGCGTCCGCGACGGCCTCGACTACGTCCTCACCCAGCTCGCACCGCGCCGCGCGCCGATGGTGATGATCGTCGACGACCTGCACTGGGCGGACGCCGAATCCCTCTCCTGGCTCGCCAAGTTCGCCGTCCGCTCCGGCGAACTGCCCGTCCTGCTGGTGTTCGCCTTCCGCGAGGACGAGAACGACTGGTTCGGCGAGACCCAGGAACTGCGCCGCGGCATCCTGGGCCTCGCCAGCCGCAAGCACGAACTCAGCCGGCTCACCCTGAACTCCGTCTCCGACATGATCCGGGCGGAACTCGGCGACCGGGCCGAGGACGCCTTCTGCTACGAGTTCTGGAACGTCGTCAACGGCAACCCCTTCGAGGCCGTCGCCCTGCTCGACCAGGTCCGCGACCAGGAGCTCGAACCCGTCGAGGAGAACTCCCGGCAACTGCGCGAACTCGCCGTCGACGCCACCGGGATGACCCTCAAGAGCTGGCTGGACCGGCTCGGCCCCGCCACCCTGCGCTTCGCCTGGGCCTGCGCCATGCTCGGCACCGACATCCGGATCGACCTGGTCACCCGGATCTCCACCCAGAGCAGCGAGGGCGCCCGCGAGTCCATCAAGCAGCTGCGCAAGCAGCGCGTGCTCACCCAGGCCCCCAACGGCAACCTCGAGTTCGTCCACCCGCTGATCGCCAGCTCCATCTACAACACCATGCCGGAGGCCACCCGCCTCGGCATGCACGGCATCGCCGCCGTCGAGATCGAGAACGCCGGACTCGGCCTGCTCGCCGCCTCCCGCCACCTGGTCGAGACCCACTCCGGCGAGGGCGACGACCGGATCGTCAAGAAGCTGCGCCGCGCCGCCGTCGAGCACCAGCTGATCGGCGCCCCCGAGGCCGCCCAGCGCTGCCTGCACCGGGCGCTCAACGAGCCGCCCGCCGACGACATCAAGGCCGAGGTGCTGTACGAGCTCGGCTGCTCCGCGCTGCTCACCGACCCCGGCGCCACCGTCAACCAGCTCAGGCTCGCCCTCGACCCCGACGAGGGGCCGCTGCGCCCCGAACTGCGGGTGGACGCCACCTTCCGGCTCTCCGAGGTGCTCGCCCACAGCGGTGAGCTGGGCCAGGCCGCCCTGGTCTGCCAGGCGGAGGCGGAGCAGACCACCGACCCGGTCCGGCGCCAGCGGCTCCAGGCGGCCTCGTTCATGTGGCACGCCTTCCGCAAGTCCGAGGAGGACGGACCGGGCCGCTCCGCCCGGCTGGAGGAGCTCCACCGCAACCTGGCCGGCCGGGATGCCGCCGACCGGGCCGTGCTGGTGATGCGGGCCTGGGACCTGACCCTGCGCGGCGAACCCTCCGCCGACGCGCTCGCGCTCGCCGACGAGGTCCTGGACGGCGGCCGGCTGCCCAAGGGCCTCGGCTGGACGGACACCACCTGGGGCTTCGAACTGCCCTCGATGCTCTGCCTCACGTACATCTACAACGACCGCATCGCCCAGGCCGAGCGGCTGGCCGCGGACGCCATCATCCAGTTCGAACTGGCCGGTTGGAGCGGTGCCCACCGGGGCTTCGCGTACTTCCTGATGGGGCTGGCCCGGTTCCGCCGCGGACTGCTCGCCGAGGCCGAGGACTTCCTGCGCCGGGCCTACCGGATCTCCGAGCGGATCGGTTCCAAGCTGCCGCTGGCCTGGGACGCCGTCGGCGTGCTGGTGGACACCCTGATCGCCCGCGGCCGGGTCGAGGAGGCCTGGGAGCTGGCCAACGAGTTCGGCTTCCACCCGCCGTACCACGCGACGGTCATGGTGCTGCCGGACGCGGCCTCGCTGTACGGCAAGCTGCTGGTCGCCAAGAGCCGGCACGCCGGCGCGGCCGCCGCGCTCACCGAGGCCGGGGCCCAGCTGGAGGTCCGCGGCTGGCACAACACCGTCTGGGCGCCCTGGGCCGGGCACCTGGCCATCGCGATCGCGGCCGACGAGCCGGAGCGGGCCCGCTACTACGCCCAGAAGGCCGTCGACGACGCCCGCCGGTTCGGCACCGCCTCGGCGATCGGCAGCGCGCTGCGGCTGCAGGCCCGGATCGCGGACGGCCAGCAGGCGGTGGAGCTGCTGGAGCAGGCCGTGGAGCAGCTCGGGCAGTCCCCGGCCGGGTACGAGCACGCCGTCGCGCTGGTCGAGCTCGGCGCCGCGCAGCGCCGGGTCGGCCGGCTGGAGGACGCCCAGGAGTACCTCTACCAGGGCATCGAACTGGCCCAGCACTGCTCGGCGGAGCGGCTGGTCGACCGGGCCCGGCGGGAGCTGGCCAACTACGGCCTGCGGCCCAACCGGCTGGGGGTGCACGACTTCCGGGAGACACTGGAGACGCTCAGCGGGCCGGAGCGGGACGTCGCCAACCTCGCCGTCCAGGGCGTACCGCCGCAGCGGATCGCGGAGCGGCTCGGGGTGCACCTGAGCCTGGTCAACCGGCGGCTGGCGGCGGTCTACCGCAAGGCGGGCACCGGGCCGGACGGGCTGGCCTCGGCGCTCGGCCTGCGGGCGGAGCCGGGCGAGGATCCGGCGGAGTAGCGGGCGGAGCGGGGCGAGGATCCGGCGGAGCAGCAGGCGGGGAGCGGTAGGGGCGTCCGGGCGGCGCGCGGTGGCGTGGGAGCGCCCCCGCCGGGGCCACTCTGGCTAGGCTGACGGGCACCACGGGGGGCCGCTGCGACGCCCCCGGACGGAACGGGACACCGGGCGGAGGCGGCAGCGCCGCCGCCAGTGAGGAGCAGGCCATGGCGAGCGAGGCCACCAGTGTGCGCCGCGAACCCCTCGACCCCTCGGGCGCGGGCGCGGCGATCCAGCGCTGGACGCTGACCTCCGGCCCGTACGAGGCGAGCGTGCTCAACCTCGGCGCCACCCTGCACACCCTCACCGCCCCGGACCGGGCCGGCCGCCCGGCCCAACTGCTGCTCTCCACCGACGAGCTGGCGCAGATCCTCGGCCCGGCCCGGCACTACGGCACGGTGGTGGGCCGGTACGCCAACCGGATCGACGGCTCGGTGGTGACCATCGACGGCGAGGACCACCCGCTGGCCCCGACCGGCGGCGGGATCACCATCCACGGCGGGCCGGACGGCTTCGCCCAGCGGATGTGGGCGGCCGAGCCGGTCGACGGCGGGGTGCGGCTGCGGCTGCACAGCCCGGACGGCGACCAGGGCTTCCCGGGCGCGCTGGACGTCACCGTCACGTACACCCTGGCGCACACCCCGGGCGAGGGCGGCGAGCTGGTGATCGACTACCGCGCCGTCACCACCAGGCCGACGGTCGTCAACCTGACCAACCACGCGTACTTCAACCTCGCGGGTGAGGGCGTCGGCGACATCCTGGGCCACCTGCTCACCCTGGACGCCGACGAGTACACCCCGGCCGACGAGCGGCAGATCCCGTACGGTCGGACCGAGCCGGTGGCCGGGACGCCTTTCGACTTCACCGTGGCCACCCCGATCGGCAAGTCGGTGCACGACGAGCACCCGCAGCTGGCCGGTCCGGGCGGCTACGACCACAACTGGGTGCTGCGCGCCCGACCGGCGGACGGCAGCCCGGCGCGGGCGGCGCTGCTGGAGGAGCCGGTCAGCGGCCGCACCCTGGAGGTGCTGACCACCGAGCCGGGCGTCCAGGTCTACACCGCGAACAAGTTCCAGGGCGCGGTCACCGGCGCGCGCGGGGTGCCGTACGGGCCGTTCGCCGGGATCGCCTTGGAGACCCAGCACTTCCCGGACTCCCCGCACCACCCGGCGTTCCCGAGCACCGTGCTGCGGCCGGGGGAGGAGTTCCGCTCGACCACGGTGCTGCGGCTCGGGGTCAACTAGGGCGTGTACATCCCTGGCTAGGGCCTGTCCTGCCCCTGGGCGGAGTCGAGGTCCCGGCGCATGCAGAGCCGGGGCCAGCGGTCGAGGCCGTGCTCGGCCTCCAGTCGGCGGATCCGGCGCAGGCCCGGGGTGAGTTCGGCCTCGCCGAGCGGGCGGAAGCCGCAGCGGGCGTAGTACGGGGCGTTCCAGGGGACGTCCGCGAAGGTGGTCAGGGTGAGCGCGGGGGCGTCGGTACCCTCGGCGAGGTGCTCGATCAGGGCCCGGCCGATGCCCCGGCGGGCGTGGTCGGGGTGGACCGACACCTGCTCGACGTGCAGCGCGCCGTCCACCGGTTCGGCCAGCAGGTAGCCGGCGATCGTCCCGTCGGGGGCCGCGGCGACCAGGGCGGTGCCGTGTTCCAGGTAGCGGGCCAGCTCCGCCGGGGCCGGGGGCTCGTCCGCGGCGATCTCCGGCATCCCGATCTCCGCGAACGGGGCTCCGGCGGCCCGCTCCAACTCGGTCAGCAGGGGCAGTTCGTCCTTCACGGCGGCTCTGATGCGCATGCGTCCAGTCTGCTGCAAGCGGTTTCCGGCCACGGAGGGCGGCTGCGTCGGCCACCCCGGGATGGGGCGAAGCGGACGGAGACGGACATTGCGCCGCGCCGTCCACTACCGTGCGGCCACGTCCAGGACACGCGGATGTAACGATCGCGGCTTCTTGCAGAAACTTGCTGCAAGACCTTTCCGTCGATCTTGCACCGCTGTTAACTTCCTTCCCGAGCCCGACGGCAGCAACGGTGCGGTCGGCACGAGGCAGCCATTATGCGCCTGTCTCCGAACATCTCGGGCACCCCCACCCTCCTAGGAGTTCTCATGCGGCGTGGCATCGCGGCCTCTGCCCTCGTTGTGGCCCTCGCGGTCTCGATGGCTGCCTGTGGCAGCAGTGGCGGCTCCGGCTCCGACGGCAAGGCCGACGGCCCGGTCACCCTCACCTACTGGGACACGTCGAACGCCACCAACGAGGCTCCGAACTACGAGGAACTGGCCAAGAAGTTCACCGCGGCCAACCCGAACATCAAGGTCAACTTCGTCAACGTGCCGTTCGACCAGGCGCAGAACAAGCTGCAGACCGCCATGGGGGCCAAGGGCGCGCCCGACGTGTTCCGCTCCGAGGTCGGCTGGACCGCCGCCTTCGCCAAGGCCGGCTTCCTGGAGCCGCTGGACGGCACCCCCGCCGCCGCCGACACCTCCGCCTTCCAGCCCAGCCTGATCCAGCAGGCCAAGTACGAGGGCAAGCTGTACGGCGTCCCGCTGGTCACCGACACCCTCGGCCTGCTCTACAACAAGGACCTCTTCGCCAAGGCCGGGATCACCGACGCCCCCAAGACCTGGGACGAGCTGAAGACCGACGCCGCCGCCGTCAAGGAGAAGGCGGGCGTCGACGGCTTCTGGATGAAGGCCGCGGACGGCTACTACGCGATGCCGTTCCTGTTCGGCGAGGGCACCGACACCGTCGACGCCGCCGGCAAGAAGATCACCGTCACCTCGCCCGAGGCCGTCAAGGGCATCGAGACCTACAAGTCGATGTTCACCTCGCCCGGCACCGCCAAGGCCGACGTCACCACCGATGCCTACGCCCACATGATGGACGCCTTCAACAGCGGCAAGGTCGCGGCGATCATCCAGGGCCCCTGGGAGATCACCAACATCTACAAGGGCTCCGCGTTCGCCGACAAGAAGAACCTCGGCATCGCCGCCGTCCCGGCCGGCTCCAGCGGCAAGGCCGGCGCCCCCACCGGCGGCCACAACATCGCCGTCTACGCCGGTGCGGACAAGGCCCACAAGGCCGCCGCCGAGAAGTTCGCCGCCTTCATGACCTCGGCCGAGAGCCAGGCCTTCATCGCGCAGAAGAACTCCACCCTGCCGACCCGCTCCGACGCCTACACCGCCGACGTCAAGGCCGACCCGGGCATCGCCGGCTTCCAGGCCATCCTCGGCAGCGCCAAGCCGCGCCCCGAACTGCCCGAGTACAGCTCGCTGTTCGACTCGCTCGGCACCAACCTCGGCAAGGCCGTCCAGGGCACCGGTACCCAGGACGCGCTGAACACCGTCGCCACGGACTACGCCAAGCTCCTGCCGGGCTTCGCCAAGTAGTCCCCGCAGCCCGGCCCGCCGACCCCGGCGGGCCGGGCCGTCGGCTCCCCCGAGACTTCCCCCCGAGAAGGTGCAAACGATGTCAGTCGCCGTGCAGGGCGCCACCGGCAAGGGCAGCCGGGAGCGCGATCAGCGTCCGGGCCTGCTGGAACGCCTCAAGCGCTCCTACGCCAAGCACTGGTACGCCTACGCGATGATCGCCCCGGTCGTGCTGGTGCTCGGCGTCCTGGTGTTCTACCCGCTCGTCGAAGGCGTCTGGCTCACCCTCACGGACGCCAACAGCCTCAACGTCGCCCGCAAGATCGGCGTCAACGAGATCCCGGCCAGCTACCAGTACATCGGCTTCCACAACTACGCCGACATCCTCTGGGGCCCCGGCTCGTACGACCGGTTCTGGTCCCACTTCGTGTGGACCATCGCCTGGACGGCCATCTGCGTCAGCCTGCACTACACCCTCGGCCTCGGCCTCGCCGTCCTGCTCAACAAGAAGCTGCGCGGGCGCGCCGCCTACCGGATGCTGCTGATCCTCCCGTGGGCCGTGCCGACCTTCGTCACCGTCTTCTCCTGGCGGCTGATGCTCTCCGACGGCGGCGTCGTCAACACCGTGCTCTCCACCCTGCACCTGCCCGAGCCCGGCTGGCTCACCGACCCGTGGGCGCAGAAGGCGGCCGCGATCCTGGTCAACACCTGGGCCGGTGTGCCGTTCATGATGATCTCGCTGCTCGGCGGCCTCCAGTCCATCCCGGCCGAGCTGTACGAGGCCGCCGAGATGGACGGCGCCACCCGCTGGCAGCAGTTCCGGCACATCACCCTGCCGGGGCTGCGCACCGTCTCCTCGACCGTCGTGCTGCTCGGCGTGATTTGGACGTTCAACCAGTTCAACGTCATCTTCCTGCTGTTCGGCAAGGGCGCCCCGGACGCCCAGCTGCTGGTCACCTGGGCCTACCGCCTGGGCTTCGGCCAGATCCCCCGGGACTACGCCGGCTCCGCCGCGTACGGCGTGATCCTGCTGTCCATCCTGATCGTCTTCACCGCCTTCTACCGGCGCTGGCTCGCCCGCAACGAGCAGGCCAACGGCTAGGGGCTCATCTCCCCAGGCCCCGGACCCAGTTGACCCACGAAGGCAGGTAACCCGATGAGCACCACCACCGAACGCCCCGCCCCCGCGGCGGCCCCGGCCCCGGCCGCCCGGCCGGCGAAGTTCCGGCCGCGCGGCGAGAGCGGCCCGCTGTCCAAGGCGCTGTCCCACGGCGTCCTGATCCTCGCCAGCCTGATCGCGCTGTTCCCGGTCGGCTGGATCCTCTTCGTCTCGCTCGGGCCGGACAAGAACGACTACCTCCACCCCGGCGACATCTTCGGCAAGATCACGCTGTCGAACTACCAGCACGTGCTGGGCGACACCGACTTCTTCACCTGGTTCGGCAACTCCCTGCTGGTCGCCGGGGTGACCACCGTGTTCGGCGTGCTGCTCGCCGCCACCGCCGGGTACGCCGTGTCCCGGATGAGGTTCCCCGGGCACAAGCCGCTGATGTGGTCGCTGCTGGTCACCCAGATGTTCCCGATCGCGGTGCTGATCGTGCCGATGTACACCATGCTCTCCGCACTGGACCTGCTGGACAGCTACGCCGGCCTGATCCTGGTCTACTCCACCACCACCGTGCCGTACTGCGCCTGGCTGATGAAGGGCTACTTCGACACCATCCCGGTGGAGATCGACGAGGCCGGCCGGGTCGACGGGCTCAGCCCGTTCGGCACCTTCTGGCGGCTGGTGCTGCCGCTCGCCCGCCCGGGCCTGGCGGTGGCCGCGTTCTACTCCTTCCTCACCTACTGGGCCGAGGTGCCGTTCGCCTCCACCTTCATGCTCAGCTCGGACAAGTACACGCTGGCCGTCGGCCTGCAGAGCTTCGTCAGCGAGCACGACGCCCAGTGGAACCTGATGGCCGCCACCGCCGTGCTGATCGCGATCCCCTCCGCGGCCTTCTTCTACCTGGTGCAGCGCCACCTGGTCACCGGCCTGACCGCCGGCGCCTCCAAGTCGTAACGCTCCCAGCACCCTTGCTTTCCAGCGCTCCTCCGATCCCCGAGGGATACCGTCCATGACCCAGAACCTGGCCGACACCTCCCGGCCTGCCGCCGACACCGCTCAGGAGACGGCGACCCCGGCTCCCGTGACCGGCGGCGCGCCCAGAGGCTGGTGGCGGGACGCGGTCATCTACCAGGTGTACCCGCGCAGCTTCGCCGACTCCAACGGGGACGGCATGGGCGACCTGCCCGGCATCCGCAGCCGGCTGCCGTACCTGCGGGACCTCGGCGTGGACGCCGTCTGGCTCTCCCCCTTCTACGCCTCGCCGCAGGCCGACGCGGGCTACGACGTCGCCGACTACCGCGCCGTGGACCCGATGTTCGGCACCCTGCTGGACGCCGACGCGCTGATCCGGGACGCCCACCGGCTCGGCCTGCGGATCATCGTCGACCTCGTCCCCAACCACTCCTCGGACCAGCACGAGTGGTTCCAGCGCGCCCTGCGCGAGGGCCCCGGCTCCCCGCTGCGCGACCGCTACCACTTCCGCCCCGGCAAGGGCGAGAACGGCGAACTCCCGCCCAACGACTGGGAGTCCATCTTCGGCGGCCCGGCCTGGACCCGCACCGAGGACCCGGACGGCACCCCCGGCGACTGGTACCTGCACCTGTTCGCCCCCGAGCAGCCCGACTTCAACTGGGAGAACCCGGCCGTCGCCGACGAGTTCCGCTCGATCCTGCGGTTCTGGCTGGACATGGGCGTGGACGGCTTCCGGATCGACGTCGCCCACGGCCTGGTCAAGGCCCCCGGACTGCCCGACCTCGGCGGCGCCGACCAGCTCAAGCTGCTCGGCAACGACGTCATGCCGTTCTTCGACCAGGACGGCGTGCACGAGATCTACCGCAGCTGGCGCCGGATCCTCGACGAGTACCCGGGGCAGCGGATCGGCGTCGCCGAGGCCTGGACCCCGACCGTCCAGCGCACCGCCAACTACGTCCGCCCCGACGAACTGCACCAGGCCTTCAACTTCCAGTACCTGGGCACCGACTGGGACGCCGCCGCGCTGCGCGAGGTGATCGACCTCTCGCTCGACTCGATGCGCCCGGTCGACGCCCCCACCACCTGGGTGCTGTCCAACCACGACGTCACCCGGCACGCCACCCGGTTCGCCAACGAGCCCGGCCTCGGCACCCAGATCCGCACCCCGGGCGACCGCGCGCTCGGCCTGCGCCGGGCCCGCGCCGCCACCCTGCTGATGCTCGCGCTGCCCGGCTCCGCGTACGTCTACCAGGGCGAGGAGCTCGGCCTGCCGGACGTCACCGACCTGCCCGACGAGGTCCGCCAGGACCCGTCCTTCTTCCGCCAGGCCGGCCAGGACGGCTACCGCGACGGCTGCCGGGTGCCGATCCCGTGGTCCGGCACCGAGGCCCCGTACGGCTTCGGACCGGTCGCGGGCGGGCCGTCCTGGCTGCCGCAGCCCGCCGAGTGGGCCGGGCTGAGCGTCGAGGCGCAGACCGGCGACCCGTCCTCCACCCTGGAGCTCTACCGCAGCGCGCTGGCCGTCCGCCGGGCGCAGCCCGACCTCGGCGCCGGCACCGGGGTCGAGTGGCTGGACGCCCCCGAGGGCACCCTCGCCTTCCGGCGCGGCTCCTTCGTCTGCACGGTGAACACCACCGGCGAGCCCGTGCGGATACCCGTCCCCGGCCGACTGCTGCTCTCCTCGACCGAACTCGGGACGGACGGCGGCGAGACCGTGCTCGCACCGGACAGCACCGGCTGGTGGGCGGTCTGACGTGGGTGCAATAGGCTCTGGGCCCGTGACTACGGCGCGACTCTCAGACATCGCGGCGCAGGCGGGGGTCAGCGAAGCCACCGTCTCCCGCGTGCTCAACGGCAAGGCGAACGTCTCCGCGGCCACCAGGCAGACCGTCCTGGCGGCGCTCGACGTGCTCGGCTACGAGCGGCCGACCCGGCTGCGCCAGCGCAGTGCGGGCCTGATCGGGCTGATCACACCGGAGTTGAGCAACCCGATCTTCCCCGCGCTGGCCCAGGTGATCGAGCAGGTGCTGAGCCGGCACGGGTTCACCCCGGTGCTGTGCACCCAGACGCCCGGCGGGTCCACCGAGGACGAACTGGTCGAGATGCTGGTCGACCGGGGCGTGGCGGGCATCGTCTTCGTCTCCGGGCTGCACGCCGACTCCACGGCCGACCACGACCGCTACGCCCGGCTGGCCGGGCGCGGGGTGCCGTTCGTGCTGATCAACGGCTACAGCGAGAAGATCGACGCGCCGTTCATCTCGCCGGACGACCGCTCCGCGATGTGGATGGCCGTCCAGCACCTGGCCGAGCTCGGGCACGAGCGGATCGGCCTGGCGGTCGGGCAGCGGCGGTACGTGCCGGTGCTGCGCAAGATCGAGGGCTTCACGGCGGCGATGCGCGAGGTGCTCGGGCTCAGCGGGGAGGAGGCCGAGGACCTCGTCCACCACACGCTGTTCAGCGTGGAGGGCGGGCACGCGGCGGCCGGCGCGCTGCTCGACAAGGGCTGCACGGCGATCGTCTGCGGCAGCGACATGATGGCGCTCGGCGCGATCCGGGCGGTGCGCCAGCGCGGGCTGTCGGTGCCGCAGGACGTGTCGGTGGTCGGCTTCGACGACTCGCCGCTGATCGCCTTCACCGAGCCGCCGTTGACCACCATCCGCCAGCCGGTCGAGGCGATGGCGACGGCGGCGGTGGACGCGCTGCTGGAGGAGGTCGGCGGGAACTCCGCCCAGCGTGGGGAGTTCATGTTCCAGCCGGAGCTGGTGATGCGGGGCTCCACCGGGGCCTGCGCGCGCTGAGAACCGGCCGCGGCCCGGACGGCCGGACGGCCGGACGGCCGGACGGGCCGGGCCGCGCTGGCCGGGCCGGGCGGGTCCGGGCAGAGCGGGCCAACTGACGGGCCCCGGAGGGCGGTTGCTCTCCGGGGCCCGTCGGCGTGCGGTGGCTCGGGGGCGGCCCGGCCCGGCCCGGCCCGCTCCGCTCCGCCCGGCCGGGCCCGGCCCGTGGGCCGGGGTTTGACCATGCGGAATCCGGGCCTGCGGGTACGCCGGAGCCCCGGGAGGAGCGGGTGCGCTCTCCCCGGGGCTCCGGCGTCAGCCGTTGGCGGTCGCTAGGTTCGCGGTCGCTCAGACCCGGCCGGCGAAGTCCGGGGCCCAGTTGGCGATGGTCTGGAGGCGGACGCCCGAGCTCGGGTTGGCGGCCTCGACGTACTGGCCGTTGCCGATGTAGATGGCGACGTGGTAGACGCCGGAGTCCTGGCCGTTGTTGGACCAGAACAGCAGGTCGCCCGGCTGCAGGCTGTCCAGCGAGACGTGGGTGCTGGCGGCGGCCTGGTCGGCGGCGACGCGCGGGATGTTGATGCCGGCGGCGCGCAGCGCGGCCTGGGTCAGGCCGGAGCAGTCCCAGCCGCCGTTGCCGGTGCCGCCGTAGACGTACGCCTGGCCGATCTTCGACTGGGCGAAGGAGACCGCGGCGGCCATGCTGCCGGTGGCGGCCGGGGCCGCGGCCGGGGTCTGCGCCTGGGCGGCCGGCTTCGACGCGGGCTTGGTGGCGGACGGCTTGCTCTGGGCGGTCGGCTTGGCGTTCACGGCACCGCCGTTCGAGGCCTGGCCGGCCTTCTGCGAGCGGTCGAACCAGGTGAAGTCCGAGCCGGACTTGGCGGCGGACTGGTCGTCCTGGGCCGAGGCGCCGTCACCGAAGGTCAGCTGCTCGCCCGGGTAGATGGTGTCCGGGCCCTCGGTCAGGGTGCTGCGGTTGAGGTCGTACAGCCGCTGCCAGCCGCCCTGGATGTTGTGCTTGTCGGCGATCGAGGACAGCCAGTCGCCGTCGACGACGGTGTAGCTGCCGGCCTGGGCCTGCGCCTGGCGCTTCTGGGCCCAGGTGCTGTTGGCGGACTGGGCGGAGGCGGCCGCGGAGTCGCCGGAGGCCTGGGCCTGGTCCTGCGCGGGGGCGGCGGGCTTGGCGGGCTTCGCGGCGGGCTTGCTCGGGGTGGCCGGCTTGGCGGCGGGCTTGGCGGCGGCGGAGCCGGCCGAGGTGTCGACGGTGGGCGCGGCGCCGCCCTTGGTCAGACCGGCCTGGACGGAGCAGACCGGCCAGGCGCCGGGGCCCTGCGAGGCGAGCACCTTCTCGGCGACGGCGATCTGCTGGTCCTTGGTGGCCTGGTTGGCCTGCGGGGCGTAGGCGGTGCCGCCGAACGCGGCCCAGGTGCTGGAGGTGAACTGGAGGCCGCCGTAGAAGCCGTTACCGGTGTTGATGCTCCAGTTGCCGCCGCTCTCGCACTGGGCGACCTTGTCCCAGGTGGCGACGGGGGCGGCGTTCGCGGTGCCGGTGGTGAGGCAGGGGACGGTGAGGCCGACGCCGGCGACGCCGAGGGCGGCGATCACGCGACGGGTGCGGCTGGACAGGCGGTTTCCGTTGGAAGGCAGCATGAAGACGCGGTCCTCTCCCACGCCTGCGAGGTGAGCTGTCGGATTCGGGCTGGAGTTGCCCGGCCGCGCTGTGGGCGCGGCTTCACCCCTAGCCCTGGACGGTTCCGGAGAACGGTCCGGGGCGACTTACCTGTGGTTCCCCCGCTCCTGCCGTGATGCGTTTTCGCGCTGCCAGGACATCCGACGGCAGGACTCGGCGTCGCGGATGAACTGGGTCCGTGTGGTCACGAACGGGGAGCACGTTAAGCAGACTTAAGTGAGAACTGCAAATACCTGTGATGCGCATCACGGTTTAGCGAGAAACGCCGCACGGCCCGTAATTCATGATCGTAAATGATCGTTTTCCGGCAATATCGCAGCGGATTCTGATAACTGGCTCCGCCTCAGGAAAGAGGTGACGGAGCGTTGGAGCGCAAAGGGCGCGCGCCCGGGGTGCGGGGGGAGTGGCCGTGAATCGCGCGCCGGGGAACGCCCTCGCCATCCGTCGGATATTCATCGACAAATGAACCGGAAACGGACATTGCGTCGCATTGTCGGCCCAGCTCACCAGTGGGGTGAATCGGAACGCGCCGAAAGGGTCCGGAACGAAGTCGTTCCGGACCCTTTCGACGGTATGCGTGGTACGGGCCGTACGGGTTCCGCCGGTGGCGGCCGACGGGCGTTCAGCGGGTCGTGCTAGCCCTCCAGGGGCCCTTCGGCGGCCGCGTGGGCCCGCCGGGAACCCTCGGCCCCGACGGTGGCCGCGGCCTCCGCCTCGGCCTCGGCGAGCTCCTCCGCCGTCGGCACCGGCAGGGCGGCCAGGTAGGTGGAGGCGATCAGCTGGCCGACCGTCGGGTAGGCGCCCAGCGGCGCGGCCGACGGGCAGCCGGTCTCCTCGGCGGCCGCGGCGAGCAGCTCCGAGTCCGCCTCCGGACCGATCACGAGCGGGGCCAGGGCCGGGCGCTCGGAGCCGGTCTCCTTGAGGTGGCCGACGGCGGCGGCGACCGAGCCGGGCACGTCCAGCGCGGCGGCGACGACCGGGACGGCCAGTCGGGCGGCCAGCAGCACGCCGGTGATCCCGGCCGCGGCGGCCGCGTCCTCGCCGCCGACGGTGGTCAGGACCACGCCGTCCGCGGCGGTCGCGATGGCGAACAGCCGGGCCCGGTCGGCCCGCGCCAGCCCGGCCTCGGACAGCCGGACGTGGACGGCCTCGGCCAGCAGCGGGTGCGGGCCCAACGCGTCGGTGACGGTCGCGCCGTACTCGGCGGCGACGGCGTGAAGCCCGGTCAGGAAGTCGTGCGGGCCCGGGACCAGCGGCACCACGACGGGCGTCGGCAGTCCGGCCTCGGCGGCCGCCGCCAGCAGCTCCGCGACGGTGTGCTCCTGCGGGTCCGCGGCCCCGGCGTCGGTGGCCGGGAGGTAGCCGACCGCGGCCTGGACGCCGGCGTGCTCGCTGCGGACGATCGAGAGCAGCTCCGCGACGACCGAGCGGGACTCGGGCCCCGCGGTCGCGGGTACGGCGAGCACCAGGGCCGGCGAGCCGGTGCGGATCTCGGGGCGCTCGGGGCGGCGGTGGCGCCCCCGCGCACGGGAGCCTGGAGTGCGGACGGGCAGTGGCGCGCCCGGGATGGCTGCGGTGCTCATGCCGGAGATCGTAGGACATCTGCCCGTCAGGCCTGCAGTCGGCTGCCGTACGGGTTTCGGGTGGTCACGGTGCGGGGGTCGTGTTCATGCCGCTCCGGTCCGGGGCGATTGCCTACAATCCGGACATTCCTCGCCCAAGCCCCGTACGGAGCCCCTCAGTTGCCCTGACGCATCCGGTGGGGCGGCGCGTTGCACCGGTCTGGCGTGAGATGTCTCACAGTCGCCGGGCGGCCTGACGGAGGGTCACGGCGGGGCGACTCCCGGCATTCGAAGATCAACATTCAGCGGGGAACCGCTCACGGCCGGTTATGGACGGACCGTCGATTCAATCGCCTATGTCCGTTTACGTACCGTCAGGAGAAGGGTCCGTGAAGAGTTCGCGGCGACCGTCGAAAAGCCTCGTGCACCTGCAATGTCCCGTGCTGATGCACGTGCACTGCGGCTATCATCGCGTCAAGTGAGGCGTTGTGCCGGGCCGGTACGGGGCCGGTCCGTTCGTTCGGCGGGTGCCGGGGCGCCGCGCTGGACGACAACTCCGGAGCTCTTCGGGAGACTTCTATGCACGACTCGCAGGACACGCACGGCTCCAACCACGCCTACAACGGGATGGCCGCCGCCGAGCTCACGGGGGTGGTCTGGCAGAAGAGCCGGCACAGCAACTCCCAGGGCAACTGCGTCGAGTTCGCGGCCCTGCCGGGCGGCGACGTGGCGATGCGCAACTCGCGCTTCCCGGACGGCCCGGCGCTCATCTACACCCGGGCCGAGATCGCGGCCCTGCTGCTGGGTGCCAAGGACGGGGAGTTCGACCACCTCGCGGTCTGACCGGCCGCTGCTCCACCATCGGGGGGCCGTCGTGGGTGCTGACACCACGACGGCCTTTGTCTTTGTCCGGGGCCGGGGGCGGCGGCCCCGTGCGCTCGTGAGCGGTCCGGTGGCGGACCGTCCGGCGGGGCCTGCCGGGGTGGTGCGGGTGCTGCCGCGGATGCTCCCGCCGGTGCTGCGGGCCCGGAGTCGCGGTACCCGGAGCGGGGAGTCGCCACCGGCGCCGGGGTCGCGGGCCGGCCCGGCGCGGGGGCGGGCCGGAGGGCCCGGGGTGTGGTCCTCCCGGGGCGTTCCTCGGCCGGCCGTGCGCCGTGCGGCGCTAGGGCCTGGCCTGATCCACAAGACGCGCCCTAGGCCGAGCGCCGGTGCCGACCACCGATTTCGACCCGGCCGGCCGGCGCGGTGCCGTCGAGCAGGGTGGCGTCCGGTCCGCTGCCGCAGCCGGTCTCCGCCTCGAACACGGCCCAGACGACCTTGCCGCTGCCCAGTGGGTGCCAGCCCCAGGAACGGCTGAACGACTCCACCAGGTGCAGTCCGCGGCCCGATTCGGCGACGAAGTCCGCCTCCCGCGCCACCGGTCCGGCACTGCTCGGGTCGCTCACCGCGCAGACCACCTGGGGGGAGCGGTGCACCAGGCTTATTCGGATCGGCAGCCGCCCTTCCGGGGTCGGCTGTGTGGGAAAGTCGTACTCGCCCAGGGCGCCGCCCGACGGGTCGGGCCGTGCGCCGATCGCATGCCGGAGCGCGTTGGTCACGAGTTCCGAGGCCACCAGGGCGACGTCGTCGAACAGCTCCATCAGGCCCCAGCGCTGGAGCGAGGTCCGGGCGAAGTCGCGTGCGGATCTCACGGCTTCGAAGCGAGGAGCGAGCGTACAGGTGACCACATGGGGGTCAACTGCCAAAGCCGTACCGGTGCTCATGAAGAGCTCCTCCCATAAGGGGGCGGACACGGCTGGACCCGCCGGGGTCATGCCGGTCACCTCCGACTCGCTCGGCCGCTCGGCCGCCCCCTCGACCAGGCGCGCGCGCACTCGAACGCCCGATGGCGCGGGGGACGCCGTCGGGCCGGTGCACGGAGTCGCGCGTGGGGTCGACGCGGAGCCCGCGGGATTGCCAGGGATGTGCAGGTGCACGTGCACCATGGTGGTGTGCGCTCACTGCAGATGCAAGAGTCGATTCACGTGCAGTCGCACTATTGGCATATGCAAGCGCCGGATGCACGTGCATCCTGGTGTGCGGAGTGCGGAACTGATAGGAACATCCGTCAGTATCGGCACCGTGAGCGCTCAACTGATGGCAGACTGTGCGCTGTTTGCCCTAGGTGGAGGTTTCGACCGCATGACCACAGTTCAGCCGGGCGGCGGCTCGATGGTCCGCCGGATCCTCCTCGGCTCGCAGCTGCGTCGCCTGCGAGAGGCGCGCGGCATCACCCGAGAGGACGCGGGCTACGCGATCCGCGCGTCCGAATCCAAGATCAGTCGCATGGAGCTCGGCCGGGTCAGCTTCAAGGAGCGCGACGTCGCCGACCTGCTGAGTCTCTACGGCGTCGACGACGGCCTGGAGCGGGAGGCCCTGCTGGGCCTGGTCCGCGAGGCCAACAAGTCCGGTTGGTGGCACAGCTTCAACGACGTGCTGCCGGGCTGGTTCCAGACCTACGTCGGCCTGGAGGAGGCCGCCCAGCTGATCCGCACCTACGAGGTGCAGTTCATCCCCGGACTGCTGCAGTCCGAGGAGTACGCACGGGCGGTTTTCGGCCAGAGTCGGCCGGTCATCAGCGAGGAGGAGGTCGAGCGCCGGGTCAGTCTCCGGCTGCGCCGCCAGAAGCTGCTGACCGAGGGCGCCAGCCCGCGCCTGTGGGCGGTCATCGACGAGGCGGCGCTGCGCCGGCCGGTCGGCGGGCCCAAGGTGATGCGCGGCCAGGTTCAGTACCTGATCGACGTCGCCGAGCAGGCCAACGTGGTCATCCAGGTCATGCCGTTCCGCTTCGGCGCGCACGCGGGCGAGTCCGGGGCGTTCACGATCCTGCGCTTCCCGGAGCAGGACCTCGCGGACGTGGTCTACCTGGAGCAGCTCACCAGCGCGCTGTACCTGGACAAGCGGGACGACGTCGACGCGTACGTCCAGGTCATGGAGCGGCTCTGCGTGGACAGCCTCACGCCGGAGCGCACCATAGACCTGCTCTCCTCGATCCTCAAGGAACGCTGAGCAACTCCCGGGCGGGGGCCGGGAGATCCCCCGCTCCCGCCCGGGGGGCGCTCGTCCGCACGGCAGTCCGAGTCGGCCGTCGGCCCCGTCAACCGCGGGCCGGCGGCCGCTCGCGTTCCGGCGGCAGCGGCTGCGGCGGGCGGCCCAGTTCCCAGGGCAGGTCGTAGCGGCGGAACAGGTCGGCCCGGATCGGCGCCAGCGGGATCTCCGCGCCCGGCAGCAGCACCCCGATGCAGCCGCCCATCAGCGCGCTGCGCAGTACCGCGTGTTCGGCGACCGGGTCCGGTGCGCCCCAGTCGTCGAGCAGGCCCTGGAGGATCGCGCCGAGCTGCTGCTGCTCCGGTTCCTGGACGAAGGCGCCGGTGTCCGGATCGAGGATGAGCGCCAGGTGCGAGCGCATCACCCGGGGGTGGTCCAGGGCCAGGGCGAGGACGGCGTCTATCGCGCGGGCCAGCCGGGTCTCGGGGGTGGCGTCCGGCGGCAGTTCGGCCAGGGCGCCGGAGAGCGACTGGTGCATCAGCCGGTGCGTCGCGGCCTGCATCAGCAGTCGTTTGCCGTCGAAGTAGTACGAGAGCAGACCGCGGGCGAGACCGGCCCGTTCGGCGATGTCGGTCAGCGTGGTGCCGGCGTAACCGTGCTGGTCAACCAGTTCGACGGTGGCCCGCATGATGCGTCGGCGGGACCGTTGCCGCATCTCCTCGTTGACCGAATCCCCGCGAGGTGCCATCGTGTCTGCTCCGAACGTTCGTTGACTCCGGGCCAATATACTTGCGCAGCCGGCAGTCGCGCCGTGGAACCGTGCGCCCTCACGCGGGTGCCGCCCCGGGCGGCCGGTACACATACGGCCGGCTCCACCAACACGGGGGTTTGGTGGAGCCGGCACCAGTGCCCCGACGGCCGGGGGCCGTACGGGGCGGGGCCAGTGGGTCAGCGCTCGGTCAGGACTTCGGTACGGGCCACGGACGGCGCGGCGGACGGGTAATCATAATCCGGCACCGATATGGGAGTTGCCCTTCGGCGCCGGTCCACCAGGGCGCCCGCCGCGGCGACCGCCAGCCCGATCAGCGCGACCGCGGTGACCAGGACCAACGCCGGCCGGTAGCCGTCCAGCTGGGCCTGCGGGCTGTCGCCGCCCGCGCTCCCGGCCGTGAGCATCGCGGTCACCCCGGCCAGCACCACCGCGGTGCCGACCTGGATCGCGGTGTTCACCAGTCCCGAGGCCAGCCCCTGCTCCTCGTCGGCCACCCCGTCGGTGGCGGCGATGTTCACCGAGGGGAAGGCGAGCGCGAAGCCCACGCCGAGCAGCAGCATCGAGGGCAGCACCAGGACCGGGTACGAGCTGTGCTCGTCCAGGCGCAGGAACAGGGCGAAGGCTCCGACCAGGGCCAGCAGGCCGATCGGCAGCAGCCGGCCGGTGCCGAAGCGGTCCACGATCGGGCCCATGAACGGGGCCGAGAACGCGATGAAGGCGCCGGCCGGCAGCAGGCCCAGGGCCATCTCCAGGGCCGACCAGCCGAGCAGGTGCTGGAGGTAGAGCGTGACGACGAACTGGAAGCCGCCGTACGCGCCGGCCATCGCGAAGGCGACGATGTTGGCCCGGGCCACCGAGCCGTTGCGGAAGATGCCGAGCCGGACCAGCGGGTGGGCGGCGCGGCTCTCGGCGAGCAGGAAGGCGGCGGCCAGCGCGGCGACCACGACCAGCGAGCCGAGGGTGCGCAGGCTCAGCCAGCCGGCGCCCTGGGCCTCGGTCACGGTGAAGACCAGCAGGAGCACGGTCGCGGTTCCGGTGATCGCGCCCAGCACGTCGTAGCCGCCCTTGGCGGGCTCCTCGACCGGGCGGGGGAGCAGCCGGACGGCGAACAGCAGGGCGAGCAGCGCGACCGGGACGGGCATCAGGAAGGTCCAGCGCCAGCCGACCGAGGTGAGCAGTCCGCTCAGCACCAGGCCGAGCGAGAAGCCGCTGGCGCCGCAGGTGGTGTAGATCGACAGCGCCCGGTTGCGGGCCGGGCCCTCCGCGAAGGTCGTGGTGATGATCGACAGCCCGGCGGGGGCGGTGAAGGCGGCGCTGACGCCCTTGAGGAAGCGGGCCGCGATCAGCAGGCCGCCGTCGTCGACCAGCCCGCCGATCAGCGAGGCGGCGGCGAAGACGCCGAGGGCGACCAGGAAGACCCGGCGGCGGCCGAGCAGGTCGGCGGCGCGGCCGCCGAGCAGCAGCAGGCCGCCGTAGCCGAGCACGTAGCCGGAGACCACCCACTGCAGGGTGGAGGTCGAGAGGTGCAGTTCGGAGCCGATGGAGGGGAGGGCGACGCCCACCATCGAGACGTCCAGGGCGTCGAGGAACATGGCGGCGCAGAGCACGAGCAGGGTGCCCCAGAGGCGGGGTGTCCAGTTCAGCCCGCTGGTTGACGGAGCGTCGGGAGACGTGACGGTCGCGGTGGTCATGGGGAGGAGAGTACATGCACGTGCATTCAATGCAAATGAATTAGATGTGAACGCATAAATTTACGATGCACGTGCTAACCTGGCGGCGTGGCTGAACTCGACCCCCTCGAGGCCTCGGCGGAGGCCGGTCTGATCGCGGAATGGCGCGAGCTGCTGGCCCGGCACGCCTCGGCCGTCTGTGCGCTCGACCGTGAGCTCGGCGAGAAGTACGGGCTGGGCATGAGCGAGTTCGAGGTGCTGGAACGCCTGGTGGAGGGCTGTCGGGTCGACGGCCGGCCCGCGCTGCGGTCCAGCGAGCTGGCGCCGACCGTCCACCTGAGCCAGAGCGCTCTCTCCCGGCTGATCGCCCGCCTGGAGAAGGGCGGGCTGGTGACCCGGGCGATGTGCGAGAGCGACCGGCGGGGCATCATGATCGCCCTCACTCCGGCCGGGCGGGAGCGCTACGACCAGGCCCGGCCGCTCCATCGCGAGGTGCTCGGGCAGACCCTCGGCGGCCGGTTCGCCCCGCTCTGCGGGGAGTCCTCGGCCCAGGGCTGACGGTACGTCAACTTCACTGTACGGCGGGTGCGTTCGGTGCCCTGCCGATGGTCCTAGAGCAACGAGTGCAGCCCCGGGGCGACGGCCAGCAGGACGGCTGCGGCGGGCGCGGCCAGAGCGGCGGCGGTCAGCCGCAGCCGGTGCAGGGCGGAGAGCCGGGGGCGGCCCGCGAGCAGCCGGTCCACCCGCTTCGGGGACTGCGCCAGCCCGGGCGGGCAGGAGCCGAACACCCCGCGGTCCAGGTTGAGTTCGGCCAGCGCGAGGGCGGTGGTGTGCCGCCCGTGCCGGCGGGCGGCCCGGTCGTCGGCCGCCAGCTCGACCAGTTCCGCCACCTGGTCCCGGAAGGCCCGGAACACCCGGATGCCGGGGAAGCCGGAGGCGAGCGCCTGGGCGAACTGCTGCAGCCAGTGGTGCCGGGCGCGGACGTGGCCGCGCTCGTGGCTCAGCACGGCCGCCAACTCCCGGTCGGTGAGCTGCTGGAGGGCGCCGGTGGTGACCACCAGGCGGGAGTTCGGGCCGGGCAGCGACCAGGCCTCGGGGCGGACGTTCTCCAGTACCACCAGCCGCTCCCGGCGGCTCCGGGCGGCCTCGATCGCCTCTGGCAACTCCGGCGCCCTGGTCGCGAGTTGGGCGTGCCGACGGTCGCGCAGGGCCTTGGCCGTACGGACCTCGCGGGTGAGCGCCAGCACCGTCTGCAACGCGCCTGCGGCCAGCACCGCGGCGCACAGCCGCCCCCAGCCCTCGGCGTCCTGGAGACCGTACGCGGCCTCCACGCCGTGCGGGGCCCCGGCGAACACCCAGGCGCGCAGCGCGGGTTCGGCGGCGGAGGCGGCGAGGACCAGGCCCAGGGCGCAGCACAGCAGGACGGCCACCACGACGCACTGCCACACCAGCAGGGCCAGCACCGGTTCGCGCTCCACCCAGCGGGCCCGGGCCAGCAGCCGGGGCACCACGGTGGCGAGCAGCAGGCCGAGCAGCAGCAGGCCGGTCAGGGCAGTCATCGCATGGGCTCCCCGAGTACGCACGGAGCGCGACAGCGCGCTCCCTGCCAACCTATGTGCTGGCAACGCCCGGTGGAACGGCTTTCGGCGAGCCAGTGACCAACGCCACGCGGCTGGGACCCGGGCCGGGCTGCAGCGGGCGGTACCGGGCCGGTCCGGGCGTGGACGGGCCGGTCCGGGAGCGTCACATGGTCAGGAGCATGGCGAACATGCCGATCCCCATGGCCAGTCGGCAGGCCTGCGGCAGACCGGTGGTGCCGACCACGAGGGTCCCGGCCGGGGTGCGCAGCAGCCGGGCGCCGGTCCAGAGCGCGTAGCCGCCGAAGTAGAGCAGTAGGGCGCCGGTCAGCAGTGGAGCTCCGGCGGCGGCGGGGTGGTGGTGGCCGGTGGGGGAGACGGTCATCGCCAGGGCCAGGTACGTCATGGCGAGCGCGCCGACGGCGTGGTGCAGCCGGTGGCCGCGGCCGCGGGGCGTCTGCAGGGCGGCGAGCAGGAAGACGGCCGCCGGGAGGCCGAACAGCACGGCCCAGACGGTGGCCGGGACGGTGGCGCCGGTGACGGCCATCGCCGCCATGCCGAGCCCCATCAGGGCTTCGGCGGCGTCGGACTCCCGGGCGAGCGGCGGGTGGGCGCGGTGCGCGGCGTGGGGCGCGCTGTGGGGCGTGGCGGCGCAGGAGGGCTGCCGCAGGCGGGTCAGGCAGTAGGCGCCGGCGGTCGCGGTGAGAAGGGCGAGGAGCCAGTTGACCAGGGTGGGTCCGTGCAACGGCGGCCTCCCGGGGCGCGGACGATCGTCCCGTCCACGATCACCGCTCCGCCCCGAGGCGGCCAGGGCGCGTACGGGGGCGCACAGTGGTGACCGGCGTGGTGAGATCCACCCGGGGAGACCCACGCCCATGCCGAGCGCCCCCGCGCTGGCGGTTGCTCAGCCCTGGAGCCGCCCCGAGGCGACGATCCGGCTGAGGAACTGCCGGGTCCGCTCCTCCTGCGGATCGCCGAACACCTGCTCCGGCGGCCCCTGTTCGAGCACCACCCCGCCGTCCAGGAAGCAGACCTGGTCGGCGACCTCGCGGGCGAACCCCATCTCATGGGTGGAGAGGGCCATCGTCATCCCCTGCTCCTTGAGGTCCCGCACCACCGACAGCACCTCCCCGACCAGCACCGGGTCGAGCGCCGCGGTGATCTCGTCGAGCAGCAGCAGCCGGGGCCCGGCCGCCAACGCCCGTACGATGGCGACCCGTTGCTGCTGTCCGCCGGAAAGCCGGTCCGGGTACTCCCGGGCCTTCGCCGTCAGCCCGAGCCGGTCCAGCAGCGCGAGCGCCTTCTCCTCGGCCTCCGCCCGGCCGACCCGGTGCACCCGGCGCGGGGCGAGCGTGATGTTCTCCAACACCGTCATGTGCGGGAACAGGTTGTACGACTGGAACACCACCCCGATCCGGCGCCGCACGGCGTCCTCGTCCGCGCGCGGGTCGGTGATCTCCTCGCCGTCGAGGAAGATCGCGCCGTCGTCGATCCCCTCCAGCAGGTTGACGCACCGCATCAGGGTGGACTTCCCGGAGCCGGACGCCCCGATCAGCGCCGTCACCGAGTGCTCGGGCACCGCGAGGCCGACGTCGCGCAGCACCACCTGGCCGCCGAAGCTCTTGCGCACCGACTCCAGCCGGAGCACCTCCGTCCCGCTCAAACCGCACCTCCCTGCAGCTGCCGACGGTTCATCCGCGCAGTCAGCCAGTCGGCGACCCGGGTCAGCGGAACGGTCAGCACGATGAACACCAGCCCCGCCACCAGGTACGGCGTGAAGTTGAAGGAGTGCGCCGCGATGATCTTCGCCGCGTACACCGCGTCGATCGCGCCGCCGATCGAGACCAGCCCGGTGTCCTTCTGCAGGCTCACCAGGTTGTTGATCAGCGGCGGGACCACCCGCCGCACCGCCTGCGGCAGCACCACGTACCGCATGGCCTGGGCGTTGGTCAGCCCCAGCGAGCGCGCGGCCGCCCGCTGGCTCGGGTGCACCGACTCGATGCCGGAGCGGAACACCTCCGACACGTACGCCGAGTACGTCAGCACCAGCGCGGCCCCGCCGAGCAGCAGCGGATCGGTGGTCACCCCGGTGAGCCGGAGCGCCGGCACCCCGGTGATCATCACCAGCAGGCAGATGATCATCGGCAGCCCGAGGAAGAAGTCCACGTACGCGGTGGCCAGCAGCCGCACCGGCAGGAAGACCGGCCCGCGCAGCGTCCGCAGCACCGCCAGCAGCAGCCCGAACACCAGGATCAGGGCGCCGCAGCCGAGCATCAGCTCCAGGTTGAGCCGCAGCCCCCGGAGCACCTCGGGCAGCGCCTGGCGGGCGTAGTCGAGGTTGAAGAAGGTCCGCCTGGTCACCTCCCAGCCCGGGGAGTTGACGACCAGCAGGTAGAGGGCGACGGCCGTCAGCGCGGTCGAGGCGGTGGCCACCAGCGCCGAACGGCGGGCCCGGGCCCGCCGGTACGCCTCGTGCGCCAGCCGCCGCTCGGACGGGCGGTACCCGTCCTCCCCGGCCGGGGAGGCGGACCCGGCCGCGGCTCCGGCGGTGTCGACCGGCCCGGGCGGGCCCGCCTCCGCACTCACTTGAGCACCGGTGCCGAGACGGCGTCCGACAGCCACTGCTTCTCCAGCGTGGCCAGCGTCCCGTCCGCGCGCAGCGCGTCCACCGCCTGCGAGACGCACGGCGTCAGCCTGGAGCCCTTGTCCAGCACCAGCCCGAACTGCTCGGTCTTCGAGGCGGATTCGAACTGCCCCACCACCTGGGCCTCCGGCACCTCGGCGCCGGTGATGTAGAACGCCGTCGGCAGGTCGACGACCAGCGCCTCCACCTGACCGTTCTTCAACGCGGCCTTGGCCAGGTCGTTGGAGTCGAACACGGCCGGCTGGGTGCTCGGCTTGATGGTGTTGGTGATGGTGTCCAGGCTCGTGGTGCCGACCTGCGCGCCCAGCTTGGCGCCCTTGAGGTCGGCGACGCTCTTCGCGCCCGCCGCCTTGGAGCCCTTCAAGGCGATCACGGCCTGGCGCACGTCGTAGTAGCCGGAGGAGAAGTCCACCGCCTGCTTGCGCTCGTCACTGATGGACACCTGGTTGATGTCGAAGTCGAAGTCCTTGGCGCCCGGCGCGGTCGCCTTGCCGAACGGCGCGACCACCCAGCCGACCTTGTCCTTCGGGTAGCCCAGCTTCTCCGCCACCGCGTACGCCACGGCCGACTCGAAGCCCTTCCCGTTCTCCGGCTTGTCCTCGGAGAACCAGGGGTCGTACGCCGGCTTGTCGGTGCCGACGGTCAGCTTCCCGGCGGTCCGGGTGGCCAGCGCCCCCGGCGCGCAGCCCGCCGCCGCAGCCGCGGTGCCCGGGGCGCCGGAGGCGGCGGCCCCGTCGGACTTGGCGTCCTGCGGCGCGCACCCGGTGAGCACGGCGGCGGCGACCGCCAGCGCGGTGAGGGGCAGGAGGGTGGACGGCTTGCGCAGGCTCATGGCAGGGCTCCAGGGGAGGACCGGGCGGGACGAGGGGGAGGGACCGGTGGGGTACTGCGGCCGGACCGGGCGGGCCGCCTCCCGGCGGGTCACTTCCCCCCGGTGGCGGCGCCGGAACACACACGGCATGGTCGGCGTACGGGCCCGCGTCCGCGGCGCCCCGGGCCGGATCAGCGACAGCGGCGGCAGAGGCAGCGGCTGGGCGCGCGGCGGCAGGGACAACAGGCCTGCTGACGGGAGGGCGCCCGGAACGGGTTGTCGTGGCGCTCGGCCACCGTGATCACCTCCGGGAGCATGCGGGGAGGTTCGCATCACAACGGCGCGGCTGTCCAGAACATCCAGGAAACCGTCCACATACCGGACAACCCGGGGCTCCGGCGGAACTTCCGGGGCCGGAGCGGCGGTACACGGGAGGTTTGCCGGTTGGGACCCCCTTGAACGGGAGAACCTTTCGTACTTATGGTGTCCTCGTTGAAATAACTCCTGTCGAAGTGAGTCCACGATGCAGAATCTTTCGCCAAGGCTCGCTGCGGCGGCCGACGCCCCGGCCTCGACCCTCGCCGCTCACCCGGCGTGGCTGCGCCTGAAGGAGGCCGTCGAGACGCTGCGCCCGCTGCAGTCCAAGGACGGCTCCATCGACCTGTCCGCGGTCCAGCGCCACACCGTCGACCCGCTGGTCGCCGACGTCCGGGCGTCCATCGAGGAGCTCGCCCCGTACTTCCCGCACGACGCCGCCTACCTGAAGGCCGTCGACGCGGACCTCGCCAAGTGGGCCGACACCGGCTACCGCGAGCCCGACTTCCTGGACTCGCTGCTCGCCTTCCAGCCCGCCGAGCGGCGCGAGGACGGCCTGGAGCACCTCGTCGTCTTCCCGATGTACACCCAGAACGGCAACCCGGACCGCAACCTGGAAGCCGTCCTGCTGAGCGTGGTCTGGCCCGACTGGCTGGCCGAGCTGGAGCGCACCCGGTTCGACAACCCGATGTTCGTGCCGATCACCTTCACGGACTTCACGGCCGGCTACGACACCAACTCCGCCGTGCTCTTCCCCGAGACGGTCGCCGTGCGCAAGGCGCCGGAGCGGTTCACCTGGGGCGGCATCTTCTGCGACCGCGAGGCCGCCCGCTTCCGCGCCGTCACCACCAGCGCCGTCCAGCAGCTCGGCCTGGAGATCCCGGCCGACGCCGAGGGCCTGCTCCAGGACCAGCAGCGCGCGCAGGAGACCTTCGTGCTGTGGGACCTCGTCCACGACCGCACCCACAGCCACGGCGACCTGCCGTTCGACCCCTTCATGATCAAGCAGCGCAGCCCGTTCTGGATGTACGGCCTGGAGGAGCTCCGCTGCGACCTCACCACCTTCAAGGAGGCGGTGCAGCTGGAGACCGAGGGCAACCCGCACGCCCGCGACGTCCAGTACGCGATCCTCTTCGACCGGCTGTTCCGCTTCCCGGTCAGCGGTGACCGCGTCCGCAACTACGACGGCATGGGCGGCCAGCTGCTCTTCGCGTACCTGCACAAGCACGACGCGCTGCGCTGGCGCGACAACCGCCTCACCATCGACTGGGAGCGCGCCCCGCAGGTCACCAACGCCCTCTGCGCCGAGATCGAGACCCTCTACCGCGACGGCATCGACCGGCCCAAGCCGGCCCACTGGATCGCCGCCTACGAGCTGGTCTCCCGCTACCTCACCCCGCACCCGGCCTCCACCTGGGCCAAGGGCCCCGAGGCCCTCCCGCTCGACATCACCGACGGCAAGGCCCTGAACAAGGCGCTGTGCGACGCCGTGCTCCCGGACGAGTTCCCGCTGAGCATGTTCTACGAGGCCCTGTCCAAGAAGCTCCGCGGCGTCATCGCCGCCACCGCCGGCATCACCGGCGCCGGTATCCAGGGAGTCGCCGCGTGACCACCAACCCCTCCACCAAGCTGGCCGGCAAGGTCATCGCGGTCGCCGGAGCCAGCGGCCCGGCCGGCCAGGCCGTGCTGCGCCGCCTCGCGGCCGAGGGCGCCACCGTGATCGGCGCCGACATCGACCCCCGGCGCCTGGAGTCCGCCCTGGACGCCACCCGGGTCGCGGTGCGCGGAGCTAAGGTGAGCGGCCAGGTGATCGACCTGCTCGACCCGCAGGAGGTCCACGACTGGGCCGACCACCTGGAGGCCGAGCACGGTCACGTCGACGGCCTGTTCCACCTGGTCGGCGGCTGGCGCGGCAGCAAGACCTTCTTCGACAGCCGCCTGGACGACTGGGACTTCCTGCACGACACCGTCGTGCGCACCCTCCAGCACACCTCGCTGGCCTTCCAGCCCGCGCTGGTCCGCAGCCCGGCCGGCCGGTACGCGATGGTCTCCGCCGCGGCCGCCCACAAGCCCACCGCGGGCGGCGCCGCCTACGCGGCCGCCAAGGCCGCCACCGAGGCCTGGACCCTCGCGATGGCCGACTCCTTCAAGAAGGAGACCACCTCCCCGGACGGTGAGCCCACCGCCGCGGCTGCGATCCTGGTCATCAAGGCGCTGGTCAGCCCCGAGATGAGGGCCGAGAAGCCGGAGGCCAAGTTCACGGGCTTCACCGACACCGCCGACCTCGCCGGACACCTGGCGGACCTCTGGGACCGCCCCGCAGCAGAACTGAACGGACAGCACCTGTGGCTGACAGCCCGATGACCGACCTCACCCGTACGGACGCGGTACGGCGGCACGACCCCGCCGTTCGCGGCTTCGCCAGCGACAACTACGCGGGCGTGCACCCCGAGGTCCTCGCCGCGATCGCCCTCGCCAACGGCGGCCACCAGATCTCGTACGGCGAGGACGAGTACACGACGCACCTCCAGGACGTCTTCCGCCGTCACTTCGGCGACAAGGCCGAGGCCTACCCGGTGTTCAACGGCACCGGCGCCAACGTGGTCGCCCTCCAGGCGCTGCTGCCGCGCTGGGGCGCCGTGGTCTGCGCCGACACCGCCCACATCCACGTAGACGAGGGCGGCGCGCCGGAGAAGATGGGCGGCATCAAGCTGCACACCGTCCCCACCCCGGACGGCAAGCTCACCCCCGAGCTGCTCGACCAGCAGGCCTACGGTTTCGGCGACGAGCACCGCGCGCAGCCGCTCGCGGTGTCCATCACCCAGAGCACCGAGCTCGGCACCCTCTACACGGTCGACGAGCTCCGCGCGGTCATCGACCACGCCCACCAGCTCGGCATGCTCGTCCACATGGACGGCTCCCGCCTGGCGAACGCGGCCGACTCGCTCGGCCTGCCGATGCGGGCCTTCTCCACCGACCTGGGCGTCGACGTGCTGTCCTTCGGCGGCACGAAGAACGGCCTGCTGCTCGGTGAGGTCGTGGTGGTGCTCAACCCGGAGCGGGTGCGCAACATCAAGTACCTGCGCAAGACCTCGATGCAGCTCGCTTCGAAGATGCGCTTCGTCTCCGTCCAGTTCGAGGCGCTGCTCGCGGGCGACCTCTACCTGCGCAACGCCGGCCACGCCAATGCGATGGCCCGCCGCCTGGATGCCGCGGTCCGGAAGATCGACGGTGTCGAGGTCGTGCGCCCGGTCCAGGCCAACGCGGTGTTCGCGATCCTCCCGCGCGAGGTCAGCGAGCGGCTGCAGAAGCGTTACCGCTTCTACTTCTGGAACGAGCAGACCGGTGAGGTGCGCTGGATGTGCTCCTTCGACACCACGGAGGCCGACATCGACGCCTTCGCGGCGGCCATCGCCGAGGAGATGGGCCGGGCCTGACAGCCGGGCCTGACAGCCTGATCTGACAGCCGGATCTGACACCGCATCGCCTCCGCCCGGACCCCGGGCGGAGGCGATTTGCATGTGGCGGGTCGGTCCCCGTACAGTTCCGGAGTCGCCGCGGGAGACCGGGGTGACAAAGCGGAAAGCGAATCCGATGAATGAAACTCCGGAAAACGGAGCGGAAAACGTCTGATAAGCTGGAAACACGAAAGAACGAAGCGCCCGGAGGGCCCGCTGGAAGGCGGTCCGAAAGAAGCGTCCGTTCCTTGAGAACTCAACAGCGTGCCAAAAGTCAACGCCAGATATGTTGACATCCCCGGCCTCAGGTTTCCTGGGGTTGGAGATTC
>NZ_JBIWAQ010000021.1:0-168612 GCF_044760155.1 Kitasatospora sp. NPDC098652
AAGCTCGCCGACCTGGTCGTGCTCGACTCCGACAGCTACGACCTGGTCGCCGTGATGCGCCGCGGCCGCTGGGCCGTCGGCGGCGACCGCTTCCCTACCGTCAGGTCGGCCTGAGCCGAGGGGCCCGGGCCGGACGCGGGGCTACCGCCAGTCGAGGAGCAGCCAGCCTCGGTGCGGCAGGGGCTCGGCGACCTCGACGAAGCCGGCGGTCGCGGCGGTCCCGACGGCCGAAGTCGTCGCGGCGGTCACGGTCGTCGCGACCTGCTCGGGCTCGGCCAGCGGCCGGAGCAGGACGCCCTCGGCGTGGACCGCCCCGCTGGGCAGGTGCACCCGGGGGTACGCCGGGTCGGCGCTGCCGTTGGCGACGGCGAGCCGCCAGCCGTGCTCGGTGCGGGTCAGCCGCGGGATCAGATGGGGCCCGCCGGTGACCAGCGGCAGGGTCGGGGCGTCGCCCTCCAGGTAGCGGACGGCAGCGTGCAGCAGGCGCTGCCCGTCGTCGTCGTGGGGCAGCAGCTCGACGGCGGTGGCGGCCGTCACCGCGACCCGGCCGCCGAGCTCGTTGGTGAAGACGCACCGGCCGGCGCCCCAGAACCGGTGGTCGGGGGTGAGGATCTCGGTCCAGGTCTCGGCCCCCGCCGCCGGCCGGAGCCGGGCCAGGGCCGGCTGGACGTTGACACTCAGGTAGGCACCCGCGCCCTCCCCGGTCAGCACCCGTTCCAGCGCGTACGGGCCGGGGCCGCCCGCGGCTCCGCGCTCGACCACCTCCTCGACGGTCACCCCGAGCAGTTCGCCGAATCCGCGTGCCCGCAGGATGTGGGCGGCGGTGCCGTCGAGCAGCAGGCCGTCAGCGAGCATCCGCCGGAGCTCGGCGTCCCCGTAGGCCCAGGCGAGCTGCCCGAACAGCACCCGGACCGGGCCGTCCTCGGCGGTGACCGGGACGCCGTAGCGGAGCAGGTGGTCCGCGGCCGGGCCGGGGTCGACCGCCAGTTCGGCGAGGTCGCCGCCCCGGCGGGTGCGGACGTGCGCGGCGGCGTCCTGGCGGACCGGCAGGGTCACACCATGGGTGTGCGCCACTGGCCCGGCAAGCAGGTCCAGCGCGGGCCGGGACCGGCGCAGCAGCTCGGCGACCTGGGGGAAGCGCCCGGCGGCGCCGGACTGCATCGGGTGGAGGTTGAGGAACAGCGCGTCGGAGCCCGCGAGTTGGGCGGCCACCAGCTCCGACCAGGTCTGGGTGTCGGACTTGGACCACGCGGTGTGCGGCCAGTTCTCGACCTCCGGCGCGCTGCGCACGTAGCGCGGCCGCAGGGCCCGCTGGACCTCCAGCATCCAGACCGAGAAGCTGAGTTCGCGGCCCGGCGCGTCCGAGTAGCGGGCGAAGTGCGGCCGGTGCCAGGCCTGCCCGTCGATGGCGAGCGCGTCGAACAGGGCCGGCCAGTCGCGGCCCTCGACCGAGTGGACACCGGGCTCGGAGCTCATCAGACCGAGCCGCGTGCGCCCGTCGGAGGCCTTGGCGACCGCCGCCGCCACCTCGGTGGCGACCTCCAACTGAACGGTGCGCCAGACCTGTTGGAGCAGGGCACGCCACGGGTGCGGCGGGCCGGGGGCGGTCACGGCGGCGACCACCCGCTCCCGGTCGACCGGCTCCCCCACCAGCTCGGCGAGGCGCTCCATCATCAGCGGTTCGAAGCCGCCGCCCCAGGGCAGCGGAGCGTGGTTGTGGTAGCGGAAGTCGTCCTCCAACCACAGGACGCGGAAGTCGAGTTCGGCGAATCGGGCGTAGTGGGCGGTGATCCAGGACCGGAACCTCGGGCAGGCCGGGGAGGCCTGGGCGGTGGCCACGGTGCCGTCCGGGCCGACCATCGGGGCGAAGCCGAGCCGGTCAGCGCGGCCGCGGTCGGCGTGGCCGAGGGTGACCCAGGGGTTGAGGCTGACGTCGAGCCCGGCTGCGCGCAGGACCGCCGCGGCCGTCGCGGCGGTGTCGTACAGCCGGTCCTCGACCGCGCCCGCCGGGTGGCCGGGGTACAGCTCCTCGGCCGCGAGCAGCAGGACGACCTCCTCGACGCCCGACTCCCGGCAGAAGGAGGCGAGTTCGGCGGCGCGCTCGGCGGCGTCCGGGGTGGGGTGGAGCTGGAACCGCAGCTGGTACCGGGCGGGCACGCCGGGCCTCCTCATTTGACGCTCCCGGCGGTGAGGCCGGCGCGCCAGAAGCGTTGCAGGGACAGGAACAGGACGACCAGCGGGATCGCGGAGACCATGGCGGCGGTGACCACGATGTTGAGCGGCGGCGCGCCGGGGCCGAGCGCCCGCTGGGCCTGCCAGCCGACCACGCCGACGGTGACCGGCTGGAGGTGGTCGTCGGCCAGCATCAGCACGGGCAGCAGGTAGTTGGTCCAGATGGCGACGAACTGGAACAGGAAGACCGTGACCAGCGCCGGGGACATCACCCGCAGCCCGATGGTGGCGAAGATCCTGAACTCGCCCGCGCCGTCGATCCGGCCGGCCTCGATCAGCTCGTCCGGTACGGAGGCGGCGGCGTAGATCCTGGCCAGGTAGACACCGAACGGGCTGACCGTGCTGGGCAGCAGCACTGCCCAGTAGGAGTTGACCAGGTGCAGCTCGGAGAACATCAGGTAGAGCGGCACGGCCAGCAGCGGCTGCGGCACCAGCACCGCCGCGAGCACCCCGTTGAAGGTCAACTCCCGGCCCCGGAAGCGGTACTTGGCCAGTGCGTAGCCGGCCATCGCGGAGATCAGGGTGGAGCCGGCCGCGCCGCCCACGGCGTAGACGGCGCTGTTGCCGAGCCACTGCCAGTAGATCCCGCCCTGGCGGGTGAACACGTCCCGCAGGTTGTCGGCGAGGGCGAAGTCGCCGAACCAGAAGCCGTTCCCGGCGAACAGTCCGCTGCTGGTCTTGGTCGAGGCGACCAGCAGCCACCAGACCGGGGCGAGGAAGTAGACCGAGGCGATCAGCAGCACGCCGAGGGTGAGCCAGCGGGAGGCCTGGTACCGGGCCGTGCGGGCGGTGCGGGTGTTGGTGCGGGTGTGGGTGGGGGTGCTCACAGGGCCTCCCCGCGGCGCTGGACGAGCTTGAGGAAGCCGAAGGACAGCGCGAACGCCAGTACCGCGAGCACCACGGACTCGGTGGCGGCGAGGTTGAAGTCGTTGGCGTCCACGGCGTTGTAGGCGGCGTAGATGGGGGTGTAGCTGCTGCTCAGGTTGGGGGCGACGTTGTGCAGGATCGCGGGCTCGTTGTAGAGCTGGGCGGTGCCGATGATGGAGAACACCGTGGTCAGCACCAGGGCCGGGCGGATCATCGGGACCTTGATCCGCCAGGCGATGCCGAAGGCCGAGCAGCCGTCCATCCGGGCCGCCTCGCCCAGCTCGGCCGGGATGGCCTGGAGGGCGGAGTGGATGATCAGCATGTTGTAGCCGGTCCAGCCCCAGGTCAGCATGTTGCCGATGGTCGCGCCGAGCATGCCGTCCGAGGTCAGGTTCAGGTCCAGGCCCAGGTGGTGGGCGGCGGCGGTGATCGGGCTCAGGCCCGGCGCGACCAGGTAGGACCACATGATCGCGCCGACCACCCCGGGCAGGGCGTACGGCAGGAAGAAGGCCAGCCGGAAGAACCGCTTGAACATCGTCGACCCGGCGTCCAGCAGCAGGGCCAGCACCAGGGCCAGCAGCAGCATCACGGGCACCTGGACCACGCCGATCAGCAGCACCCGCAGCAGCGAGCCGCGGAAGGCCGGATCGCCCAGCGCCGTCGCGTAGTTGCCGAGGCCGGCGAAGGCCTGGGTGGGGGCGGAGAGGCCGAGGCCGGAGCGGTGCATCCGGAACAGGCTCTGGTAGAGGGTGTAGCCGATCGGCGCCAGGTACAGCGCCGTGAACAGCAGCAGGAACGGGCCGAGGAACAGCGCGACGGTCCGGGCCCGGTGGCGGGCGGGGCGGGCCGGGCGGGCGGCGCGGTCCTGCGGTGCTGTCCGCCCGGCGAGGGCGGTGGTCATGGGGTCGTCCCTCCTTGGTCGGGCCGGGTGCCTGGTCAGCCGGCGACGGCGAGGCCCTGCTGCTTGAGGCCCGCCACCGTCCTGCTCTGCGCGTCGGCGAGCACGTTCGGCAGGGTGGTGCCCCCGGTGCCGGCCTTGCCGAGCCCGTCGCCGAGGTCGGTGGAGGTCTGGGTCATGGTCGGGCCCCACTGCCAGTCGGTGGTGATGTGGGCGGTCTCGGCCTTGAAGACGTCGTAGATGACCTGCCCGCCGTAGAAGGCGTCGGGCTGGGAGAGCGCGGGGTGGGCGAGTGCCGAGGTCGCGGCCGGGTAGATGCCGGTGACCTTGATCAGGTTGCCGACGCTGTCGGTGTCGGTGCTCATCCAGGTGGCGAACTCGGCGGCCTCCTTGGCGTGGGCGCAGCCCTTGAGGACGGCGGTGGCCGAGCCGCCGTCGTTGCCGTACGCCGGGTTGGCGGCGTCCCACACCGGCATCGGGGCGACGGCCCACTGCCCGGCGCCGTCCTTGACGCTGCCGGCGATGATCGGCGCGTCCCAGACCGCGTTGACGTCGGAGAGGATCTTGCCGTTGGCCATGTCGCTGAACTGCGAGGCGTCGTTGCTGGGGTCGGTCTTGAGGAGCTTCTTGTCGAGCAGGTCCTGCCAGTAGGAGGCGACCTTGCGGTTGGCGTCGCTGTTCAGGGTGACCTGCCACTGGTCGTTGCCGGTGCCGAACCACTTGGCGCCGGCCTGCCAGGCGAGGCCGGCGTAGGTGTAGGGGTCGTTGCCGAAGTTGCCGAGGTAGACGGTGGGGTCGGCGGCGTGGACCTTGGCGGCGTCGGCCGCGTACTCCTCCCAGGTGGTCGGGGGCTTGTCGATGCCGTACTTGGCGAACAGGTCCTTGCGGTACATCAGGGCCATCGGTGCGGTGTCGACCGGGATGCCGTAGGTGTGGCCGTCGACGGTGACCTGCTTCCAGGTCCAGTCGGCGAACTTGCCCTTGGCGTCGGCGGTGTACTTGCCGATGTCGGTGAGGGCGCCGGCCGCGGCGAAGCTGGGCAGGGTCTCGTAGCCGACCTGGGCCAGGCAGGGGGCGTTGCCGGCCTTGGCGGCGGTGAGCATCTTGGTGTAGCCGCCCTTGGCGCCGGAGGCGGTCTTGCCGAAGCTGACCTGGATGTCCGGGTGGGTCTTGTTGAACTGGGCGACCGACTCCTCGTAACCCGGGGCCCAGCCCCAGAAGTCGAGCTTGACCGGGCCCGAGGCGGCGTCCGCACCGCCGCTGCCGCTGCCGCCGGAGGAACAGCCGGCCACCAGGACGGCGGCCGTCATGAGCGCGAGCGCGGAGGCGGTCGAAACGGGTCTTGTCTTCACGTCTGTCTCCTCGAACCGGGAGGGCGGGGCCCGAACCCTGGGGGCGAAACGGGAACCGGCCAATTCGTTCGGTTATTGTTTGAACCAACCCTGATAAAGTCAAGAGCTGCGTCGGCGCCCGCGTCGGCCGTGACGGTGGCAGCGGAGGAGGAGCGGTTCGTGAAGGCAGCACTTCAAGGCTCGGGCGTACGGAGTCTGGCGATGGCCGGACCGGCCGTCGCCCGCGACCGCTCGTCGTCCCGCCGGGCCAACCTCGGCATGGTGCTGCGGCTGCTGCGCGACGAGGGCCCCCGCTCGCGCGCCCGCATCTCCGAGGACACCGGCCTGCCCAAGGCCACCGTCTCCAACCTCACCGCGGAACTGCTGGAGGGCCGGCTGATCCGCGAGGGCGAGGCCGAGCGGGACCGGGGCACCGTCGGCCGGCCCGGCCAGGCCGTGGAGATCGACGGCAGCGATGTGCACGGCGTCGGCGCCGAGATCAACGTCGACTACGTCAGCCTGCTCGCCCTCAACCTCAAGGGCGAGGTCACCGCCGAGCAGCGGATCCCCTTCGACGTCCGGGCCGCCGGGCCCGACGCCACCCTGGACACCACCGCCCAGCTGGTCGCCCGGGGCATCGAGGCGCTGCACCGCGACGGCGGCCGGGTCGCCGGGGTCACCCTGGCCACGCCCGGCGCCACCGACATGGCCACCGGCACCGTCGGCTTCGCCTCCAACATCGGCTGGCGGGACGTGCCCGCCATCGCCGGCCTGCGCGAGCGGCTGGGCCCCGGCGCCCCCGAGATGCACCTGGAGAACGACGCGAAGCTCGGTGCGCTGGCCGAGTACGTGACCGCCTCCGCCGACAACGTCCGCGACCTGGTCTACGTCACCGGCCAGACCGGCGTCGGAGTGGGCATCATCGCCGGCGGGCAGCTGGTGCGCGGCGCGGGCGGGTACGCGGGCGAGGTCGGCCACCTCCAGCTGGTGCCCTCCGAGCAGCTGTGCGCCTGCGGCAGACGCGGCTGCTGGGAGACCACCGTCGGCCGCGGTGCCCTGCTGCGCTACGCCGCCGACCCCGGTGACCTGGTCTGGGACCCGATGGTGGACCTGGAGCGCCGGCTGGCCGAACTGCGCGACCGGGCGGGCGCCGGGGACGCCCGCACCCTGGCCGCGGTGCAGCGGATCGCCGACAACCTCGCCCCCGGCCTGGCGCTGCTCGCCGACGTCCTCAACCCCCGGCTGATCGTCCTCGGCGGGCACTTCGCCTTCCTCGGCGAGTACCTGCTGGACAGCGTGACCGCCCAGGTGCGCGAGCGGGTGATGGCCCCGGACGCCGGGGGCTGCGAGATCGTGCTGTCCACCACCGGGCTGACCGGGACCGCCCGGGGCGGGGCGCTGCTCGCCCTGGACGCCGTCTACCAGGACCCGACCAGCGCCATGACGCCCGCGCGGCGCTGACCGTACGCCCCGATCTGCTGCACGGGGGTTGACATGACCCACAATAAGTTCGGATTCTGGCGGAACTAATCGCCAGTCGTGCCGCCTCCCCCACATCGCGGGCGGCACGCCTCCGGAAGGATCCCCCCGATGAGACGGACGACGTCCCGGCCGGCCCGGGCCTCGCTCGTGCCGGTCCTGGCCCTGGCGGCGGCGACCTGCCTCCCGCTCGCCGCCGCACCCCCCGCCTCCGCCGCTGCCGCCTCCCCCGGTGCCGCCACCGCCACCACCGGCACGGTCACCATCGGTGGCAAGTGCCTGGACGACGCCGGCGGCGGCACCGCCGACGGCAACCCCGTCCAGCTGCTCGGCTGCGACGGCTCGGCCCGCCAGCAGTGGACCCGCAACCCCGACGGCAGCGTCACCGCCTTCGGCAAGTGCCTGGACGTCACCGACGCCTCCAACGCCACCGGCGCACTGCTCCAGCTGTACAGCTGCACCTCCGGCCCCAACCAGCGGTTCGGCTGGCTCCCGGACGGCACCGTCTACGCCGCCAAGTCGGCCAAGTGCCTGGCCGTCCAGGGCAGTTCGGCCACGGACGGGGCCCGCGTCGGCCTCGCCCCGTGCACGCCGTCCGCCACCGAGGTCTGGGGCGGCAGCGCGGCACCGCCCGCCTCGTACACCCTCTCGGCCGGGAAGCCCGTCCCCTTCGGCAACGCCGACGACACCCCCGCCTTCGGCTACACCGACACCGACGGGCAGTTCTACTACCAGTCCGCCCACTCGCTGTACGGCGCCAAGGACGGCCGCAGCTGGCAGTTCTACAGCGGCTCGAACTTCGACACCGCCACCCTCGCGCCGATCAGCACGACGGTGAACCCCGCCGACCCCCGGGACAGCAACGGCGACACCACCTGGCGCTGCAACAACAGCCCGACCGGCCGCGGCGCCACCGCCGCCCCCGCCGGCTCCGGCTACGCCCAGCCCAACTACTGCGACCTGACCGGGGTCTGGGTCGACCCCGACACCGGCTGGTGGTACGGCCTGGTCCACAACGAGTTCACCCCGCAGCCGTTCGGCGACGGCCTGCACTACGACGCCATCGACGCCACCGTCTCCAAGGACCGGGGCCACACCTGGTCCATCACCGACCACGCGATCACCACCCCGTACAGCACCGTCCGCGGCGACACCACGACCTTCCCCAACTCCACCTACTCCTACGGCGACGGTGACCCGCGCCTGTTCACCGACTACCGCTCCGGCTACTTCTACGTGTTCTACATGTCCCGGGCCGTCGACAAGACCGGCGGCTGGGGCGGCTTCGAGGAGCACGTCGCCCGCGCGCCGATCTCCGGGAAGATGGCCGCCTCCTCCTGGACCAAGTGGCACGACGGCTCCTGGTCCACCCCGGGCGTCGGCGGCGCCGAGAGCGACCTCGTCCCCGCCCAGGGGGTCGGCATCGGCTACCTCGCCCCCGGCGACAGCTACTCCCCCGGCCGGACCGGCAGCATCCGCACCCAGATCGCCGCCGGCACCATGCCGGCCCCCTCACAGCTCTCGGTGCTGAACATCGCCTGGAGCGCCTACCTGGGCAAGTACGTCGGCACCCCCGAGAACGAGGCCGGCTCCGACCAGCCCCAGCACTACTACGTCACCGACGACCTGGCTACCCAGCAGTGGACCGACATCGGCTCCGTCGGCGGGCCGCAGAGCTCCTGGTACCGCTGGCTGGTGGACTCCGGCAGCCGGACCGGCACCACCGTGCTCGGCAAGTCCTTCCGCTCCTACTGCTGGTACAGCTGCTCCACCGGCAGCGGCGAGTACGCCGAGGTCACCATCGCCCCGACCGCCGCCGGCGCCCCGCCGGCCGCACCCGTCACCACCGGGGTGCCGTACCGGCTCGCCGCGGGCAACGGCCGCTCGCTGGCCCAGAACGGGAGCGCCCTCACCACCTCGGCCACCGCCGACACCGCCGCCCAGCACTGGACCTTCACCGCCACCGGCGACGGCTTCTACACCATCGCCAACGCCGGCTCCGGCAAGCTGCTCGGCGTCGACTCCGGCGGCAACGCCGGGCGCGCCTGGGGCGCCGCCCCCACGCTCTCGGCCCGCGGCGGCAACCCGACCGTCGGTCAGCAGTGGTCCGTCCAGACCGTGGTGACCAGCCCGACGGGCAGCGGCCCGTCCACCCCCACCGGCGGCTACCGCCTGGTCAACCGCTACAGCGACCTCGCGCTCAGCCTCACCACCGGGGCCCTGGCCGTCACCACCTCCCCCCAGCGCACCTGGGACAACCCCGGCAGCACCGCCGACACCCGCCCGGTCGCCGCCCAGACCCTCACCCTGACCCCGGCCACCGCCGCCCCGGTGCTCGACGGCACCCATGTGCTGTCCACCGCCGGCAAGGCGCTGGACGTCCCCGACTGGTCCACCACCCCGGGCACCCAGCTCGACACCTGGACCACCAACGGGGGCCTGAACCAGAGCTGGACCTTCGCCCGGCAGGCCGACGGCTCCTACACCCTCACCAACGTCCACTCCCGGCTGTGCGCGGACGACCGGGGCGGCGCCACCGCCCCCGGCACCCCGGTGATCCAGTGGACCTGCACCGGCGGCGACAACCAGCGCTGGACGGCCACCCGGCTCCCCTCCGGCGCCTACACCCTGACCAACCGCCGCAGCGGACTCCTGCTGACCACCGCCGGGCCCGCCGACGGCGACCTGCTGACCCAACAGCCGAACAACGGCACGCCGTCGCAACGGTGGACGCTGAACTGACCCACCGGCACACGGCCGCCCCCGGCGCTGACCAGCGCCGGGGGCGGTTGCGGCCGGACGTCACGATCCCATCAACATTCCGGGCGCTCACCGGACTTTTGCCGGTGTTCGTCCGCTTTCGCGACCGCCGCCTGGCCGCCGCGCTCCCTAGGCTCCCCGCAGCACTGTCGTTCAACAGTGGGCAAAGGAGCAGCAATGCACGACCCAAGGCCGGCCGGGCCGGCCGGGCCCACCGGGCCCACGGAGAGCCCGGCAAGGCGGGAGAGGCGGGACGGCCGGGAGAGGCGGGAGGGCTCTGCGGGCCGGTGGAAGCCGATCACGGCCGCCGCGCTGGCCGCCGCCCTCGCCTCCTCCGCCGCCACCGCCTGGTGGCTGTCGGCCGAGGACGACCTGCGCTACGTCAACGACTACGTCGCCCACGAGCCGCTGCGCGTGGTCGGCTACCCCTCCACGGGCACCCTGCACCTGACCCAGCAGATCGTCTGGCGCCTCGCCGACGGCTCCGAGGGCTCACTGGCGACGATGGCCAGCTCCGACGGCTCCACCGCCGAGGCGCGCAGCACGGCCGTGAACTGGGTCCGGGCGTTCCGCGACGGCGCCCAGGGCCCGGTCACCGCGGAGTTCCACGGCGAGGGCTCGGTCCGCCAGTCGGTGGTGCTCCACTTCGAACGCACCCGGCAGGTCAAACAGCTGCGCCTGCGCCTCGACGGCAACGGCGGCGCGGACGGCTGGCGCGTCCTGATGCGCGAGACCGACCCCCAGGAGGCCGCCGCCCCGCCGACCGGGCTGCCGGAGCACCCTTGACTGAACGCCGCCGGGGGCGGGTAGGGCTCGGGGATCGTCCACCAGGGAGGGAGCCCGGATGTCACTGCCGCTGACCGGTACCACGGTGATCGCGCTGGAGCAGGCGGTGGCCGCGCCCCTGGCCACCAGGCACCTGTGCGACCTGGGCGCCCGGGTGGTGAAGATCGAGCGCCCCGACGGCGGCGACTTCGCGCGCGGGTACGACCGCAGCGTCAACGGCCTGGCCAGCCACTTCGTCTGGCTGAACCGCGGCAAGGAGTCGGTGGTCCTCGACCTCAAGGCGTCCGAGGGCCGTACCGTGCTGGCCGACCTGGTGGCCGGCGCCGACGTCTTCCTGCAGAACCTGGCCCCCGGGGCGGCCGCCCGGCTCGGCTTCGGCTCCGCCGAACTGCGGGCCCGGCACCCCCGGTTGGTCACCGTCGACCTGTCCGGCTACGGCACCGGCGGCCCGTACCGGGACAAGCGCGCCTACGACATGCTGATCCAGTGCGAGTCCGGGCTCGCCTCGGTGACCGGCCCGACGGACCGGCCCGCCAAGACCGGCGTGCCCACCTCGGACATCGCCGCCGGGATGTACGCCCTGACGGCGACGCTCGCCGCCCTGCTCGGCCGGGCCGGCAGCGGACGCGGCACCGCGGTCGAGGTGTCGATGTTCGAGGCGACCGCCGAGTGGCTGGGCCACCAGCTCCACCACACCCAGGGCACCGGGCGGGCACCGGGCCGCGCCGGACTCTCCCACCCGGCCATCGCCCCCTACGACGCCTACCCGACGGCCGACGGCCGCGAGGTCATGATCGGCATCCAGAACGACCGCGAGTGGGCCCGGCTCGCCACCGGCTTCCTGGACCGCCCCGACCTCGCCGACCACCCCGACTGGGCCACCAACGTCGCCCGGGTGCGCCGCCGCCGGCTGGTCGACGCCCTGGTGGGCGGCCGGACGGCGACCATGACGGCCGAGGAGGCGGTCAAGCGCCTGGACGCCCTCGCGATCGCCTCGGCCCGGCTGAACGAGGTCGGCGACCTGCTGCACCACCCCCAGCTCGCCGCCCGCGACCGCTGGCGCCCGGTCGCCACCCCGGCCGGTGAGGTCCGCTCCCTGCTGCCCCCGTTCGACTTCGCGGAGGGCGAACTCCCGATGGGGCCCGTCCCCGCCCTGGGCGCCCACACCGACTCCGCCCTGCGCGCCCTCGGCTACCCCGCCGACCGGATCGCCGCCCTGCGCGCCGCCGGGGTGCTGGGGCGGTAGCGCCGAGCGCTCCACGGGTTTCGCCTTCTCCGGCCCGGCGGCCGCCGGGCGCCCGTATCGTGGATCCGACTTCGGGGGCACGGTGCACGGCACTTGACGATCCGTCAGCCACTTGGCGCGAGGCGGACGTCCGAACTCGACGGGGGCGCGCGTGGGATCGGCCGGCCGCAGCGGAGCGGGGAGCAGGGCGGGCGCGACCCGGGAGCGTGCCCACCGGGGACGCCCCCTCGGCCCGGCCGGGCGCGCGGAGCCCGCGCTGGTGGTGCTGCGCGGGTGGCTCGGATGGCTCTCCGGGCTCGCGGCGCTGGTGGTGCTGGTGCTCGGGATCCGGTTCGCCGGGGAGGGGCAGCCCGGCCGGGTGGACGGGCGGATCCAGGACACGGTGTACGGGGTGGAGCCGCCGTGGCGGTACGCGGCCCGGGGGCTGGACGCACTCGGGGAGCCGCTGGGCGCCGCGGTGCTGATCGGCGCGGTGGTGACGGGCTGCCTGCTGCTCCGGCGGCCGCGCGCAGCGGTGTTCGCCGTCCTCGGCGTCGGCCTGCCCGTGCTGGCGGCGACCCTGCTCAAGCACCTGGTGGGCCGCACCATCCACGGCGACAACCCGTCCTACCCGAGCGGGCACACCGCCTTCCTCACGGCGCTCGCCCTCGTCCTGGCCCTGACGGCGGCCGGTGGCCGGGCCCGCCCACTGCCGGTGCTGGCGGCGGTGGCGGCGGCCGGGGCAGCCATGGCCTGGGCACAGGTCGCCCTCGGCGCCCACTACGCGACCGACACCCTGGCCGGCGGGTGCACCGCCCTCGCGCTGGCACCGGCCACCGGGTGGCTGGTCGACCGGGCGGCCGACCGGCTCGCGGGCCGGCCGGCGCCCGATGGGGTGACGTAGCCTCAGACCCTCCGCCGGAACACCGGCTTCACCGGCCGTCCGCCCAGCCAGTGGGTGGGGTCCCCGGCGTCCAGGGCCTTGCGGTAGACCGCGCAGGCCGCAGCAACGGCCTCGACGGTGTGGGCGATGTCGGCGTCGGCGAGCGCGCTGCTCACCACGAAGGACGGGGCCAGCACGCCGCCCGCGAGGAGTTGGCGCAGGAAGAGGGTGCGGTACTCCTGGGAGGGCTGTCCGCGCTCGTCGAGCGTGGCGTAGACCAGGTTGCTGGCCCGGCCCCGGACGACGACGTGCTCGCCGGTGCCCATCCCGGCCGAAGCCTCGCGGACCCCGGCGGCCAGTTGCTCGCCGAGGGCGTGCAGCCGGGCGGTGATGCCCTCCTCGACGTAGGTGGTCTGCACGGCCATCGCGGCGGCCAGTGCGTGGGTCTCCGCACCGTGCGTGGTGGAGAGCAGGAACACCCGGTCGCCGTCGTGGCGCAGCCCGCCGTGCTCCATCAGGTCGCGGCGCCCGGCGAGGGCGGAGACGGCGAAGCCGTTGCCCAATGCCTTGCCGAAGGTGGAGAGGTCGGGGGCGACGCCGTAGAGGCCCTGGGCGCCCGCCGGGGACCAGCGCAGGCCGGTGATCATCTCGTCGAAGATCAGCAGGCAGCCGTGCCGGTCGGCCAGTTCGCGCAGGCCGGCCAGGTAGCCGGGTGGCGGCTCGGTGTGGCCGGCCGGTTCGAGGATCAGGCAGGCGATCTCGTTCCGGTACCGGGTGAGCAGTTCCTCGGTGGCGGAGAGGTCGCCGTACGGGAAGGCCACGGTGAGCTCGGTGATCGCGTCGGGGATACCGGCGGACATCGGCGTGGTGCCGATGAACCAGTCGTCGACGGAGAAGAACGGGTGGTCCCCGCAGACGGCCACCCGGGGGCGGCCGGTGACGGCGCGGGCGAGGCGCACGGCGGCGGTGGTGACGTCGGAGCCGTTCTTGGCGAACTTCACCATCTCGGCGGTGGGCACGGTGTCCAGGAAGCGTTCCGCGGCCTCGAGTTCGAGGATGGACGGGCGGGCGAAGTTGCTGCCGCGGTCGAGTTCCCGCCGCACCGCTTCCAGCACCCGCGGGTGGGCGTGGCCGAGGCTGACGGCGCGTAGGCCGGAGCCGTACTCGACGTAGCGGTTGCCGTCGACGTCCCACACGTGGGCGCCATGGCCGTGGCTGATCACCGGGGCGAGGTCCTCGGGATACTGGTCGTCGCCCTTGGCGTAGGTGTGGGCGCCGCCGGGGATCAGGGCGTGCAGCCGCTCGTTCACCGCCCGGGACTTGGGCAGCTGGAAGTCGTCGACGGCCATGGCGCTCACTTCTCCTCGGGTCGCAGGGCCTCGGCGAGGCTCGGCGCCTTCCGGTCCCGCTCGGACACCGACGTGGCGGGCAGCGGCCAGGGGATGGCCAGCTCCGGGTCGTCGAAGGCGATGGTGACGTCCTCGGCCGGGTCGTGCGGGCGGTCGATCCGGTACGAGACGTCGGCGTCGGTCAGCGCCTGGAAGCCGTGGGCGCAGCCCGCCGGGACGTACACGCTGACCTGGGTCTGGCCGGACAGCTCGAAGAAGGCCTTGTTGCGGTAGGTCGGCGAGTCGGGCCGCAGGTCCACCACGACGTCGAAGACCTCGCCGGAGGAGCAGCGCACGATCTTGGCCTCGCCGGCGCCGGAGCGCAGGTGCAGGCCGCGCAGCACGCCCCGTACCGAGCGGGACAGGCTGTGCTGGACGAAGGCGTCGGGGTCGATGCCCACGGAGCGGAGCACCTCGGCGTCGAAGGTGCGGCAGAAGAAGCCGCGTTCGTCGGCGTACGGGGTCGGTTCGAACAGGTAGGCGCCGGCGATCGCCGGGACTTCGGTCGCCTTCATGAGGTCTCCGTAAGGTGGTCGGCGGTAGCGTGGTCGGCGGTCGGGAAGACGGCCGCGGTCAGGGCGGTGAACTGGTGGTCGAGCCGGCGGGTGGCCGTCAGGTTCCGCTCGGCGAGGGTCTGCCGAAGCTCCGTCGCGTGCTTCTCCAGCTCCCGGAACTGCTCGATCAGCCGGTCGGCGTCGAGCTCGCGGGCCGGGTGGCAGTAGGCGGCCAGCCCCATCCGGGCCATCAGCGCGTCGCTCTTGGCCGCGTAGCTGAGGGCGAGCGTCGGGGTGCCGGTCCGCAGCGCGCAGACCAGGTTGTGGTACCGGGTGGCCACCACGGCGTCGGCGGCGGCCGTCTCCGTCATCAGCTCGGCCAGCGAGGCGGCCGGGGAGGCGGAGACCAGCGGGGAGTCGACGGCCTCGACGATCGCGGCGACCACCCGGGCGTCGACCGCGTCGCCGGTGAGCAGCCGGACCGGCCGGCCGTCCTCGACCAGCGCGCGCACGAGGCGGGTGGTGCCGTCGAGGTAGCGCCGGTGGATCGTCTCGGCCCGGGCGCGGTCGTCGTCGCCGCCGTGGAAGTCCATCACGCCGACGCAGACCCGCCCGTCCCGGGCTCCGGGGGCGGGCGGCGCCGGGAGGGCGAAGGCGATGTCCGGGTGGACCTCGTCCCGCGCGGTGTCCACGCCCATCGCCCGCATGGCCTCGCGGGACAGCTCGTCCCGGTACGAGCGGTGGGCGGCCAGCCGGGCGGACCAGCGCACCAGCGCCCGGGTGGCGGGGTTGCCGATCGGGGCGGCGCCGACGCCGACCAGCGCCACCGGGGTGCCCAGCAGCCGGCCGGAGGCGCAGAGCAGGAACAGCGCGTACGGGAAGCCCCAGGGCCGCAGCGGCAGGGTGGCCTCCAGGACGCCCATGCCCGGGACGATCACCACGTCGTGCCGGCGCACCCAGGCGGCGGTGCGGGCGGCGTCGACGAGCTTGCCCAGGCCCTTGCCGAGGACGGCGCCGGCCCGGGCGGCGGTGCGGTACTCGCCGCGGTACCAGTGCAGCCGGGTGGCGGGGATGCGGTAGCGGGCGGTGACCACCTCCGGCCCGCCGCAGAGCGCGTCCACCGCGGCGTCCGGGTGCTCGGCGCGGAGGTAGCCGAGCACGGCCTCCAGCGAGCCGTCGTTGCCGAGGTTGCCGGAGCCGAGCAGCCCGAACACCCCGACGCGCACCGGGGTTCGGGGCGTCATGCCCGCCTCCCCCCGCGCCCGGCCACCAGGTCGTCGACGGAGACGGCGGGCTCGGCCGACGGCACGGGGGCGCGGTCCTCGACCCGCTCGCCGGCGCCCGGCCGCAGCCGGCTGGTCATCCAGGCGGCCAGGTGGCCGTAGCAGGCCCGCCGGTCGGCGGTGGACAGCGGCGCCCGGCGGACGGCCGCGGCGAAGCCCCAGACGTACTCGGCGAGCAGCCGGGGCGTGGGGTGCAGCGGCCCGGCCCGGCGCGGGTCCAGGTTGACGCAACGGGAGCGCTTGGAGGGGTTGGCCCGCTCGGCCCGGGTGGGGTGGTCGCGGCGGAAGTAGAGCAGCTCCGGCACCTGGTGGAAGGGGCCGTGCAGGGTGAGCTCGGCGACGAAGGTGCGGTCCGCGTGGTGGTAGCTGTCGTGCGGCTTGACCCGGCGCAGCACGTCGGCCCGGATCACCCCGTAGAAGTCGTCGCCGCCGGGCTCGAACAGCAGGCTGCGGAAGCGCTCCGGGGCACGCGGCGAGTCGGTGGCGAGGCCGTACTCGTAGGGGACCTTCACCCGGCCGTGCTCGTCGATGACGGCCTGGCCGGAGTGGGCGAGGACGATCTCGGGCCGTTCGTCCAGCGCCTGGACGCAGCGCTGGAGGAGGTCCCGGGCGTACAGGTCGTCGTGCGAGGCCCACTTGAAGAGTTCGCCGCGGCACTGGGTGAACACGTGGTTGTGGTTGGGCGCGGCGCCGATGTTCCGGGGCAGCCGGAGGTAGCGGATCCGCCGGTCCCGCGCGGCGTACTCGCGGCAGATGGACTCGGTGGCGTCGGTCGAGGCGTTGTCGGAGATGACCAGTTCGAAGTCCTGGTAGGTCTGGCCGAGCAGGGCGTCGAGCGATTCGGCGAGGTACTCCTGGCCGTTGTGGACGGGCAGGCCGATGCTCAGTCGGGGAACGGCGGTCACGGCGTCCTCACTTCGGGGGTGGCGCTCGGGTCGGGGGTGGCGCTCGGGTCGGGGGTGGCGCTCGGGTCGGAACTGGGTGTGCGGTGGTGCTCGCGCAGGGCGGCGCGCAGCTGGAGCCACCAGACGGCGGCGCCGCAGGCGGTGGCGGTGGCGACGCCCCAGGCGGAGCCGACGGTGCCGGCCGCGGCGGCGCCGCCGAGCCCGCCGCCCAGGTAGCAGGCGGAGCCGAAGAGTTGGCAGCGCAGGCTGCGCCGGGCGGCGGCGAGGGCGCGCAGCCCGGCGGCCGCGCCGCTGCCGAGGCCGGCGCCCGCGACGCCGAGGGTGGCCGGCACGATGAGCTGGGAGGCGGAGTGCCAGACGTCGCCGAGGACGAACTGCCCGGCCCGGTCTGGCATCAGCAGCAGGGCCGAGCCCCACAGCAGGGCGGCGCCGGCCTGTCCGCCGCCGAGCAGCAGGCAGAACCGGCCGAGCCGCTGCGGTGTCTGCCGCAGGACCCGGGCCGCCTCCGCCACGGTGACCAGGGAGAGCCCCATCAGCAGGGCGAGGAAGGGGCCCTGGAGGAGTTCGGCGCCCCGGACGGCGCCGACCGCGCCGACCCCGACGATCGCGCCGAGCCCGTACGCGCGCAGTTGGCCGGCGCCGCTGAGGCTGACGTTCTCGACCAGGTAGCGGCTGCCGAGGTCGCGCTGCTCGCGCAGCCAGCCGCGGGCCTGGGTGACCCGGGGACGGACGCCGGACTGGAGGAAGCCGTACCCGGCGGCGGCCGCCGCGGCGGCGCCCCAGGCGAGCAGGAAGGCGGCCACGGTGCCCACCCTGGCCGCCAGCACCATGGCCGGGATCAGCGCGAGGCCCTGCACCAGGTCGTTGGCGAAGGCCTTCCGCCCGGTGCCGGCGGCGAAGAAGGCGAACCGCCGGGAGTCCTGGAGCAGCAGCGCGGGCAGGGCGAGGCCGAGGCTCGCGAACGCGGGCCCTACGTCGCCGCCGAGGCCGAGCCCGACCAGCAGGCAGACGGCGCCGAGGGTGGCGCCGACGGCGAGTGCGGTGCCGGAGGACCGGGCCGCCGCGGCGCGCCAGGCCCCCTCCGGCACGCCGCTGAACCGCACCATCAGCGGGTCGGTGGCCAGCCCGCGGGAGACGTTGAGCACCACGCCGTAGGTCAGCCAGGCCAGGCTGAACACGCCGAACGCGTGCACCCCCAGCTCCCGGGCGACGTAGCTGCCCACCGCGAAGTTGATCATGCTGGTGACCGCCTGGTCGGCCAGCCCCCAGGACACCCGGCCGAGCACGCCCCGCCCGGCGGGCCGGGCCTGCGCCCGCTCCCCGGCCGGGCCTGCCGGGGCCGCGGCCTTCACCCCCTCGGTGGCCATCGGCGTCACGCCTTGATCAGCCCGGCGCCCCGCAGGGCGTCGGCCGCGACGGCGACGGTGTCGAACGGCAGCCCGGAGCGCTCGGCCACGTCCAGCAGGCTCTGCTCGCCGTCGGAGAGGCTGAGCACCCACAGCATGGCCAGCTGGGCCTGCTTGGCGTCGCTGCGCCCGCCGAGCGAGTCGTACAGCCCGCGCCGGCCCAACTGCGGTTCACCGTACGGGCTGAGGTTGAGGTAGCGCCGGTTGCGGTCGAGCACGGCGAAGGCCTCGCGGCAGACCGCCAGGGTGTCCGCCATCGCCTCCGGTTTCACGAAGTCCAGGTCGTCCGCCGAGGTGTGGTACTCGGGGTACCCGGCGTACGGGGTCCGGCTGAGCGAGCCCACGCCGAGGTCGAACCCGGGCGAGCAGTACTGCCGCTCGTCGTAGCCGTACGGGGTGAACTCGGTGACCCGGTGCGGGCGTTCGGAGGCGCGCAGGACGTGCCGCAGCACCCGGTCGATCTCCGCGTCGCCGCGCCGGCTCTGCTTGTACGTCAGTTGCCCCCGGTCCCCGGCGCAGGCCAGCACCAGGCCGTGCTTGACCCGGTCCACCCGCTCCGCGTTGCGGGCCAGCCAGGTGATCGCCCCGATGGTGCCGGGGGCGAAGACGAACCGGTAGGTGTAGTACGGCGAGCGCTCGGCCAGTTCGCGGGCCAGGAAGGTCGCCACCGCGATGCCGGCCAGGTTGTCGTTGGCCAGCGACGGGTGGCAGACGTGGCAGGAGACGAGCACCTCGTCGGCGACCTGCCCGGGGACGACGTGCTCGGCGTAGGTGAGGTGGCCGTCCGCGAGGGTGGAGTCGATCCGCACCTCGTAGTCGCCCTCGGGCAGCGCGTCCAGGGTCTGCTGGGCCAGGCAGAAGCCCCAGTCCGGGGTGTAGTAGCTGGTCCGGTAGGGCACCCAGGTGGGGTGCTCCGGCAGGGTGTGCAGGTGCGGGCGCAGCTCGCTCAGCGGCATGGTGGCCGCGACCGGCACGCTGTAGCCGAGCACGTGCAGGCTGGACGCGGCGAGGTCGACGACCCGGTGGCCCGCGGCGTCGGCGACGTAGGCGTCCCGGATGTTCCACTCCTGGGGCACCGTCCAGTCGAGCACCTGCGTCCCGGTCGGCACCTCGTGCACCGTCAGCGGGAGGTACTCGCCGACGACGGCCAGGGTGGCGCGCACCCCGTCGCCGGTGATGCTCCGGCAGAGCGGGTACAGCCGCTCCACCAGGGCGTGCATCTGCTCGCCGACCCCGGTCACCGGCGCCACCGCAGGGTGTCGTCGACGGCGCCCGCGCCGGAGGCCTCGCGGAGCACCGCCAGCCGGGTGAAGCGCCGCTCGAAGTCCTCCCTGGTCAGCCCGAACTTCCGGTAGGCCTCGGCGAGTTCGACGGCGCCCTGCTTGACCGTCCACTCGCAGTCGAAGCCGGGCAGCGCGGCCCGGAACCGGGAGAAGTCCACCCGGTAGGAGCGCGGGTCGGCGCCGTGCTCCCCGGTGATCACCACCTGGGCGCCGGCCACCGCCTCGGCGACCTGTTCGGCGATCTCGGCGACCGTGACGTTGTTGGCCTCGCTGCCGATGTTGAAGGCCCGGTCGTGCACGGCCTCGCGCGGCGCCTCCAGCGCGGCCGCGAAGGCCCGGGCGATGTCGGCGGCGTGCACCAGCGGACGCCAGGGGGTGCCGTCGGAGAGCACCAGCACCTCGCCGGAGAGCAGCGCGTGGCCGACCAGGTTGTTCAGCACGATGTCGGCGCGCAGCCGGGGCGAGTAGCCGAAGGCGGTGGCGTTGCGCAGGTACACCGGGCTGAAGTCGCCGTCGGCCAGGGCGTGCAGGTCGTCCTCCACCCGTACCTTGGACTCCGCGTACGGGGTCACCGGGCGCAGCGGGGCGTCCTCGGTCACCAGCTCGTCGCCGCCGGCGGCGCCGTAGACGGAACAGGTGGAGGCGTACAGGAAGCGCCGCACCCCGGCCTCGCGGGCCAGCCGCGCCAGCCGTACGGAGGCGTGGTGGTTGATGTCGTAGGTGAGGTCCGGGGCGAGCGAGCCGAGCGGGTCGTTGGAGAGCGCGGCCAGGTGGATCACGGCGTCCACCCCGGCCACGTGCTCGGCGGTCACGTCGCGCAGGTCCACCCGCCGCCCCGGCGGGTCCGCGGGCTTCGGGCCGAGGACGCACTCCGCGAACAGGCCGGCGTCCAGGCCGACGACGTCGTGTCCGGCGGCGGCGAGGACGGGGGCCATCACGGTGCCCAGGTAGCCCTGGTGTCCGGTCAGCAGTACGCGCAAGGTTCATCCCTCCGGGTCGAGCGTGCCGAGGTGGGGCGTGCCGAGGTGGGGCGCGCCCAGGTCGAGTGCGCCGAGGTCGAGCGTGGCTTTGGTGACGTCGAAGGCCTCGGCGTAGCGGGCGTGGCATTCGATGCCGCGGATCCGGGCCAGCCCGAGGAAGGCCTCCCGGTCGTACCAGGGGCGGTGCCGCTGCGAGGGGTAGTGCTCCTGCAGCAGCCGCACCTTCTCCTCCGCGGTCTCCGGGCTCAGCGGCTGGTAGGCCGTCGGGCGGCCGAGGTCGGCGTCCCACTTGACGATCTCGTAGCCGAGCACCAGGTGGTCGCGGAACGCGGTGGGGACCAGCCGGGCCAGGCCGCGGTGGTCCTGGTGGGCATCCACGGTGCGCGGGGCGAGGACCAGCTGCGGGTCGGTGCGCCCGCGCAGCTCCTCGACGGCGGCCTTGGCCTCCTCCCAGTGCGCGGGCAGCCGGCCGTCCGGCAGCTTGAGCACCGTCAGCCGCAGGTCGGCGCCGGGGCAGAAGGCGGCCAGCGCGGCCTGCTCCTCCTGCTCCCGTGCGCCGCCGCCGCCGGAGAGCACCAGCGCGTCCACCCGCAGCCCGGGACGCGCCCGGCACAGCGTCAGCAGCGTGCCGCCGGCGCCGATGGCGATGTCGTCGCAGTGCGCGCCGACCGCGGCGATCCGCTCCAGCGGCCCGGGGCCGAGCCGGATCACGAGGTCCTCACCGCGGCCCCGTCCCGCTCCCACACGGCCCAGGGGCGGTCGCCGTGGGCGTAGGCGGCGTCCAGCGCGGCCCGCTCCTTCACGGTGTCGGTGGGCTTCCAGAAGCCGCGGTGCCGGTGGGCCACCAGGCGGCCGCGCTTGGCGAGTTCGGTGCAGCCGTCGGCGACCAGGTCGCCGTTCTCCGGGATGTGGTCGAAGATCTCCTGGCGGAGCACGAAGTACCCGCCGTTCTCCCACAGCGGCATGTCGCTGACCGCGGTGATCCCCCCGACCAGGCCGTCCGCGCCCAGGTCCACGCAGTGGAAGGAGGACTGCGGCGGCACCACCATCATCGACGCGCCGGCGTCCCGCTCGGCGAAGCGGTCGATCATCTCCGGCAGCGGCGCGTCGGTGAGCACGTCGGCGTAGTTGGCGAGGAACATCTCGTCGCCGTCCAGGTGGTGGCGCACCCGGCGCAGCCGCTCGCCGATCGGCGACTCGATGCCGGTCTGCGCGAAGGTGATCGTCCAGGAGGCGATGTCGGTCGACAGCAGCTCCGTCCGCCCGCCCCGCAGCACGAAGTCGTTGGAGGTCGTCTCCTGGTAGTTGAGGAAGAACTCCTTGATGTGGTGGGCGCCGTAGCCGAGGCAGAGGATGAACTCGGTGTGCCCGTAGTAGGCGTAGTAGCGCATCACGTGCCAGATCAGCGGCCGGGGTCCGACCATCGCCATCGGCTTGGGCACGTCGTCGGAGGCTCCGCTGCGCATCCGCAGCCCGTAACCGCCGCAGAACAGGACGACCTTCACCGCTCCCCCTCGACGATGCTCAGTTCCGGGACGGGAAAGACCAGCCGGCCGCCCCACTCGTGCACGAAGGACAACTGCTCGACCAGTTCGGCCCGCAGGTTCCACGGCAGGACCAGCACGTAGTCGGGCCGGTCGGCGGCGATCTGCTCGGGCGCCAGGATCGGGATGCGGGTGCCCGGGGTGAACCGGCCGTGCTTGTACGGGTTCCGGTCGACGGTGTACGGGAGCAGGTCGGGCCGGATGCCGCAGTGGTTGAGCAGGGTGTTGCCCTTGCCGGGGGCGCCGTAGCCGACCACGGTCTCGCCGCGCTCGACCGCACCGATCAGGAAGGTCAGCAGGTCCCGGCGGACCTTGGCGACCCGGGCGGAGAACTCGGTGTAGCCGGACAGCTCCTGGAGCCCGGCGGCCTTCTCCCGGGCCAGCACGTCGGCCACCCGCGGGCCCGGCTCGCCGGCGGCCGCGTCCGGCCGGGCCCACAGCCGGATCGAGCCGCCGTGGGTGGGCAGCAGCTCGACATCGACCAGGGTGAGCCCGCCGCTGGCCAGCGCCCGGATCGCGGAGGCGACCGTGTAGTACTGGAAGTGCTCGTGGTAGATGGTGTCGTACTGGTTCCCCTCGATCAGGGTCAGCAGGTGCTGCACCTCGATCGAGACCCAGCCGTCGTCGGCGACCAGGGCGCGCAGCCCCCGGGTGAAGCCGACCACGTCGGGGATGTGGGCGTACACGTTGTTGGCCACCACCAGGTCCGCCGGGCCGTGTTCGGCGCGGACGGCGGCGCCGGTCTCCGGGTCCAGGAACGCGGTCAGGGTGGGCACCCCGGCCTCGCGGGCGGCGGCGCCGACGTTCACCGACGGTTCGATGCCCAGGCAGCGGATCCCCTCGTCCACCACGTGCCGCAGCAGGTAGCCGTCGTTGCTGGCCACCTCGACCACGAAGGCGTCGGCGCCCAGCCCCAGCCGTTGGACGGCGCCGTCGACGAAGGTCCGGGCGTGCTCCACCCAGGAGGTCGAGTAGGAGGAGAAGTACGCGTACTGGGTGAAGGTCTCCTCGGGCGTGATCAGCGGCGGGATCTGCGCCAGCCAGCAGTCCGTGCAGACCCGCAGGTGCAGCGGGTAGGCCGGCTCCGGCCGGTCCAACTGGTCGGCGGCGAGGAAGCTCTCGCACGGCGGGGTCGCCCCCAGGTCGACGACGCTCCCCATCGCCGTCGAGCCGCACAGTCGGCATCGTGTCATTGACTGCTCCCATCCCTGCCCGCGCGGGTGCCCCGCGGCGGGCCAGCGTGTCCGTTCCCCACCGGCGGCGCGCCGACCGCGCCGCCGGACCGGGCCGCGATCGCGGCCCGGTACCCCTCCACCAGGCGGTCCAGCCCGACGGCCGGGCTGAACCCCTGCTCGTACCGGCGCCGGGCGGCCCGGCCCAGCTCCCGGTTGACCGCCGGATCGGCCGTGATCCGGCGCAGGCAGGCCGCGAGCGAGGCCGCCTCGCCCGGCCGGTGCAGCAGCCCGGTCACCCCGTCCTCGACGAGTTCGACGAAGGCGCCGTGACCGGCGGCGACGGCCGGCACCCCGGCCGCCATCGCCTCCACCACCACCAGCCCGAAGGCCTCCAGCCAGGTCGAGGGCGCCACCACGGCAACCGCCCGGGCGACGGCCTCCCGGCACTGCGCCTGGTCGTACAGGCCGACGCAGCGCACATCAGCCCGGCCCGCCGCCCAGGCCCGCACCTGCGCCTCCAGCGGCCCGGCGCCCGCGACCACCAGCGGCACCCCGACCCCGCCCTCGGCGGCGAGCCGGTCCCAGGCGGCCATCAGCAGCCGCACCCCCTTGGCCTCCGCGAGCCGGCCCAGGTAGAGCAGGTGCTCCCCCGCGCCGGTGCGGACGGTGCCCGGCTCCGGTACGAAGTTGTGCTTCACCGCCAGCCGTTCGGCCGGCAGCCCGGCCCGCACCAGGACCTCGCGCTGCGCCGCGGAGATGCAGAAGAACCGCTCCACCCCCGTCCACCAGCGCCGCCGGTTGACCACCAGGCCGACCGCCAGCGGCACCGTCGCCAGCCGGGAGCCCCGGTAGCAGCCGTGCCGCACGGCGGGCAGCGGCGAGCCGCCGACGCACTCGGTGCACGGCCGGCCGTCCCGCTGGAGGGTGCCCGGCGGGCAGACCTGGGTGTAGTTGTGCAGCGTCGCGACGGCGGGCACGGCCGCGTCCGCGCAGGCCGCCAGCACCGCGGGCGACAGCAGCGGGAAGACGTTGTGGACGTGCACCACGTCCGGCCGCTCGGCCCGCAGCCGGGCGGCCAACTCCGCACGCACCGCCGGGTTCCACGGCACCAGCAGCGGCACCGCGACCTTGCCCGGCAGCGAGCGGCGGGCGATGTCGTCACTGCGCCGCTCGAACAACTCCACCCGGTGGCCGGCCTCCCGCAGCAGGCCCACCTCCTGGTCGACGACCTTGTTCTCCCCGCTCGGCTGCGCCGAGGCGTAGCGGTTGTGCACCACGAGGACGCGCATGTCAGGTGAGCTCCGTTCGCCGGGCCCGGGGCGCGGTGCGCCGCCGGGGAGCAGCAGGGGTCGGCCGGAGAGCGGGCTCGGCGGGCGCCGCCAGCAGCGAGGCGGCCACGGTCAGGTGCAGCAGGTACGGCGAGGCGTCGCCCAGCCCGGCCTCGGTGTACGAGGCGATCGCGCAGTAGCCGATCAGGAAGATCGCGCCGGCCCGGGCGAGCGAGGGCGGCCGCAGCAGCGCGACGCCGCCCAGCACGACCAGGACCGCGGCCACCACGGCGACCCCGGCCAGGCCCTGTTCGTTGTAGACGGCCAGCCAGCTGTTGTCGATCGGCAGTCCGCCGAAGGACTTGTCGCCCAGCCCCGTGCCGAAGACCTGCTCGACGGTGGTCCGGGGCGCCGCCAGCAGGGCGTCCCAGACCTTGGCCCGGCCGGTGAGGTTGGAGAAGTTCTCCTGGCTCTGGCCGCGCAGGAACCAGGCCTGGAGCAGCGAGTTCAGGCCCACCCCGACCACTGTGGCGAGCAGCACCGCCCAGCCGAACAGCCGGCGGGCGGCGGCGCTGGTCAGCAGCAGCGAGCCGATCGCCAGCAGCAGCCCGGCGATCAGTCCGATGGTGGCGGTGCGGGTGTGGGTCAGCGCGAGCAGGACGAGCGAGGGCACGATGATCGTCGCCGCGCTCGCCCGGGTGGTGCGGCGGTCCAGCAGGAGCAGCACGGTGAGCCCGATGATCACCGCCGCGTACTGCCCGATCTGCGGCGGGGTGAGCGGCCACAGCGCGCCGACCAGCCGCCCGCCGTAGACGTCGGGGAAGGCCGCGCCCGGTGAGGCGACCAGGCCGGCGGCCACCGAGACCAGCACCACGAAGTACATCCGGATGTGGAACCGGACGAAGCTCTGGCTGCCGTCCCACCAGCGGCTGAGCAGCCACAGGGTGGCGACGAAGAGGGTCAGCCGGAAGCAGCGGAACAGCGCGCCGTACCCGGCGTGCAGATTGGCGCTGGAGATCACGCTCAGCACCAGCAGCAGGGTGAGCAGGAACAGGAAGGCGCTGGGCCGGATCCGCAGCCGCAGGTTGAGCAGCAGCGCCAGCGCGAACGCGGAGACCAGGGCGCCCATGGTGGCCATCTGGATCAGCGAGCGGGGCAGCGGGATGATCGTCTGCGCCCCGGCGGAGCCGAGGGTGTTGAGGATCAGCAGGCCCCAGATCAGCTCGACGGTCCTCGGCGGGCCGGCCGGGCGGCCGTCCCGGGTGAGGCCCTGGGCGCGGGCGCGGGTCACGGTTGCGGCCATCTCAACCACCGGCCCCGGGCCTGAGGGTGCTGCCCTGGTCCTGCTGGTACGGCGCGCCCTGCCACTGCTCGAAGTCGAGGGTGCGGCTCGGGTCGTGGGCGACGAAGCTCCACGGTCCGACGTAGGTGTTGTCGTGCCAGCGGTTCTGCTGCCTGCCGGTGACGGCGTCGGCCACCGGTTCGCCCTGGTACGGCGACCAGTCCGGGAAGGTGCCGTAGTTGGCCAGCACCGCCATCCGGCCGCAGGTCGAGGTGCAGCCGACCACCGACGGGTCCAGCGTGAAGCGGTTGTCGTGGATGTCGACGCGCTGGGTCTTCCAGCGGCAGTCGTCGTAGAGCGGTGCGGCGGCGATGCCCGGCCGGGCGCAGCGGGCGGTGTCCGGGACCAGCAGGGTGCAGGCGCCGGAGGAGGTGTTGGCCGGGCTGTTGCAGAACCGGTCGGCGTTCTCCCACAGGGTGATGCCGGACCAGTTGTCCTCCAGGACGTTCCGGTCGATCTCGATCCTGTCGGTGCGCGCCTTGATCCGCGGTTCGCCGCCGGACTCGGACAGGTAGAGGGTGGCGAACGGGAAGGTGTCGCCGCGGTCGGCGGAGCGGCGGCCGTCCACCCAGTTGTTGCGCCGGAGCGTGTTGTCGCGGATGACGGCGTTGTAGCTGGTCTCGTAGATCAGCGCGGCGCCGTCGTTGGACTCCAGCAGGTTGCCCTCGATCCGGAAGTCGTTGTTGTTCGTGTCCGCCCACAGGCCCGTGCCGCGGTTGTCGTGCACCCAGTTGCCGAGCACGTCGGCGCCGTTGACGGCCCAGAACTTGACGCCCCCGGTGCAGCCGCAGCCGGGCTGGCGTTTCTCCCACTGGTCGGTGTCGTTGCCAGTGATCTCGTTGCCCTCGACCAGCAGGTCGCCGAGCGGGGCGCCGGACTTGTAGGCGTTCATGCCGTACTGCCCGTTGCCGCGCAGGCAGCTGGCGCGGACCTTCTGGTGGGCGCCGGCCATCAGCCCGGCGCCGGAGTTGCGCTGGATCGTCGCGTGCTCGAGCACCCAGCCGTCGGCCGAGTCGTGGTTGACCACGCCCTCGTTCTGCGGGGCGACGAAGCCCTGCACGGTCAGGTAGCGGATGGCGACGTTCCCGGCGCCGCCGCCGAAGGCGTACTGGTTGGTCCCGTGGCCGTCGAGCACCGCGCCGGGCGCACCGAGGTAGCTGTCGCCGTCCTTGGGGACGACCTGGGCGTAGCGGTCCGCTTCGAGGCTGTGCGTTCCCGGCCCGAGCCAGAACGTGGTGTTCGGCGGGCTGGCCTTGGTCTTCGCGGCCAGGTCGCCGACCACCGCGGGGTCGACCGTCACCGCGCCGGCCGGGGCGGTGGCCGGTCCGGCCTCGGGGTGGTCGCACACCTGGGCCACCGGCTTGGCCGGGGACGGCGGGGCGGTCGGCTCCGCCGGGGCGTCCGAGGTGCTGGTGCAGCCGGCCGCCGCCAGCAGGGCCAGCGCCAGCACCGACGCGGCCGACGCCGCCCGGCGCCACCTGGTGATCCCCACCGTCCCCTCCTCCCGCTAGCCCCGGAACCCGAGGACGCTGGTGAACTCCCGCTCGCCGTCGGCGGTTCCGGTGCCGATCAGCGTGGTGGCGGGCTCCTTCCGGCCGAAGCCGGCCGAGTGCCAGCCCAGCGGCGGCGCGCTCTCGCCGCGGTGCGCCCGCCAGGTCAGCTCCCCGGGCAGGTCGAGCACCGCGGACCGGTCCTGGCCGTCCCTGGTCCAGGTCAGCACGGCCCGGTGGCCGGTCAGTTCGGCGCTGACCGCCGGGCCGAGGTGGAACGCCAGGCGCACGGCCCGCGCCGGGCCGCGCACCTGGTCGACCACCCGCAGCTCCCCGGTGGCGGCCGTCAGCTCCACCCGGCGGCGGTGCACCGTGTCCCGGTAGCCGTCGTGCTCGGCGCACCAGCGGGCCACCGCCGGGTCGGAGGTGTCCGCGACCAGGACCCGGGTGCGGGCGTGCCTGGTCCACAGGAAGGGGCCGCCGGACACCGACTGGTCGGCGCCGCCCAGCTCCAGGGTGTTGTGGCCCAGCGTCGAGCGGAAGTAGCGCCGCCACTCGGGCTGCCCGTGGTAGCAGTACGTGCCCGGGTCGGCGAGCACGTCGACCCCCTCGTAGCGGACCTCCACGGACAGCGCGTCGGCATGGCCGTGCGCGGCGATGGACAGGAAGCCGTGCGGGCCGCCGTCGCAGCGGCACCAGATCTCCCCCGGGCCGCTCCGCCCCGGTGCACGCAGCACCGTCATGCCCGCGTCCGGGAAGTGCACCGGCCGCGCGGCCGGGCGGGCCACCGTGCCGTCCTGGGCGTACGGCCGCAGCAGCGCGGCCAGCAGCGGGGTGCGCACATCGGTGCCGGTCACAGCCGGCCACCAGGCGAGCCGGCCGAACACGGCCTCCCCGGTGGCCAGCAGCGAGCCCCAGCGAGCGGTGCCCGCGCCGTCCAGGACCAGGCCGTACCCGTCGTCGGCGTCCCCCTGGCGGGGCGGGCGCAGCCGCTCGTCCACCACGGCCGCGAGCGCGTCGGTCATCCGCAGCAGCACCAGCCGGACGGTCCGCGGGACGGGCACGGCTGCGGCGTCCGCCTCGGCCAGTGCGGCCAGGCCGAGTTCCAGCACCAGCCCGTGGTACTCGGTGGCCAGTTCGCGGTTGAGGCCGGAGGGGAAGGTGTTGGCGCGCAGCTGCCGCTCCAGCGAGCGCAGCGCGTCGGCGCGCCAGCGCTCGGAGGCGGGGAACCAGTCGAAGGCGCAGGCCGCCGCGAACCGCCCGGCGTCCTCGGCGATCACGTGGTTGTTCGCCGAGGAGCCCCGGCTGGGGAAGGCGGCCAGCCAGTGCTGGTGGTGCCAGATCTGTTCCAGCGCCACCGGGTTGCCCTCGAACAGCCCGGCCGCGCCGGGCCAGCCGTCGAGCAGCCGGCGGACCCACACCCAGGACAGCAGCCGGATGCCCAGCTCGATGCCGCTGATCCAGTGCACGCCGCGCAGCGGCGGGTTGGCCTGCCACCAGGACCGCAGCTGCTCGGCCGCCCGCTCGGCGTAGCGCTCGTTGCGGGTCAGCGCGTAGGCGGCGGCGAGCACCGTCAGGTGCTGGTGCCGGGAGGGCTCCCAGATCTGCTTGATGTCGCCGACCGCGTCCTCGTCCCGGTAGGGCAGGTCGAAGGCGTAGCCGTCCGGGGCCCGGCGGCCGGTCTTCGGGTCGAGCCACCAGTCCGGGGCGGCCAGGTCCTCGCGCGTCACCCCGAAGAACTCGGCGTGCCCGTCCATCAGCCGGTCGGCCGCGGCGACCAGGCGCTTGGCGGCGTCCGCCGGGACGGCGGCGAGCGCCCCGGCGGGCAGTACGGCGGTGAACCGGGCGCCGGTGACGGCCGGGGCGCTCGGCGGCGCGGAACGCCACCGCCGCCGGCGCAGTACGTCGCCGGCCCGGCCGACGACCTCCTGCGGTCCCATCCGGGACAGCCGGCGCAGGTACCAGCCCGGGCTCGTGGTCACTTCGGCCCCGCCAGGGTCACCGGCGCGCCGCTGGTCAGGGCGGCCTGGACGGCGAGGGTGGCCGCCGTGGTGGCGACCAGCGACTCCAGCGGCACCGGCATCGGCCCGCCGGTCCGCACCGCCTTGATGAACGAGGCCAGTTCGGCGGACTGGCCCTTGTCCCGGGCCTTCGGCAGCCGGGAGCTGACCCAGCGCCTACGGCCGGCTGCGCCGCTGAAATGCACCGAGGCGCGGACGAAGTCGTCGAGCTCGAGCACCTTGCCGTCCGCGACCAGGTCCAGCGTCTCCTTGGGGAAGCCGGGCGCCCCGGTGGTGACGTAGCTGAGGGTGGCGGTGGAGCCGTCCGGGTAGCCCAGCACGATCTGCAGGTCCTGGTTGCCGGCCGGGGCGACGGCGTACACCGACACCGGGTCGGCGCCCAGCAGCCAGCTCGCCGTGTCGATGAAGTGCCCGCCCTCGCCCGCGAACCGCGAACCCTCAGTGTCCTGTTGGAGGTACCAGCTGCCGTGCTGGAGCCGCCCGGCGTTGACCAGGTAGCGCAGGCTGGCCGGGCCGCTGCGGGTGCCGAAGCGCTGCTTGGCCTCGCGCAGCAGCGGCGCGAACCGGCGGTTGAAGCCGACCTGGAGGCGGTCGTTGCCGGACTCCTCCACGGCGGCGAGCACGCCCGCCAGTTCGCCTTCGGTGAGCGCCAGTGGCTTCTCCACGAACACCGGCTTGCCGGCCAGCAGTGCCCGCTCGGTCAGGGCGGCGTGCGAGCTGTGCCGGGTGACCACGAAGACCGCGTCGATCGAGTCGTCGCCGAGCACGGCGTCCAGGTCGGTGGTCGCCCGCTCGAAGCCGAACTTGCGCTGGGCGTTGGCGGCGGACAGCGCCGTGGTGGTGACGACGGTGGACAGCGCGACGCCTTCGCGCCGGGCCAGGTGCGGCAGCAGCATCGACGTCGCGTAGTTGCCCGCGCCGACGAACGCCAGCCGCACCGGCGTCCCGGCGGGCCGAACCGGGGCGGCAGACCGTGCCGGGGCGGCGGCCCGGCCGGGGCGGCGCACCTCGGGTACGGCCAGGGTCGGGGCCTCCGCCATCCGCTCCCCTTCGGCACCCGGGTAGCGGAACAGCACCGCCACGGCCTTCAACTCGCCGTCCTTCAACCGCCGGTAGGTCTCCACCGCGTCGTCGAAGTCGGCGATGTGGGAGACCAGCGGCGCCACGTCCACCCGGCCGCGGGCGGCGAGGTCGAGGAAGCAGGCCAGGTTGCGGCGCTCGGTCCAGCGCACGTAGCCGATCGGGTAGTCCCGGCCCGCCAGTTCGTACTCCGGGTCGTAGCGCCCGGGGCCGTACGAACGGGAGAACCGGACGTCCAACTCCTTCTCGTAGTAGGCGTTCCACGGCAGGTCGAGGCGGCACTTGCCGATGTCCACCACCCGGCCGCGGTCCCGGCTCAACTGCGCGGCCAGCTCGACGGGTTGGTTGCTGCCGCCGCCGGCCGCCAGGTACACCTGGTCCACGCCGTGGCCGTCGGTCAGCTCGGCGACGGCGGTCTCCACCACCGCGGAGCCCGGGTCCCCGCAGGCCACCGCGCCCAGCCGCTCGGCGAGTTCGCAGCGCACCGGGTCGGGGTCGGCCCCGACCACCCGGACGCCCGCGGCGGTCAGCAGCTGCACCACCAGCTGCCCGATCAGCCCCAGGCCGATCACCAGCGCCACCTCGCCGAGCTGCGGCTCGCCCTGGCGCACGCCCTGGAGGGCGATCGACCCGACGGTGCCGAAGGCGGCGTGCTGCGGCGCGAGGCCGTCCGGCACCGGGGTGTAGAGGTTCTTCGGCACCCAGTTCAGCTCGGCGTGCAGCGCGTGCTCGTTGCCCGCGCAGGCCACCAGGTCGCCGACCTTCACGTCGTCGACCCCGGCGCCGACCTGCTCCACCACCCCGCACAGCGAGTAGCCCAGCGGCGTGTAGGAGTCCAACTTGCCCATCACCTTGCGGTAGGTGGCGGGCAGGCCGTTGGTGGCGACGCTCTGCATGACCTTGGCCACCTGGTCGGGGCGCGAGCGGGCCTTGCCCACCATCGACATCCCGGCCTCGGACACCTTCATCAGCTCGGTCCCGGTGGAGATCAGCGAGAAGGCACTGCGCACCAGCACCCCGCCCGGCTTGCACCCCGGCACCGGCACGTCGAGCACCGCCAGTTCGCCGCTCTTGTAGTTCTGCACAACCTGTTTCACCGGAAGTCCCCTTGCTTCTCTGGCCGTTCGATGAGCGCTGAGCCGTTCAGTGGACGGTGGAGCCGTTCAGTGGGCGGTGCCGTTCAGTGAGTGCCGTTCAGTGGGCGGCGGTGCCGGCCGTCGCGCCGCGGTACCAGTACTCCAGGGTCAGCACGTGCCACAGGTGCTTGGAGAAGTCCTGCTGTCCGGCGGCGTCCTCGGCGGCCAGCCGGGCCAGCGCGTCCCGACGCAGGAAACCGGAGCGCACCAGCTCGCCGTCGTTGATCACCTCGCGCACCAGCGGGGCCAGGTCCCGGCTCATCCAGGCCCGCAGCGGGGCGCTGAACAGGCCCTTGGGCCGGTACACGATCTCCCGGGGCAGCACGGAGGCGGCCGCCTCCTTGAGCACGGCCTTGCCCTGGCGTCCGACGATCTTGCGGTCGCCGGGCAGCGTGAACGCGGCCCTGACCACCTCGACGTCCACGTACGGCACCCGCACCTCGGTCGAGGCGGCCATGCTGGAGCGGTCCGTGTAGGCGAGGTTGAGGCCCGGCAGGAACATCCGGGCGTCGCCCAGGCACATCCGGTTGACGAAGTCGTCCAGGTCGTTGTCCCGGTAGACGTCGGCGTGCTCGTCCAGCACGTCCTGGACCGTCCCGGCGAGGTCCGGGTCGACCAGGGCGAGCAGTTCCGCCCGGTCGTACATGGTGTAGCTGCGCCGGAACGCCGTCTCCTCCGGCAGGTCGGCGAAGGAGAGGAAGCGCTTGGCGAACCGCACCGAGCGCAGCCCCCGGTTGGCGGTGGCCACCGGCAGCCGGTCCACCACGGCGGACAGGCCGCGCCGCAGCGGGCGCGGCACGCGCTGGTAGCGCAGCGCCAGCTGGTTGGCCAGGTGCTTGCGGTAGCCGGCGAACAGCTCGTCGGCGCCCATCCCGGAGAGCAGCACCTTGACCCCGGCGTCCCGGGCGGCCGAGCAGATCAGGAAGGTGTTGATCGCGGCCGGGTCGCCGATCGGCTCGTCCAGGTGGTAGGTCATCCGCGGCAGCAGGTCCAGTACGTCCGGGGCGATCTCGATCTCGTGCAGGTCGACGCCGAACCGCTCTGCCACCTGGCGGGCGTAGCGCAGGTCGTCCGGCATCGCCTCGAACCGGGCGTCCTCGGCGCGGAAGCCGATCGTGTAGGCGGAGATCCCGGGGCGGTCGCGCGCCGCCAGCGCGGTCAGGTAGCTGGAGTCCAGCCCGCCGGAGAGGAAGGTCGCCACCGGGACGTCGGAGAGCAGGTGACGCCGCGTCGACTCCTCGACGATCGCGGCGAGGTCCGGCAGCTCGCCGGCCCGGGCCCGCTCCCGGCCCTCGGCGGCGACCTCCCGCAGGTGCCAGTACCGGCCGCGCTCCACCCGGCCGTCGGGCCGGCAGCGCAGCCAGCTGCCCGGCGGCAGCTTCTCCGCCTCGCGGTACGCGCACCGGGAGTCCGGCACCCAGTAGTAGAGCAGCGAGGCGACCATCGCCGCGTGGTCCACCTCCAGCGAGCCGCCGGTGGCGGCGGCCAGCGCCTTGAGCTCGGAGGCGAACACCAGGCCCTCGCCGCGCCGGAGCAGGAACAGCGGCTTGATGCCGAGCTGGTCGCGGGCGAGCACCAGCTCACCGGTCCGCTCGTCGAAGACCCCGAAGGCGAACATGCCGCGCAGCCGGGGCAGGCAGTCGGTGCCCCAGCGCCGCCAGGCCTCCAGCAGCACCTCGGTGTCGGAGGTGCCGCGGAAGCGCACCCCGGTGGCGGCCAGTTCGGCGCGCAGCTCGGGGGCGTTGTACAGCTCGCCGTTGTAGGTCAGCACCAGGCCGTCCCTGGCCATCGGCTGGGCGCCCGTCCCGGAGAGGTCGACGATGGCCAGCCGGCGGTGCCCCAGGTGCACCTCGCCGTCGCCGAGGGCGTGGCTGTACCGGCCGGCGCCGTCCGGGCCGCGGTGGGCGAGGGTGTCGGTGAGCAGGTCGGTCACGACCTTCCCGTCCGGCCACCGGTACGTTCCTGCGATGCCGCACATGTCCTACCTCGCCTCCTGGTCGATGTCCGGGACCCTTACGGTCCAGGCCGGTAGTCGTTCGGTCCGCCGCCGGCCCAGCCGTCTCGGGCGGGTCGGCCGGTCGTCCCGGGCGGGCGGCTCCTCGGTCGGGCCCTCCCAGCGGGTGCCGTCGGTGCGGTCGCGCGGGTCGGGGTCGATCAGCACCACGCCGAGCACCTGGATGCGCTGGTCGGCGAGCCGGCGGGCCACGGTGTGCAGCCAGGCCGCGCTGCCGTGGCCGGCCCGGACCACGAGCACCGTCCGGGTGCCCAGGTGGCGCAGGTCGGTCCAGGCCGTGCCGGGCGCCACCGAGCCGACGCCGAGCCGGCGTTCCGGCGGCGGCGCGGCCCCGGCCCCGGACCCGGCCCCGGCCCCGGCCCGTTCGCCGCGGACCACGGTCGGCTCCCCCGGCTTCGCGGTGCGCTTGGCGAGCTGCGGTCCGGGCAGCCCGTCGAGGACGACCACCGGCCCGTCCTGCTCGGTCAGTGCCCCGGCGAGGTCCAGGGCGAGCGCGCCGGTGCTGTGCGCACAGCCCAGCTCCAGCAGCGACACCGGCTCGGCGCAGCCGCGTACGGTGCGGGCCAGGGTGGCGGTGACCCGCTCCCGGGCGGCCCTGGTCCGGCGCAGTTGCCAGCGGCCGCGCGAGCGGCGCGGCACCCGGTCCAGCTCCGCGAGCACGGAGGCGCCGAGGTGGGCCGCGATGTCCCGGCGCAGCACCGGGCGGTCCGCCACCACGGCACTGACGGCGGCCACGGCGAGGCCGAGGAACAGCCCGAGGACGAGTCCGATCCCGGCGTCGGTGGCGGCCGTCTTCGGCAGCGACTGCCGCACCGGGTGCGGGGCGTCCACGATCTGGGTGCCGGCCACCAGCCGGGGCGCGCCGACCTTGGCCTCGGCGGCGCGCTGGCCGAAGTCGGTGATCCGGGCGGTGAGTTCGGCCCGGCTGGCGTAGAGCGACTCCAGGTTGGCCGGGCCCTTGGCCGCGTTCGGCTGGGTGCCGGCGCCGATCTGCTGGTTGACCTGGTCGAGTTCCTGGCGCATCCGGTCGCGCTGGTCGAGCAGGGCCTTGGACTCGGCGTCCGCGGCCTGCTGGATCCGCTGCACGTGGTCGGCGACGAAGGCCTCGGCCAGCGCCTTGGCGCGGGCCTGGGCCTCGGCGTCGCTGCGGCCGGTCACGGTGATCTCCAGCAGGTTGTTGGTCAGGCCCGCCCCCGCGTACTCCTTCATGAAGTCCTCCGGCTTCTCGGTGGAGCCGAGGGCCTGGAGGGCCTTGGCGGCGATCCCGGTGGTCCGGAGCAGGGCGGCGTCGGTGCGGATCAGCGTTCCTGGGTCGTTCGGCTGGTCCGCCGCGTGCGCGACCAGCACCTCGGCCGTCGCGCTGGGCGGCGGCGGCCGCAGGACGGCCAGCGCCGCGCCGGCCAGCAGGCCGAGCAGCGCCAGGGCGCACCAGAGGCGGCGGCGCCTGCGCACGACGACCACCAGCGACTGGAGGTCCAGCAGTGGAGCGGCGGTGGACGACTCCCCCGTCGTACTCGTCGTCACCCCGATCATCCCCCCGTCTCGTCATCGGCTTCGGACCGCGCCGCGGCGGCGCCCGCGAGCACCGGCTCGGCACGGCCGGTACGGCGGCCGGCCGGGCGCTTCGGGCCGTCCTGGACCAGGTCGGCCACCACGACGCCGACCAGCTCGTGCTCGGCGTCCGCGCACGCCCCGGCCAGGGCGGCCAGGTCCCCCGCCGTCCAGCTGCCCGCGCTGAGCACGACCAGGGCGCCGGCCTCCTCCTCGCGGTCGGGCACCAGCGGCCGGGTGACCGGCACCCCGACCACCCGCAGCAGCGGATCGCCGCCTACCTCGGCGGCCAGCTGGTCGGCGGCCCGGCGGGCCGGCTCATCGCCCTCCGGGACGACCACCAACAGCCCGCGCGAGGGCGGCAGTTGCTCCCGGATCCGGGCGCACACCCGCCGGTGGCGCAGCTGCCGGCCGGCCTCGTCGCCGCAGGCGTGCGGGGTCGGCAGGTCCCATCGGACGTCGGTGCCCAGCACCCGGCGGAGCAGACCGCGCGGGCCGCGCGCCGCAGGCCGCCGCGCGGCCCGCCCGCCGGGGACGTCGACGGTGCCGAGCAGTTCGGCGCCCAGCGCCGCGGCGATCTCCGGTTCGGTGCGCAGCCGGCGGCTCATCCGGGCGGCCGTCAGGTGCCCGATCACGCCGAGCAGGAGGAACACCAGCGCGCCGGCGGCGACGAGTTGGATCCGGGTCGGCGGTGCCTGGCCGGTCGGCCGGGCGGCCGAGCCCATGACGACCATGTTGGCCTTGTTGGCGGCCGGGTCGACCTGGTCCAGCTTCTTGACGGCGTCCTGCAGCGCGGTGCGCAGCTTCTCCAGCTCGGTGCGGACCTGCACGCTCTCCACGGTCTGCCCCGGCCCGACCGAGTTGGCCAGGTCGGTGATGCGCTGGCCGGTCTGGGTCACCAGCTGGCGCAGCTGCTCGGGCTGGGCCGCCTCGGGGTCGGTGCCGTCGCCCGCCATCCGCGCGGCGAAGCCGACGAACTGCTTGGCCAGCTGGTCGGCGAGCTGCTGGGCGCGCTCCGGGGTCTCGGCGGTGCCCGAGATCTTGATGATGTTCCCGTCCGCGGCGGTGGCGCTCACCCGGCTCCGCAGCTCGGTGCCGTCGACCCCGTTCCACTTGAGCGCGGCGGCCGCCCGGTCGACCACCACCGAACTGGTCGCGATCTCCGCCTGGGTCATCAGCTCGCGCTCCTGCCACACGCCCGGCAGCAGCACCGAGGCCGAGGTGGTGTAGCTCGGCGGGAACAGCAGTGAGCTGCCGTAGCCGACGAGCGCGCCCACCACGGCGAGGACGGCGAGCAGCCGCCACCGCCGACGCAGGATCCGGCCGATCGTGACCAGGCGGATCGTGTCCTCGCTCAACGGTGCCGCCTTCTCCCTGCCCGGCCCCGGCCGCCCGCCGCCCGGCCGCCCGCCGCCGGGGCGCCGTCACCGCAGGCGGCGGCGTAGGCGGCGAGCAGGGCCCGCTGGGAGTTCGGCCAGGCGAGCGGCCCGTTGATCCGCTCCTGGCCGACCTTGCCCATCAGGGCCCGCTTCTCCGGGTCGTCCATCAGCTGCGCGACCAGCCGGGCGAACTCGGACTCGTCGTTGGCGGGCGCGTAGACGGCGGCGTCACCGGCGGAGACCCGGGCCTCCCGGAGGTCGAAGGAGACCATCGGGCGGCCCATCACCATGTACTCCAGGACCTTGTTCATGGTCGACACGTCGTTCAGCGGATTGCGCGGGTCCGGGGAGAGGCAGATGTCCGCGGTGGACAGGTAGCGCGCCAGGTCGGCGTCCGGCACCCGGCCGGTGAACTGCACCCGGTCGGCGAGCCCGAGCCGCCGGGACAGCTCGACCATCGCGTCGAAGGTGTCGCCGCCGCCCACGAACACCGCGTGCCAATCGGTCCGCCCCTGCTCGTCGCGCAGCTTCGCCAGCGCCCGCAGGGCGTAGTCGACGCCGTCCTGCGGCCCCATCACGCCCAGGTAGCAGAGCAGGTGGGACCGGCCGCGCTTCAACTCCGGCTCGGGCGGCACCGGGCGGAAGCGGGCGGTGTCGGGCGCGCTGCGCACCACGAAGACCGACTCCGGCCGCTTGCCGCCGCGGCGCAGCGCGACGTCCCGGTAGCTCTCGTTGGTGGCGAGCACCACGTCCGCGGCCCGGTAGGTCATCCGCTCCAGTGCGCACACGCCCCGGTAGAGCAGGTCCTCGCCGCGGTCGAAGCGGGAGAGGTACAGCTCGGGCACCAGGTCGTGCTGGTCGAAGACGAACCGCGCGCCGCGCCGTTTCAGCCACAGCGCGGGCAGGAACAGCAGGTCGGGCGGGTTGCAGGCGTGCACGACGTCGACCGGGCCGACCTTGCGGGCCAGCCGGGCGGTGTGCCACAGCGCGGACCCGTACTCCCGCAGGTAGCCGGCCGGGCCGCCGGTGGCCGCCCGGAGCGGGTAGCGGTGGATCCGCACCCCGTCGATGACGGCCTCCGGTTCGGTGTCCCGCTTGCTGCCCTGCGGGCAGATCACGTCCACCCGCCAGCCCGCGTCGCGCAGGGTGGTGCACTCCTGCCACACCCGCCGGTCGAACGGCACCGAAAGGTTCTCCACCAGGATCAGCGCGCGGCGTCCCCGCCCGTCGCCGCCGACCGCCTCATCGAACATCGCGTCACCAGGCAAGGCCCACGTACCCCGGCTCGGTCCGGCGCCGCTCGGCGTCCGGAAGGCGGATGAGGTCGACGATCACCGCTCCGTCGCCGTGCGGCAGGGCCGCCAGCACGGCCTCGTCCCTGGTCCCGACCACGCACACCTCGGCGTGCTCCAGCACCTCGGCGACGGAGGGCACCAGCAGCTGGGCGAGGTGCGGCAGCCGGTTCTCGATGTACTCCCGGTTCGCCCCGAGCAGCCGGGAGAGGTGCACGTTGGGGTCGTGGATCCGCAGGTCGTAGCCCTTGCCGAAGAGCCGCTCGGCGAGCTCGACCAGCGGGCTCTCCCGGAGGTCGTCGGTGCCGGGCTTGAAGGACAGGCCGAACAGGCCCACCCGGCGCTTCCCGGTGCGCTCGACCAGCTCCACCGCGCGCTGGAGGTGGTCGGCGTTGGAGGCCAGCACGTGCGAGAGGATCGGCACCGAGACGTCGGCCCGGTGCGCGGCGTGCACCAGGCTGCGCAGGTCCTTGGGCAGGCAGGAGCCGCCGAAGGCGAAGCCGGGCCGCAGGTAGGCGGGGCTGATGTTGAGCTTGCGGTCGGCCAGGAAGACGTCGACCACCTGGTGCGAGTCCACCCCGAGCGCCTGGCACACCGCGCCCAGCTCGTTGGCGAAGCCGATCTTGAGGCCGTGGAAGGCGTTGTCCGCGTACTTGATCGCCTCGGCCACCGGGACGGGCACCCGGAACACCTCGCCGGGCAGGCCCTCGTAGAGCGCCGCGACCACGTCGCCGCTGGCCGCGTCGAGCTCGCCGATCACGGTCTTCGGCGGGTCGAAGAAGTCCCGCACGCTGGTGCCCTCGCGCAGGAACTCCGGGTTGACCGCGACCCCGACGTCCACCCCGGCGGTGCCGCCGAGGTGCTTCTCCAGGATCGGCACCAGCAGGTCGAGGCAGGTGCCCGGGAGCATGGTGCTGCGGAACACGACGGTGTGCCGCCCGCCCTTCCCGGCCGCCGCCGCACCGATCTGCTCGGTGACCCGCTCCAGGTAGGTGGTGCACAGGCTGCCGTTGGCCGCCGAGGGCGTGCCCACGCAGACCAGCGACACGTCGCTGCCCAGGACCGCCTCGCGCACGTCCGTGGTGGCGCGCAGCGCCCCGGAGCGCACCACCCCGGCGATCAGCTCGCCGATCCGCTCCTCGACCACCGGGGCCCTGCCCTCGTTGACCAGGTCGACCTTCACCTGGTTGACGTCCACGCCGATCACCTCGTGACCGAGGCTCGCCAGGCACGCGGCCGACACGCAGCCCACGTAGCCGAGCCCCAGGACGCTGACCCTCATGACCCGTTCCTCCCCTCGGGCCGGCCCTCGCGGCCGACCGTCCGCGCGTCGTCGGAACGACGCCCCCCAGCAGTGGCCATCAGTACGGCAACGGCCATCAGTACGCCCCCTGCCCCTGGAGCACCGCGCGCAGCGTCTTCCAGAGGATCACCGCGTCCAGGGCGAGCGACCAGTCCTCCACGTAGCGCAGGTCCAGCCGGACCGCCTCCTCCCAGGGCAGGTCGCTGCGCCCGCTGATCTGCCACAGGCCGGTGAGCCCGGGCTTGACGAGCAGTCGCCGCCGGATGTCCGGGCCGTACGCGGCGGACTCCTCCGGCAGCGGCGGGCGCGGGCCGACCAGCGACATGGAGCCGGCCAGTACGTTGAGCAGCTGCGGCAGCTCGTCCAGCGAGTAGCGGCGCAGCACTCCGCCGACCCTGGTCACCCGGGGGTCCCGGCGGAGCTTGAACAGCAGACCGGCGCCCTCGTTGCGGTCGGCCAGCCCGGCCTTGGCCCGGTCCGCCCCGGACACCATGGTGCGGAACTTGACCAGGGTGAACTGGCGGCCGTCCTTGCCGACCCGGTGCTGCCGGTAGAACACCCCGCCGCGGCTGTCCAGCGCGACGAGCAGTCCGACGACCAGCATCAGCGGCGAGAACAGCACCAGCAGGACCGCCGCGCCCAGCCGGTCGACGACCGCCTTGACCGCCCTCGGCCCACCGGTGAAGGTGGGCATGCTGACCCGCAGCATCGGGATCCCGAGCACCGCGTCGACGTGCAGCCGCGGTCCGGCCACCTCCATCAGCACCGGCGCGACCACCATCTCGGCGTCGCCGCCCTCCAGGTTCCAGGCCAGCCGTTGCAGCCGGTCCGGCGACCAGTGCGGGTCCGGCGTGATCGCGACCACCCGGTAGCCGTCCCGCCGGACGTGGTTGGCGACGTCCGCCAGCCGGCCGACCACCGGTACGCCGTCCAGCCGGTCGCCGTTCGGCCCCAGCGCGTACGGCGTGCAGACGGCCTCCACCCGCCAGCCCAGGTGCGGGAACTTGCGGGTCCGGGCGATCAGGTCGCGCACGGTGGCCGGGCTCCCGGCGGCGAGCACCGGGCGCAGGCACCGTCCCTGGTTGCGCTGCTCGTGCAGCCACAGCCGCAGCAGGTACCGCTCCGTCATGGTGACGAGCGTGATCGCCGGGATCGCGACGAAGATCCAGAGCCGGATGTTGTGCGAGGAGAGGGCGATCCCGCCGAGTGCCAGGACGACGGCCGCCGTGAACAGCGAACGGCCGAGTCGGCGGAATTCCTCCGCCCCCTGGCCGAGAACCGCCGGTGCCCACGCCCGGGTCGTCCCGAGCGCCCCCAGCACCAGCAGTTCGGTGCCGAAGGCGAGAATTCCCCATTTCTCGTGCCAGTTGGCCGCGTCCCGGACCCCGAAGAAGCCGCCGATGGCCGCCACCACGAAGGCGGTGGCCACGGTATCGCTGATCATCACGGTACGGCGGTACTGCTGCTCCCAGTCGCTCTCCGACCGGCTGAATTTCCCACCCGCCGGGCGGCGCACCCGGGCCGGCGCGAACCCGCCGGCTAATTCCCCCTCCTTCTGCTCGACCGCTCCTGCTCCCGCCCCCGCCAGGCCGTCAGTGGGTTCGACGTGCTCGCTCCACACGGTTCCTCCCCCCGGGAGGCGGCTGCCCCCCGCACCTGATTCCTCCCCCCGGGAGGCGCTGCCTCCCGTGTCGCGCCTTTCCTGGCCGCGCACGGCAGCGCCCCCGGAAATGGCGGATCCGCCATTGCGGCGCTACTCGGACTTCCCACCGGGCACCGGCGGACTGGCGCGTCCTGCCGAATTCCCGGAGTGCGCGGGAAAACGTCGACGGTTGCTCTCCACACTCGGAACCTCTGCTCGGGCGTCGAGAATTGGACACCCCCAGCCCGCCGCCGGAAAACGTGACTACCGGCAGTCCGCAACGACCGATCCGTAGATCATCACGTGTCGCCCCTCACGCCCGATCGTGCGGCACGAAAATCAATGTAGAGCATCCGGGGCGCCTGATGAGGGGGATGTGTGAAACAGGTGCTCGAGATTTGAAATCATCCCCAACTGCGGGTGCCCGGGAGGGGGTTGCCGGAGCGCCGGGAGGCGTGCCGTGACCTGTGCCGACGCAACTCCGACGCACCTTGGACGCACCTGCGGCGCGGCCCGGCGGGCCGCCCTGGGCCGGGGTCCGCCGGGGCCCGCGGGCGCCACTTCCGGCCGTCCGGCCGCAACCCCCTGGGCACGGGCCGGTGGGTGCGGGCATGCTGAGGGGAGGACCGATCGGCGGGGCAAACCGGCTTCACCGTACGGATACTGACGATGAGTCACAGCCAGCGGCCCGTCGGGCCCGGCGGCCGGATCCGGTCGCCGTCACGCGCTCGGCGGGTTCCGTGCCAGGTAGCGCAGGCCCTGCTTGAGGTAGGCCCGCGGGTTGGTGGTCAGGTGCCGGGCCCAGTCCGGCCTGGTCTCGCCGCGCCGGTGGGCGTAGCAGGCCAGCGCGTAGCCGAGCATCCGCTCGGACAGGTAGCCGAGCCGCGAGTAGGACCAACCGCGCTCGCTCCGCTCGAAGTTGAAGGCGGAGTTGGCGGTGAGGACGCCGAGGCCGAAATGCACCGTCAGCAGGTCGGTGAGCGGTTCGTGGTCGCGCCGGTCCCGGGAGATCCGCTGCTCGTCGAGGAGCCGGACATGGCCCAACTCGTGGGCGACGGTGGCGACCAGGGCGACCGGGCGGGCGGCCTGGCGCTGGGCGACGGCGATCACCGGGCGCCCGTTCTCCCGCCGGTAGTGCCCGGCGGCGGAGCGGGAGCTGTGGTTGAGCCGCAGGCCGTCGACCATCGCCTGCTCGCCGTCGTCCGGCTCGATCTCGATGGTCAGGCGGTCGGGCGGCACGTCCAGGTAGCCGCAGATCAGGGCGATCACCCCCCGGATGTCCTCGGCGGACCCCCGGTACGGCCCCGGGAAGAACTCCGCCGTGGGCAGCACCGGGGCACGGTCCAGCACCCCGCGGCCGAACTCGGCCGCCAGCCAGGCCATCGACTCCTCGATCCAGGCCCGTTCGTCCGGCCGCACCGGACACTTCGGCTCGAACAACGCCATCGCAACCCCCGAATGATGACGGACATGATGCACCAGGGTGGCGGGCGCCGGGGGCCCGTCCGGAGCGGACGGCCCCCGGCCCCCGGCGCACGGGGACGGGGTCGGGTCACGGAGCTCGGGGAGCTCAGGGAGCTCGGGGAGCTCGGGGAGCTCAGGGAACTCACGCAGCTCAGGGAGCTCAGGGAGCGAGGCCCTCCGGGCTCCGCCAGCTGACCAGGCGGGCCCCGTCCGGCGGACGGTCCACGACCGCCTGTCCGAACACCCGGTTGATCGAGGTGCCCATGTTCTGCGAGATGTCCGCACCGTAGACGTGCAGCGAGACCGCGCGCCCGGTGCCGCCGTTCGACACCCGGTGGATGTCCTCGTCGGGCGGCACCAGGAGCTGCACCCGGCCGGCCGAGCAGGTCGTCCGGGCGTACGGTGCCAGCACCCGGCGGCCGGACCTGGGCAGCCGCCACAGCCGGAAGGCCTCGTCCACCTCGACGCCCTCCAGCACGCCCGACACACACCAGGCGACGTGGTCGTGGATCGGGGTGGACTGCCCGGGCAGCCAGGTCAGGGCGACCACGGAGTGGGTGCGTTCGGCGTGCAGCAGCCGCTGGGAGTACCCCTCGGTGTCACCGGCGCACAGGTCCTCGGGGACGATGAGCCCGGCGCGCAGGTACTTGCGCAGGGTGTCCGCGGTGAGCTGGGCGGTCAGGACCTCGGCGGCAGCGTAGCGCGCGAGGTCGGCGAGGAACTCGTCGAGGTTGGATCCGGTGGCCACGGCTATCTCCCCACCCCGGTGAGCGCGCGGACCTCCAGCTCGGCGAAGCCGCGCCCGTCCGCGTCCTCGTCCCGGCGGCGGCGACCGCCGGCCAGCGAGCCGAGGACGGCGGCCGCGAACCCGATCGGGATGGAGAGGACGCCCGGGTTCTGCAACGGCACCGGCGCCGTGGCGGTGCAGGAGATCAGCGCCTTGGCGTTGCCGACCTGCTTGCTGGACGCGTCCACCCCGCAGTCCTTCGCCTGGGCGGCCGTCAGCTTCACGGCGGGGACGGTGCCGCTCGCGCCGCCCCAGCAGATCGGCGAGAGCAGCACCAGACCGATCGAGGCGACCAGCCCCGCGTAGATGCCGCACTTGGCGCCGAAGGTGGTGAAGCGCTTCCAGAACAGGGTCAGCAGGATCGCCGGCAGGTTGGCCGAGGCGGCGATGGCGAAGGCCAGGGCCACCAGGAAGGCCACGTTGAGGTCCCTGGCGAAGATCGACAGGGCGACCGCGACCGCGCCGATCACCACGGCGGCGACCTTCGCGGTGACCAGTTCCTGCCGTTCGGTGGCCCGGCCCTTGCGGATCACGCTGGCGTACAGGTCGTGGGCGAAGGAGGACGAGGAGGTCAGGGTGAGCCCGGCGACCACCGCGAGGATGGTGGCGAAGGCCACCGCCGCGATGAAGGCCAGCATCAGCGAGCCCCCGGTGGTGCCGGCGCCCCCGCCGAGGTGCTCGGCCAGCAGGGTGGCGGCGGTGTTGCCGGACGGGTCCTTCGCCTTGATCGTCGCCGTGCCGACCAGCGCGGCCGCGCCGAAGCCGAGCACCAGGGTCATCAGGTAGAAGACCCCGATGATGCCGATCGCCCAGTTCACCGACTTCCGCGCGTCGCGGCCGGTCGGCACGGTGTAGAAGCGCACCAGCACGTGCGGCAGCGCCGCGGTGCCCAGCACCAGGGCCACCCCGAGGCTGACCAGGTCCAGCTTCGACCAGCCGTCCGTCGCCCCGTACTTGAGGCCGGGCCGGAGGAAGGCCTCGCCCTTCTTGGACGCCGAGGCGGCGTCCCCGAGCAGGTGGCCGAGGTCGAAGCCGTACTTCGCCAGCACCCACACGGTCATCACGGCCGCGCCGGCGATCAGCAGCCCGGCCTTGACGATCTGCACCCAGGTGGTGCCCTTCATCCCGCCGACCACGACGTAGACGATCATCAGGGCACCGACCCCGACGATGGTCCAGATCTGCGCGGCGGCGCCCTTGACGTCGAGCAGCTGGCCGACGATCGTCGCCGCGCCGACCATCTGCGCGATCAGGTAGAAGATCGACACCACGATCGTCGACACCCCGGCCGCGGTCCGCATCGGCCCGCTGCGCAGCCGCGCCGCCAGCACGTCCGCCATGGTGAACCGGCCGGTGTTGCGCAGCAGTTCGGCCACCATCAGCAGTGCGACCAGCCAGGCCACCAGGAAGCCGATGGAGTAGAGGAAGCCGTCGTACCCGGAGAGCGCGATGATCCCCGCGATGCCGAGGAAGGACGCCGCGGACAGGTAGTCGCCCGAGATCGCGATGCCGTTCTGCAGCGCGGAGAACTGGCCGCCGCCGGTGTAGAAGCCGCCGGTGCCCCGGGTGCTCCGCCGCGCCCAGAGGGTGATGACCAGGGTCACCGCCACCAGGGCGACGAACAGGCCGATGGTCAGGCCCTGGTGCGAGGCCTCCTGCGCCGTGCCGGTGGCGGTGGGGGCGGTGGTGGTGGCGGCAGCGGCGAGCGGAAGGTGCTGTGTCATGCCCGGCTCCCCGTCAGCTCGTGCTCGTCGCCGGGGAGAGCAGCCGCGGCCCTGCGCAGCTCCTCGGCCAGCGGGTCCAACCGCCGGGCGGCGAACCGGCCGTAGGCCAGGGCGATGCCGAAGGTGGAGACGAACTGCAGCAGCCCGAAGACCAGCGCCACATTGATGTTCCCGACGACCTCGGCCGCCATGAAGCCGCGGGCGTAGGCCGAGCAGAGCACGTACGCCAGAAACCAGAGCAGGAACGCCGCCGTCACCGGGAAGACGAACCTGCGGTAGCTGGCGCGCAGTCGGGCGAAGCGCGGATCGTCGCCGATCCAGGGGGTGTCACCGCGCGACGGCGCGGCCGGGTCGATCATGGGAATCCTTCTGAGCGGTACGGAACGTGTCGAACGCGCCGACCGTAGGATCCCCCGGTAGACGAGCGATCAACGCGCGTCCGACTCAGGGGGGATCCACCGGTGGACCTGCACACGCTCACCCAGTTCCTGGCGGTGGCGCGGCTGGAGCACCTGAGCCGGGCGGCAGCGGAACTGCGCGTCGCCCAGCCGTCGTTGAGCCGCTCGGTGGCCCGGCTGGAGGCCGAACTGGGCACACCGCTGTTCGAGCGGGGCGGGCGGCTGCGGCTGAACGAGGCCGGGCACCTGTTCCGCGGCTACGTCGAGCGCGCCCTCGGCGAACTGGAGGCGGGCCGGCGGGCCGTGGCCGAGGCGGCCGGGGAGGGGCTGGGCACGGTCCGGCTCGCCTCGGAGACCTTCCTGGCCTTCAGCGGCCCGCTGGCGGCGTTCAAACACGAGCACCCCGGCGTGGAGATCGAACTGCACCAGCTGACCGTCGCCGAGATGGCCCGGCAGCTGCGGGCCCAGGAGGTCGACCTGGCCGTCGCCTCCCAGCCGATCGCCGTCGAGGGGCTGGAATCGGTCCGGCTCCTCGACGAGGAGGTGGGACTGGCCGTGCCGCTCGGCCACCCGCTGGCCGGGCGCGCCTCGGTGGGCATCGAGGAGCTCGCCGACGAGCCCTTCATCGCCGCCCGCCCCGGGCACTGGCAGCGCCGGCTGCTGGACCGCCTGTTCGCCGCCCAGGGCCTGGTGCCCCGGATCGTCTGCGAGGGCGACGAGGCCGGCGCCATCGCCGAACTGATCAGCGCGGGCCTGGGCATCGGCCTGGTGCCCGCCCTCGCCCGGCGCACCGCCACCCGCGTCCCGCTGGTGTGGGTCGACGTCGACAGCCCCGACTGCCGACGCGCCCTCACCCTGCACTGGCGCCTCGGCGAACGCCTGCCCACCGCCGCCCGGCTGCTGCGCGACGCCATCGCGGACTGGGACTGGACGACGGGCGAGGCCGGCGGGCCGGGGCGCCCGGGGGTGTTCTGATCCCGCCCGGGCACGCCCGTCACCTGCCCAGGGTCACGCCCCCGGGATCACGGGCCCAGGGTCACGCCCCCGGGATCACGGGCCCGGGATCACGTTCGACAGCGGGAGGCCCTCGAAGAAGGCCACCGCCTCCTCCCGCCAGTACGGTCGCCAGCCCTGGGCTTCCGCGCGGGCCGCCTCCGCGCAGCGGCGCATGTCGGCACGGAGCTTCCCGTCCACGCCCAGCAGCCGGGCCAGTTCGCGGACCCGGTCGACCGTGGCGGCCGGGCACTGCGGGTCGCCGAGCGCGGACTCCACCAGGGCCCGCTGCGCCTCGTCCGCCGCGGTGAGCAGCGCGGTCACCGCGTAACTGCGGCGCCCCGCACGGAGGTCGGCGCCGGTCGACTTGCCGGTGGCGTCCTCCTCGCCGAACAGGTCGAGGTAGTCGTCGCGCAGCTGGCCGCCGATGCCGACCAGGGTCGCGTACCGGCGCAGCCGCGCGTCGTGGCGGGCCACGTCCTCGCCGGCCGTCAGCAGCCCCAGCCGCAGCGGGGCGAGCACGGAGTACCGGGTGGACTTGTACTCGCAGACGGTGTGCAGGAACTCCTCGTCCGGGAGCGGCCGGAAGTCGCGTTCGAGGTCCACGATCTGGCCGGCGACCGTCTCGGCCCCCGCGTTCAACTGGACCTCCAGCATCGCCTGGCGCAGTTCGGCGGGTACCTCCGCCTCCAGCAGGACCCGCATCGCGAGGAAGGCGGCGAGGTCCCCGGCCAGAACGGCCAGGCCGAGCGCGGTCCGCTCGGACTCCGGGAACTCCCGGCGGTAGGCGTAGTAGGTGGAGGGCCCGCCGCGGCGCACGGCCGAGTCGTCGATGATGTCGTCGTGGACCAGCCCGTGCGTCTGGAGCAGTTCGATGCTCAGCGCGGCCTCGGCCAGGCCGGGCACCGGGTCGGTGGTCACGAGCCGGGCCGCCTCGTACAGCAGGGCGACCCGCAGGCGCTTGCCGCCGCGCAGCGAGAGGTCCCGGAGCAGCTCCAGGCTGCGCGGGGTGAAGCGGCTGAGCGGCGGGGTGTCGAGGCGCTCCGGCAGGGCGTCGAAGTAGGCCTCGAAGCGGAGGTCGAAGCGGCGCCGGTGCCCGGCGGCCCGCTCGCGGGCGGCTGCCATGATCGTCTCGTTCACGCCGTCCACCTTCGCATCCGTCCGGGGCCGCCCGCACCGCCGGGGTCGGTGCAGCTCAGCGGGGCGGCGGAGTCGGGGCGGCGGGGCAGCTCGGCGGGACGGAGCGGCTGTCCGGCGGGCGCAGCGGCACTCGGACGGCCGGCGGATTCATCTCAGCTGTCTTTCGGCCATCTGTGCGAGAGGTCTGGTCGTGACCGCGACACCCTCCTAGAGTGGCCGCGATCCTCCGCAAGTGACCTTTTCTTCACGCGGGTTCACCCGGCCTTCACACCGGTCCACCGGCCCCGGCACGTTCAGCGCGCTCTGTTCCCACCGTCGAAGCGAAAGGGCCGGGTCCGTGACGCAGGCGTTCCAGTCCCCCGGCTTCGCCGCCCTGGCGGCCGACCGCGCGGTCGAGACCCGGCTCGTCGAGGAGCGCTGGCAGGCAGTCGCCTGGGACCGGCGGACGGACCGGCGCCGGGTGGTCACCGATCGCCCCGAGGGCGTCCACCTGAGCGAGATCGAACCGGACGGCGAGGCCATCTGGTGGTTCGACTCCGACGGCGCCGGGGAGGGCCGGTGGTGGCGCGAGCCGTTCACGGGCGGTGCGCGCGGCGCGGCACTGCACGGTGTGCCGCCCGGGCGGGCCTACGGCGTCGCCTTCGACCGGACCGGCGCGCTGGCGGCGGTGGCCGTCGGGACCGGCGACACCTCGCACTGCTACGTCGGCCCGCCTGCGGGCGAGGCCCGGCCGATCGGATCGGCGCCGGGACACCTGGGCCTGGCCGACCTGTCCCCGGACGGCCGGCTGCTCGCGCTCGGCGGATGCCCCGACGGGGACGACGCGGTGCTCCTGTGGCCGACGGACGCGCCGTCGCACCTGCCGGAGGACCGCGCGCCGTGCAGCGTGCCGTCCAATGCGTCGTCCAACGCGCCAGCTGGTGCGACGCGGCTCGCCGGGAGCCCCCGACTGCGGCTCTGGCCGATCGAGTTCAACCCCCTCGCCGTGCGCGAACCCGAGCTCCTCCTGGTGGTCGAGGAAGACGAGCGGTACTCCGTCGCGACCTGGCGGGCGGACTCAGGCCTGCGAAGACACCCGGAGCTGTCGTTCGACTCGCAGATCTCGGCCGGCTGGTACGGGGGGCCGCACGGGGTGCTGATCCAGCACGAGCGGGCCGGGCGGAGCCGACTGCTCCTCGCCGACCTCGGCCCGTCGGCCGCCCTCAGCCCGTCGGCCGAACCGGCCCCGCCCACGCCCGCCCGGGAGATCCGCACACCCGGCGGCACCATCCACGACCTGTCCTGCGCCCCGGACGGCACCCTGCACTGCGTCTGGAGCCGGGAGTCGACCCCGCCCCGCCCACTGGTCCTGCGCCCCGGCGCCGAGAAGCCGCTCCACCCGGCCCCGGATCCCACCCCGGACCACGCTCCGGAGCGCGACGACGACACCCGCCGCAGCAGACGCTGGACGCCCCAGCCCTACGGGCGGATCCACAGCTTCGTCAGCACGCCGGCCGGCCCCGGCCCGTGGCCGACCCTGTTCCTGGTCCACGGCGGCCCCGCCACCCACGACCGGGACTCCTACGACCCCCGGGTGAACGCCCTGGTGCGCCACGGCTACGCGGTGGTGCGCACCAACTACCGCGGCTCCACCGGCTACGGCTCCGGCTGGCAGTACGACTACGGCCACCGGGTCGGCCTGGCCCAGATCGAGGACCTGGCCGCCGTCCGCGCCGAACTGGTCGCCGACGGCACCGCGCTCGCGGAGCGCACCGGCCTCTGCGGATTCTCCTGGGGCGGCTACCTGACCCTCCTCGCGCTGGGCGCGCAGCCCGAGCTGTGGACGCTCGGCATGGCCGCCCAGCCGATCGCGGACTACCCCGCCACCTACCGCACCACCACCCCCGCCCTGCGCGAGGTCGACCGCCAGCTCTTCGGCGGCACCCCGGACGAGGTCCCCGAGCGCTACCGCGCGGCCGACCCGCGCTCGTACGTGCACCGGGTCCGCTCGCCCGTCCTGCTGGTCGCCTCGCGGACCGACGAGCGCTGCCCGCCCGAACAGGTCGACCGGTACGCCGCGGACCTGCGCCGGCTGGCGGTGCCGCACGAGCTGCACTGGGTGGACGGCGGCCACTACAGCCGCCGGACCGCCGACCACCGATCGGTGCTGGAGGCAATGGTCCGCTTCGCCGGGCGCGCCTGGCCGGCACCGCTCCCCCGGACACCCCGGGGCGACCGCCCCGGGGCACCCACCGATCCGATGGAAGGAGGTGAACAGCCATGAAGCGACGCAGCATCCAGAACGACCCGATCGGCACCCCGGAGCGTGACCGGGGCGCCGTGGTGGTCCAGAACTTCTCGCTCGACCTCACCAAGGCCGCAGTGGTCGCGCCTGCCCTCAAGGGGCAGCCGAAGCCGAAGCCGGAGCAGAAGGACAAGTGACCCACCGTCGCTCCGGGGCGCCCGCGGTGCCCCGGAGCGACACCCCGCCGACCGTCCTCGAAAGACCGCGACCGACCGCGACCGCTCGCCGACCGTCCCGTGACCGACCGCGAACCGCCCTCGACCGCCCTCGACCGACAGAAGTGGCCACCATGCGTATCGTCCTGCTGCACATGCCCTGGGGTGCGATCGACGTGCCCTCGCTGGCCCTCGGGATCCTGCACACGGCCGCCGCCCGGGCCGGGCACGAGACCGAAGTGCGGTACGCCAACCTGGACTTCGTGGACTGGGCCGCCGGGACCGCCGGCTTCGGCGTGGACGACTACCAGTACTTCTCCGAGAAGTCGTACTTCCAGGGCGCGGGCGACTGGGCCTTCGCCGGCGCACTGTACGACGATGAGAATCCTCGTGGCGCCCCTGGCAGCGACCGCGACGGCTCCGCCGACTACTTCGCCTACCTGGCCGCCAACGGCGCGAGCCCGCAGGAGATCGCCCTGACCCGGTCCGTCCGGGCCCTCGCCCCCGCGTTCATCGCCCGACTGGTCGACGAACTCGCCGCCGACCCACCGGACTTGGTCGGCTTCACCACCACCTTCCAGCAGAACACGGCCAGCCTCGCCGCCGCGAAGCTGCTCAAGCAGCGCTGCCCGCAGGTGCGCACGGTCTTCGGCGGCGCGAACTGCGACGGTCCGCAGGGCGCCGCGCTGCACCGCAACTTCCCCTTCCTGGACTACGTGGTGCGCGGCGAGGGCGAGGCCGCCTTCCCCGCACTCCTGGCGGGCGAGGACCCCGCCACCGTCCCCGGCCTGTGCTGGCGCGACGCCACCGGGAGGTCGACGGCCAATCCGATGGCCGAGCGGCCGCTGCCGCCCGCCGCGATCCTCACGCCCCGCTACGACGGCTTCTTCGAGCGGCTCGACGCCTCCGTCGCGGCCGGCTGGGTCGACCCCAAGCTGGTCCTCGAAGGTTCCCGCGGCTGCTGGTGGGGCGAGAAGCACCACTGCACCTTCTGCGGGCTCAACGGGTCCTCGATGGCGTTCCGCTCCAAGCCACCGGCCGACTTCCTCGCCGAGGTGCTCACCCTCGCCGAGCGCCACCAGCTGCTGGACGTCTACGTGGTCGACAACATCCTGGACATGGGCTACTTCGACACCGTCCTGAAATCGCTGGCCGAACTCCCGGTCGACCTGCGGCTGCACTTCGAGATCAAGGCCAACCTGCGCCGCCACCAGTTCCAGCTGCTCGGCGACTCCGGCGCGGCCCAGGTCCAGCCCGGCATCGAGAACCTGAGCACCCGGGTCCTGCGGATCATGGACAAGGGGGTGACCGGCTGCCAGAACGTCCGCGCACTGCGGGACGCGCAGAGCGCCGGGGTCTCGGTCACCTGGAACTACCTCTACGGCTTCCCGGGCGAACAGCCGGACGACTACGAGTCGGTGATCCGCCAACTGCCCGTGCTGCACCACCTCGACCCGCCGACCGGAGCGGGACGGATCGCCATCGAGCGGTTCAGCCCGTACTTCGACCGCCCCGAGCTGGGCTTCGCGATCACCCGGCCGGCTCTCCAGTACCGCGCGACCTACCACCTCCCCGAGAGCGAACTCAACGAACTGGCCTACGTGTTCAGCGCGCCGCCGCGCGGGATCGGCGGCGACCTCGCGGAGCGGCTGAGCGCGGCGGTGGACACCTGGCTCGCACGGTTCCCCGACAGCCGGCTCAGCTACCGGGACGCGGGCGCACGGATCGTGCTCGTCAACACCCGCCCCGGGTACGACTGGCGGGCGGTCGAACTGACCGATCCGGTGGAACTCGCCGTCTTCCGGCTGCTCGACCGGCCCCGCTCGGCCGCCGCGCTGGCCGCCAAGGTCCCCGGCGGCGCGGCGGCGGTCGGGCCGGTGCTGGAGCACTTCACCGCGCTGGGCCTGCTGTTCCACGACGGCGACGGCTACCTCCAGGTCGCCGTCGAGTCCGACAACCAGGTGCTGATGCGGATGCGGCACCGGCACGGTCCCGAGGCCGAAGCCGAAGCCCGCCCCCTCACCGCCACCCGTACCCCCACCGAGGAGGTGCCCGATGCCGTCCCGATCGGCTGAACGGACCGGGCTGCACGGTAGTGGCGCCGCCGCCTGGCGCGCGGCCGCCCCGGAGGTCGAGCTCTGGCTCGACTACGACCCCGCCGTACGGGAGTTGCCGGGCTTCGCGCTCGGCCGCCGCACCCTGACCGGCCCGGCGCGGGCGGAGGTCATCGAGCTGCACCGGGCCGGGGTCCGCTGCCTGCGGCTGACCGAGCCGGTACGGCTGTGCGCGGACGCCCCGGCCGCCTCCGCCCGGGCGCTGATGCTGCTGCGCGAGGCGACCGGGCAGGGGCTGGCCGTGCTCTGGCAGGCGGTCTGCCCGGACGGCTGCGTGGCGCAGCGCCGGTTCCACCACCTGTACCCGCCCGAGCAGTTGACCGGTGGCCCGCAGGAGGTGCTCGCCGACTGGCGCGCCACGTACTTCCCGAGCAAGTGCGTGCTCCGCCGCGGCCCCGGCTTCGTCGAGGTCCGGGACCGCCGGTTCGGCACGCTGGAGCTGTTCACCATCGACGAACCGGGCCACCTGGCACAGCTGGAGGCGCTGTCCGAGGGCGTCGAGGTCGACCTGCTGCCGGACGCCGTCCGCCGGGACTTCGCCGAGGCCGGTCTGATCGCCGAACAGGCGGGCCGCGCCTGGTTCCTGCCGATGCGGGTGCGCCGCTGGCCGTTCCCCTCGCTGACGGTCTGACGGCCTACACCACGGCCCCACAACCAGCCATCCGGCTGCCCAGCCACCCGGCCACCCGGCTTCCCAGCCGCACGAGTTCCGAGTCCGAGGAGAGAGATCCATGACCACCGCGGTCGACGACGACGCCGCAGCCCGGATGGCCGCCTTCATCCGCGACCCCTACCCCACGCTCGCCCGGATCCGCGAGGCCGGCGCCGTCTCCGTCGTGGAGTTCGGCGAGGGGCTGCCGGTCTACCTGGTGACGCGCTACCAGGACGTCCGGGCCGCATTGACGGATCCGCGCTTCGGGCAGGACGTCCGCCGCAGCCAGGCCATCGCGAGCGGGCGCGGCGCCGGACTGACGCTCGGTTCCGAGGTCGTCCACATGCTCAACAGCGATCCGCCGGACCACACCCGGCTGCGCCGCCTGATCCAGGGCGTCTTCACCCGCCGACGGGTCGACGGGATGCGGCCGCTGGTCGAGCGCACGGCCGACGGCCTGCTGGACGGGCTCCGCGGGCGGGGCACCGCCGACCTGATCACGGACTTCGCCTTCCCGCTGCCCATCATGATCATCTGCGAACTGCTCGGCTTCCCCCCGGAGGACATGCAGGCCTTCCGCACCTGGTCGACGGCGATCCTCACCCAGGGCGGCGACCTGACGTTCGCCCAGGCGACCGAGGAACTGAACGACTACCTACGGGAGTTGATGGCAGCCCGGCGGTCCTCGCCGAAGGCCGACATCCTCACCGACCTGGTGCAGGCCCGGGACGCCGGCGAACTCACCGAGCGGGAGGTGTTCTCGATGGTCTTCCTGCTGCTGATCGGCGGCCACGAGACCACCGTCAACCTGCTCGGCACCGCCACCCTGGCGCTGCTCCACCACCCCGACCAGCTCGCCCTGCTGCGCGCCGACCCGGCGTCGATGCCGGTCGCCGTCGACGAGTTCCTCCGCTACGAATCCCCGGTCAGCATGGCCACGTTGAGGTTCACCAACGCCGACGTGATGGTCGACGACGTCGAGATCCCGGCGGACGAACTGGTACTGCTCTCGCTCGGCGCGGCCAACCGGGACCCGGCCCGCTTCACCGACCCCGACCGGCTGGTCCTGGACCGGGGCGACCCCGGCCACCTGGCCTTCGGACAGGGCCTGCACCGCTGCCTCGGCTCCTTCCTCGGCAGGCTGGAGAGCGAGGTCGCGCTCACCGGCCTGCTGTCGCGCTTCACCCGGATCGAGCTGGCCGCCCCGGAGGAGACCCTGCCCTGGCGCAACACCATCATGCTGCGCGGCCTGGAGTCGCTGCCGGTGTCGCTCGATGGCTAGCCGCACCGGCACGAGCAGCGACGGGCAGGGCCGTACGGAACCGGACGGCGGCGCCGAAGCGGACAGCCGTACGGAGCCGGGAGGACGTACGGAAGCAGACGGCCACGCGCAACCAGCCCGCGCCGCAGGGCTGTTGCGCTTCCGCCCCCGGTTCGGCCTGGCGCCGCTGCGCGCCCGCGGCTTCCGGCTGCTGGTGATCGGGCAGGCCACCTCGGAGTTCGGCAACGCCTTCCAGGTGGTCGCCCTGCCGCTGCTGGTCTACTCCCTCGCCGGCGGCGCCCGTCAACTGAGCCTGGTGGTCGCCGCCTACGGCGCGGGCCGGCTGGCCGCCACCCCGCTCGGCGGTATGCTCGCCGACCGGTTCGGCGCCCGGCGGGTGATGCTGGCCGCCGACCTCGGCCGGCTGCTCGCCACCGCCGCCCTGTGCGCGGTGGCCGCCGCCGGAGTGGCGGACTTCCGGCTGATCGGCGGGCTGGCACTGCTGGTCGGCCTGGGCGCCGGGGTGTTCCTGCCGGCCGCCTGGGCGATCACCCCGACCCTGCTGCCCGCCGCGGACCTCCACGCGGGCAACGCGCTGAACAGCACGGTCACCTTCGGCGCCGGGCTGCTCGGCCCGGCGCTGGCCGGCCCGCTGGTCGCCTGGCTGGACCCGGCCGCCGCGCTGGGCCTGGACGCGGCGACTTTCGCCGTGTCGGCGGCGACGCTGCTGCTGATCGGTCGCGGCAGCCCGGTCGCCCCGCCCGGCCCGATCTCCGAACGCGCCTCCGTACCAAGGAACTTCCGTGCCCTGCTGCGGGAGTCGCCACTGCTGCGCGCGGTGCTCACGGTGACGGTGATCGCCAATCTGACGGTGGGCGGCGCCACCCGGGTCGCCCTGCCGACCCTGGCCACCCACGGCTTCGGCGCCGGTGCCGTCGGGCTCGGCCTGCTGCTGGCCGCCTTCACCGGCGGTGCGCTGGTCGGCGGCCTCTTCGCGGCCGGCCTCACCGATCTGCGCTCGCGCGGCCGTACGGCGATGCTCTCCGGCCTGGTGATGGGTGCGGCGATCGGCCTGGTGCCGTTCACCGGCCTGGTCGGCGCCGTGCTGCTGCTCCTCCTGGCGGGCGGCGCCAGCACGGTGACCAATGTCCTGGTCGTCACCGGCGTGCAGCGGGGCACCCCGCCCGCACTGCTGGCCCGGGTCATGGCGGCGATCACCTTCTGCGCGCTGGGGGTCTTCCCGCTCTCGGTGATCGCGGCCGGCGCGGCCGTGGACGCCTTCGGGGCCCGGGCGGTGTTCGCGACGACCGGACTGTGCCTGACCGGCGCGTTCGGGTACGCGCTGACCAGGCGCGTGATCCGCGAACTGTGAGGCCGTGGCGTCGGCGGAGGATTTGACTCCGCCGACGATCACCACGCATAGTGCCCGCATGGCTGGCTACCTCGTTTCGCGCAGGCACATCGACCTGCGCCGTGTGACGGCGATGAGCTGTCGCCCCAGCTGCTGACGCACGCCCTCTTCCGGCTCTGACGCCGGGCGCTCGCGTCCCCCCGTTTCCTTCCTGCCTTTCCCTTTCTTCCTTCCTTTCTTCCTTCCTTTCTTCCGCTCGCCCTTTTCCACGACCGCCCTGATCCGTGCGGTCGTGCGCTGCCGCTCGCCCTGCCCCGGTCCACGGTCCCCGGTCCCCGTATGTCCCGGACCGGACCGGGCCGGGCCGGGCCGGGCCGGTCGGCCGCGCATCCCCTCACCACCACACCACTGGAGCCTCCATGGGCCCGCGCCGGGTTCTCGTCACCACTCTCGCCGTCCTCGCCTCGCTGGCCTCGCTCACCGCCTGCGGCGGCGGCTCCTCCTCGGCGAAGTCCGCCGACAATCCGTACCAGTTGTCCGTTCCGGGGACGATACGCGTCGGCACCCTCTCGGACGCGCCGCCGAACGTGTACCTCAAGGACGGCAAGTTCACCGGCTTCGACAACGACCTGCTCACCGCCGTCGCCGCCAAGGCCGGCCTCAAGGTGGAGTTCGCGGCGACGGACTTCTCCTCGCTGCTGTCGCAGGTCGCCAACCACAAGTTCGACGTGGGCAGTTCGTCCATCACCGTCACCGAGGCCCGCAAGAAGACGGTGGCCTTCACCAACGGCTACGACTTCGGCTACTTCGGCCTGGACGTCCCCGCCGGTTCGCCGATCACCTCCTTCGACCAGCTGGCGGGCAAGCGCGTCGTGGTCGTCCAGGGGACCGTCCAGGACGACTACGCGACCAAGAACAACCTCAACCCGGTGCGCGTGCCCGACTACAACGGCGCACTGAACCAGCTCAAGGCCGGGACGGCCGAGGCCTGGATCTCGCCCGCGGAGATCGGTGAGAAGAGCGCCCAGGACAGCGGCGGCAAGGTGGTCCTCGCCCAGAAGCAGCTCAGCTCCGCGCCGACCGCCTTCGCCGTCGCCCAGAACCGCCCCGAGCTGCTCGCCGCGCTGAACAAGGCCCTCGACGAGGTGATCGCGGACGGCACCTGGACCCGCCTCCAGGAGCAGTACTACCCGGGCCGCCCGGTGCCGGACGGCTTCAAGCCCGGTAACGGCTCGGTCGGTTACCCGCCCGTCAAGGCGGCCCCGACCACGGGCGCACCGGCCGGCGCGTCCCCGACGCCCTGACCCACCCCCTCACCACCCCTCACCACCCCCCACCACCGCCGAACCACCGAACCGGACGACAAGGAGGCCGACGTGGACCAGCTGGGCACGCTGGCGGAGACGTTCTTCAACTGGGGATCGATGCGCTCCGCGCTCTCCGACCTGCTCACCACCGGCGTGCCCAACACGCTGATCCTCGCGGTGACTTCGGCCGTCATCGGCACCGTCCTGGGGCTGCTGCTGGCGGTGGCCGGCATCGCCCGGACCCGCTGGCTGCGCTGGCCGGCCCGGGTCTACACCGACGTGTTCCGCGGTCTTCCGGCCGCGGTCACCATCCTGCTGATCGGCGTGGGGCTGGCCCCGCAGGGGATGGAGATCTGGGGGCCGGACCCCTACCCGCTCGGGGTCCTCGCACTGTCCCTGATCGCCGCCGCCTACTTCGGGGAGATCTTCCGCTCCGGGATCCAGAGCGTGGAGGCGGGCCAGTTCGAGGCGGCGCGCGCGCTCGGCTTCTCGTACGCGGCGGCGATGCGGCTGATCATCCTCCCGCTCGGCGTCCGGCGGGTGCTGCCGGCCTGGGTGAACCAGCTCATCGCGCTGATCAAGGACTCCAGCCTGATCTACTTCCTCGGGCTGACGGCCGATCAGCGCGACCTCTTCCGGATCGGCCAGGACTCCGCCGCCACCACCGGCAACGAGTCCGCGCTGGTGCTCGCCGGACTGTTCTACCTCCTGCTCACCGTGCCGCTGACGCACCTGGTCAACGTGATCGACCGACGGCTCCGCCACGGGCGCGGCACACCGTCGGCCGCCGCCGCCCGCTCCGAGGCCAGGCCCGCGCCCGAGTCCACCCCCGTCCCCGAAGGAGCGGCACGTGTCTGACCACCGCCCCACCTCCAGCACGGCCACCACCCCGGCCGCCACCACCCGCACCCAGTTCTCCCCGGTCAGCCTGGCCACCCGGGACCTCCACCTGTCGCTGGGCGGCACCCCGATCCTGCGCGGCGTGGACCTCGACGTCCCCGAGGGGCACACCCTCTCCGTGATCGGCCCGTCCGGCTCCGGCAAGTCCACCCTGCTGCGCACGATCAACCGCCTGCTGGAGCCCGACCGCGGCGACGTCCTGCTGGACGGCGAGAGCGTCCTGCACCGCGACCCCGACCTGCTGCGCCGACAGGTCGGCATGGTCTTCCAGCAGTTCAACCTCTTCCCGCACCTGAGCGTCCTGCGCAACCTCACCCTCCCGCTCCGCAAGCTCAGGCGCCTCTCCCGCGAGGAGGCGACCGGGACCGCCCTGCGCCAACTCGACCTGGTCGGCCTGCGGCACAAGGCCGACGTACGCCCCGCCCGGCTGTCCGGCGGGCAGCAGCAGCGGGTGGCGATCGCCCGCGCGCTGGCCATGGAGCCCCAGGTGATGCTCTTCGACGAGGCGACCTCGGCCCTGGACCCGGAACTCGTCAAGGGCGTCCTGTCGCTGATGGCCGACCTCGGCCGCGCGGGCATGACCATGGTGGTGGTCACCCACGAGATGGGCTTCGCCCGCTCGGTCTCCGACAGCGTCGCCTTCATGGACGGCGGGGTGGTGGTCGAGTCCGGCCCACCCGGGGCGGTCTTCGACGCACCGCGCAGCCCGCGCCTGCGGCAGTTCCTCGCGGACGTGCTCTGACGCCGGCCCGGGCCGTTGACAGTGCCACGCCGGACTCCTAGCGTGGCGCAGTCGATTACCCGTGAGTAGGGAACGTTGATGGCCGAGCCCCGCCCGTACGACCTCGTCCTGTTCGGCGCCACCGGGTTCACCGGCGGGCTCACCGCCGAGTACCTGGCCAGGGCCGCGCCCGAGGGCTGCCGCTGGGCCCTCGCCGGCCGGGACGAGCACAGGCTCGCCGCCGTCCGGGCGCGGCTGGCGCGGATCGACCCGCGCTGCGCCGACCTCCCGCTGCTGGTGGCCGACGCCGCCGACCGCCGGGCCCTGCGCGAGGTGGCCGCCTCGGCCCGGGTGGTGGTGTCCACCGTCGGCCCCTACCTGCGGCACGGCGAACCACTGGTGGCGGCCTGCGCGGACACCGGCACCGACTACGTGGACCTCACCGGCGAGCCGGAGTTCGTCGACCGGATGTACCTCCGCCACCACGAGCGTGCGGTGGCCAGCGGTGCCCGGCTGGTGCACGCCTGCGGCTTCGACTCGGTGCCGCACGACCTCGGCGTGCTCTTCATCGTCGACGAACTGGTCCGCCGCGGCGGCCCGGCCGCCCGGCTCTCCGTGGAGGGCTTCGTCCGGGTCGGCGGCACCGTCTCCGGCGGCACCTTCGCCTCCGCGCTGACGGCCCTCTCCCGGCCGCGGGCCATGGCCCGGGCCGCCCGCGCCCGCCGCGCCGTCGAGCCCCGGCCGAAGGGCCGGCTGGTCCGCACCCCCACCGGCCGACCGCACCACTCCCGGGCGGCCCGCGCCTGGGCCGTGCCGATGCCCACGATCGACCCCCTGGTGGTGTCCCGCTCGGCCGCCGCACTGGACGAGTACGGCCCGGACTTCGGCTACACCCACTACGCGGCCGTCCGCCGGCTGCCGGTCGCCCTGGCCGGCCTCACCACCGTCGCGGCCCTCGCCCTGGCCGCCCAACTCCCCACCCTGCGCCACGCCCTGGAGCGGCTGCGCAAACCCGGCGACGGCCCGGGCCCCGAGCAGCGGGCCCGCTCCTGGTTCGCCGTCCGCTTCGCCGCCCGGGCCCAGGACGGCCGAACCCTCCTCACCGAGGTCACCGGCGGCGACCCCGGCTACCAGGAGACCGCCAAGATGCTCGCCGAGTCCGCCCTCTGCCTCGCCTACGACGACCTCCCCCCACTGGCCGGCCAACTCACCACGGCGGTCGCCATGGGCCGCCCCCTGATCGACCGCCTCACCGCGGCGGGCCTCTCCTTCCGCGTCCTCCCCACCCCACCCCGCACCGCCCCGGGCCGCTGACTCCGTCACGGGCTCGCGCGCACGAGGCCGACCCAACCGCCCCCAGCCCACCCGACACCGCGCAACGACCGTACGATTCGGCCGGGCTCAGCGGTGCTCGGGGTTCTCGAAGTCGAAGCGACAGCCCGCGTCCCACTCCGAGCGCTGGTTGCCGTGCGCCGGGATGCCCCCGGCGTCCTTGAGCATCCGGGCCAGGTGGAGCTGGTTCCAGGTCATGAAGGTGGTGTTGCGGTTGGTGAAGTCGTTCTCCGGCCCACCGGACCCGGCGTCCAGGTACGACGGCCCCGGCCCCGCCTCGCCCACCCAGCCCGCATCGGCCTGCGGCGGGATCGTGTATCCGAGGTGCTGGAGGCTGTACAGGACGTTCATCGCACAGTGCTTCGCGCCGTCCTCGTTCCCGGTGATCAGGCAGCCCCCGACCCGACCATAGTACGCGTACTGCCCGTGCTCGTTCAGGATCGACGAGCACGCGTACAGCCGCTCGATGACCTTCTTCATCACGGAGGAGTTGTCCCCCAGCCACACGGGTCCGGCGAGCGTGAGAATGTCCGCGGCCATGACCTGCGAGTAGATGACCGGCCACTCGTCGGTCTCCCAGCCGTGCTCCGTCATGTCCGGCCAGACGCCCGTCGCGATGTCGATGTCCACCGCCCTGAGCACCTCGACCTGCACACCCTGGCGCTCCATGATGCCGGTGCTGACGTCGATCAGGCCCTGGGTGTGGCTGCGCTCCGGGGAGCGCTTGAGGGTGCAGTTGATCACCAGGGCGCGCAGGTCGGCGTACGAGGTCGTCGGGTCCGGCACGGGGTCTCCTTCGGGCGGTCCGGGAGGCCGGTCGGTGGCGGGCTCCCCCGCACAGCTCACCAGGCCGGGGCGGCCGGCGCGCGCGGGGCTGGGCCGGTTGCCTGACGGACTCGGGGCGGTGGTCGCCACCCCTGTTCGGCCGAGCAGGCGGCCAGTAGCATGAACTCGCCTTCCACCGTGGCTCCGAGGGGACGAGTGACCGCCGTGATCACGCTCACCGCAAGCAGGATTCCCGTCGACGTCGTGGACATCGACGTGGACGTCGACCTCGCCCTGGCCGGGGACTGCGGCCCGGAGCTCGTGGGCCTCCCGGACCCGGCTGACCTCGCGGACACGGTGGAGCCCACGCCTCAGGTCACCCAGATGGATCCACTGCCCCCGCAGGTCGTCCAGATGTACGTGCAGCTCGACCCCCCGCTGCTGGTGGACGCCGTGGCCGCGGACGCCCCCGACACGGTCTGAGGCCAGCCCCGCGCGCATGGACGTCGACTCCCCCTCCGCCCACCGCTACAGCCGCCCCTTCGACCGGTTCCCGTCCCGGCACGAGCACCAGGAACGGTGGGCGGACCTGACCCGGGCGATCGCCGCCGCCGGCCCTCCCGGCGGTGAATCCAGCGGCGCCAGGGGCGAGTTGACGGTGCTCGGCTCGGGCATCGAGGCGGCCGGGTTCACCCGGGCCGACGAGCGCCTGCTCCGCGAGGCCGACCACGTCTTCCACTGCGTGGCGGACCCGGCCACCGTGGTGCGGATCAACGCCTGGCGCCCGGACGCCTACGACCTCGGTGTCCTCTACGACGACGCCAAGGACCGCTACCTGACGTACGTCCAGATGTCCGAAGCCGTCCTGCACTTCGTCCGCGCGGGGCGCCGGGTGGCCGCGGTCTTCTACGGCCACCCGGGCATCTTCGTGCTCTCCTCCCACCGCGCCGTGCGGATCGCCCGCCGGGAGGGGCACCGCGCCGTGATGCGGCCCGGCATCAGCGCCCTGGACGTGCTCTGCGCCGACCTCGGGGTGGACCCGAGCACCCCCGGCATGCAGACCTTCGAGGCCTCCGACCTGCTGATCCACGGCCGGCGCATCGACCCGGGCCTGCACCTGGTGCTCTGGCAGGTCGGCATCGTCGGTGAACTCGACTACCAGCGCGCCGGGTTCACCAACCGGCACCTGCCCGTGCTGCTGGACCGGCTGGAGGAGGTCTACGGACCGGACCACACCGTGGTCAACTACATCGGCGCCCGCTACCGCGGCCTCGAACCCGTCACCGCCGAGCACACCGTCGCCGCCCTGCGCGACCCGACCGTGCAACGCACCGTCACCAGCGCCTCCACCTGGTACCTGGCCCCCACCGCCGCCGCACCGGCCGACCCGCAGGTGCTGCGCCGCCTCGGCCTGCTCCAGCCCGGCCAGACCGTCCGCCCGCCCGACGGGCCGCTGCGCACCATCGACGAGTACGGCCCGCGGGAACTCACCGCCCTCGACGGCTTCGCCGACTTCCGCATCCCGGCCGCGTACCACTGGCAGGAGGACACGCCCGGCGCCCGCTTCGTCCTCGCCCTCGGCGAGGACAGCGCCCTGCGCGAACGCTACGTCCGCGAGCCCGCGGCCGCCGTCGCCGACTGGGCACCGCCGGAGCTCGGCGCGGCCGAACGCGCCCTGCTGTCCAGGCGCGAGGACCTCGCCCTCCAGGCCGCCGCCCGCGGCGTACGGCACCGGCCCACCCCGGAGGCCGCACGACGGCTGCGCACCCTGCTCACCCGCAGGTCCGAGGCACGCGCACTGCTACGGGACGGCATCACGGGCTGGCCGTCACTCCGCCAGGACCTGGACTCCGTCCTGGCCGACGCCCTCTACCCCTGGACGGGCCTGTACGGCACGCCGGACGGCGAGCTGTCCGTCTACGTCCTGGGCCGCGCGACCGACCCGCCCCGGCACCGGGTCCACGTCGACGGCCGCCGGATCGCCGACCCGCGCTACGAGCGCGGCGTGCTGCGCTGGCGCGAGCCGGACGGCAGCGGCGGCGAGCTGCGCACCGAGTTCGGCCGGGACGGGCGGCGCCGACTCGTCGGAACCGTCAGCGCTGCCGGTGCCGTTGAGGCGGCAGGCTCCGTCGCACGCACTGTCTGCCTGACGGAGTACCCGCTGCCGGAGGCCCCGCCGCTCGCCGACCTGGTGGGTGCTTACCACGCCGAGGGCGTGCGGGTGGACGTGGTGTCCGACGCCCCCGGCGCGCTCCCGCGCCTGCACGTCACCGTCGACGGCGAAGCCGTCACCGCGGCGGTGCTGCTCGGCCCGACGGGCTTCGAGATGGACGCGGTCACCGTCCCCTACGACCGACCGCTGCCGGACGTCCCGCCCTGTCTGTACGGAGACTACCGGCTGCGGCTGCCGTCCCGGCCGGACGCCGGTGCCCGGCTGCGGATCGCGGCGGACGGGGTCACCCTCGACGGACGGCCCGTGCCCAAGGCCGAGTCGAGCGGTCGGCGCCTCGGCTGGCAGGACGGCCCGGCCCCGGTGCCCGGCGCCGAGCTCACCCTGCTGCTCGACCCGATCACCCTGCACCCGATGCTGCACGGCACCGGCCGGACCGCAGACGGCACACCCTTCCCACTGGTCGGCATGGTCCCGGTCGAGGCCGAGGCAGCCCAACGGCTCGCCGCCCGGCCCCGGTTCGGCATCCCACTCGGCCCCTGGGCCCACCTGACCGCCCTCGCCACCGAGGCCGGCCAGGACGGCGGGCTGTTCTGGTGGCACGGCTGGGAACAGTCGGCCACCGCCCTGCGAACCGTCCACCAGGCCCTGCGGGAGCGCGGGCGGTAGACACACCGCACCGGCCGGCCCGTATAACCCCAGGTCAGGGCGGGGACGGCGGCCGATGGTACGGACTCGGTAAGGAGCCCGCGCGGACCGTTGGCGCGCCCCCTGCCGCTGGCTAGACTCGCGCGGCCGACCGGACATCGCGGCCGACCGACCGGGCATCCCGAGCGGCCGACCGGGTGCCGACTCCCGTTCGGCACCGGAGCAGAGCACAGCGCAGCACCACCCAGGACACCAGGCACCTCCCGCCGACGACCATGGGGGTCTCCATGCAGTTCCGCACCAGGGCACCACTCGCCACCGCGACCGCAGCGCTCCTCCTCGCCGCCGTCGCCGCCGGTGCCCCTACCCCGGCCGGTGCGGCCGCGGCCGGCGCGAACCCGCCCGACGCCTCGCCCGGCGCACCGCTCGCCGTGATCTCACCCGGCGATCCGTACGCTTCCTGCGACCTCGGCGCGGACGGCGACGGCACCAACTACCCGGGCGCGGAGGAGGAACCGTACGCCGCCGCCAACCCGCTGGATCCGGCGAACACGATCACCATCTACCAGCAGGACCGCTGGTCCAACGGCGGTGCCCGGGGCCTGAGCTCCAGCTACACCACGGACGGCGTGCACTTCACCCAGACGGCCCTGCCCTTCACCCACTGTGCGCCCGGCGGGCTGGCCTACCAGCGGGCCTCCGACGGCTGGGTGAGCTTCGGCCCCGACGGCACCGCGTACGCCAGCGCCCTGGTCTTCGACGCCACCACGGCGCGCAGCGCGGTGGCCGCCGCCACCTCCACCGACGGCGGGCGCAGCTGGCAGCACGTCACCGAGCTGATCAGCGACGACGACCCGGCGATCACCGACGACAAGAACGCCGTCACCGCCGACCCCGTGCACCCGGGCGTGGCCTACCAGGTCTGGGACCGGGTGGACCAGGCCGCCGGCCCGACCCCGGTCTTCGACGGGCCGGGCTACCTGTCCGTCACCCGGGACCACGGCCGGACCTGGTCCCCGGCGAAGCCCTTCGTGACCACCGCCACGACGCCGAACACCCAGACCATCGGCAACCAGATCGTGGTCGACCCGCGCACCGACACGCTGTACGACTTCTTCGACTGGATCACCTTCACCGACGCGACCGCCACCACCGTCAGCGACGTGCACTTCGGCATGGTCAGCTCCACCGACCAGGGCCGCACCTGGAGCCGGCCGGTCCGGGTCGCCACCGACACCTCCGTCCCCGAGGTCCACCCGAACGCGCCCGCCGACGCCACCAAGTCCCTCCGGGCCGGCGCCGGCCTGCCCAGCGTGGCGATCGACCCGCAGACCGGTGAGCTGTACCTCGCCTACGAGGGCTCGGAGTCCACCGGCGGCAGGTTCGACGCCATCCAACTCGTGCACTCCACGGACGGCGGGCGGACCTGGAGCGGCCCGACCCGGCTCAACCAGGCCCCGGGCGCACCGGCGTTCACCCCGTCCATCACCGTGGCGGCCGACGGCACCGTGGCCGTCAGCTACTACGACCTGCGCTACCTCACCCCGGCCGACACCTCCACGCTGCCCACCGCCGCCTGGCTGCTCAGCTTCCCGCGCGACGGCGAGAACAGTCCGGTCGAGCGGCAGATCTCACCGGTCTTCGACTGGCTCCAGGCGCCCTACGCCGGGGGCCACTTCCTCGGCGACTACCAGGCCCTGATCACCGACGGCCGCCTGGTCCGCCCGGTGCTGGTGACCGCCAACAGCGGCGCCCCGCTGAACTCCACCGACGTGTACAGCGGCCGCTTCCGGCCGGACACCCTGCGCAGCCCGGGCGCGGCCGCACCGACCACCCAGGCGGCGCGCACCGGGGCGCGCGCTGGGGCGCCCGCCGTCGGCCCGCGCGCCGTGCAACACCTGCGGCGCTGACCCGACCGGCGGCCGGCGGCGCGGAAACGCTCCGCGCCGGCGGCCGCTCGGCCTCGAACGCCCAGGTCCGAGCCGGGCCGACGGCCCGGTCAGGGCCGGTGCAGCGCGTCCGTGAGGTGGCCCGCCGCCTCGATGACGGCTTGGGACAGGCGGGCACCCGGGTGCCGGCTCAGCCGTTCGATCGGCCCCGAGACGGAGACCGCGGCCACCACCCGGCCGGCCGGGCCGCGCACCGGCGCGGAGACGGAGGCGACGCCGGGCTCGCGCTCGCCGATCGACTGGGCCCACCCCCGGCGCCGCACCCCGCTGAGCGCGGTGGCGGTGAACCGGGCACCCTGGAGCCCGCGGTGGAGCCGCTCGGGTTCCTCCCAGGCCAGCAGGACCTGGGCGGCGGACCCGACCTTCATCGGCAGGGCGAGCCCGACCGGCACGGTGTCCCGCAGCCCGAAGAGGCGTTCTGCGGCCGCCACGCAGATCCGGACCTCACCCTGCCGGCGGTACAGCTGGGCGGTCTCGCCGGTGACGTCGCGCAGGTGGGTGAGGACGGTGCCGGCCGCGGCGAGCAGACGGTCCTCACCGGCCGCCGCCGAGAGTTCGGCGAGCCGCGGGCCGAGGACGAACCGGCCCTGGAGGTCCCGGCCGAGCAGCCGGTGGTGCTCCAGTGCGACGGCGATCCGGTGGGCGGTCGGCCGGGCCAGGCCGGTGGCGTCGACCAGCCCGGCCAAGGTGGCCGGGCCGGCCTCCAGGGTGCCGAGGATCGAGGTGATCTTGTCGAGCACGCCGACGCCGCTCGTGTTCTCCATGGACGGGTACTCCAGTCTCAGATCCCGTGAGCGACGGGTGGGTACGGCTCACGGGCGCTCCGTTGGGGTGGGAGCGGGGTGGTCAGCGGGGACAGGCCTGCGGGAACAGCAGATCGCCTGCGCCGAGCACGAAACGGGTACGCGAAAGGGCCGGGGCGGGAAGCGCCCGGGCGAAGGACAGCACTGAGAGCACCGTGTCTCCTCATCTTCCCCGCGCCACGTTGGCGACAGGCCGGAGTTGGCACTGACCCCGGACGGCACGGCGCGTACTTCGGACGCCGGGTCGAACGGGGAGTTGCCGGGGCTTCGTAGGGCCGGTCCCTCCACCCCTCTGGATGATTCGCGAAGTACCATACAAGATTTCCCGGGCGCCCCGCCAAACCTTTCCCGAACACCCCGCACCCGGAGCCCGCCGGGGTCCTTGACCACGGATTATTTAGATTTCTAAACTATTTCCATGACTGCGACCCCGGCGACCTCAGCATCCCCAAAGAAGCCGCTCAGGTTCAGGATCGGCATCGCGCTCCTCATCCTGAGTGCCCTGACCTACGTGGCCGTCCTCGTCATCCTCTTCCTCCCGCTGGACTCCGGCGCCAAGGCCGCCGCCTTCGGCGGGACACTCGTGGTCGCCGAGACGAGTGCCCTCATCGGCATGGCCGGCGTCGGCAAGGAAGCCGTCCGGGCGGTCAGGTCCCGCCTGGGGCTCAGGAGGCGCAGCCGCGCCGCCGAGCAGCCGCCGACCGCAGAGTGACGAGCCCGATGGTCACCGGCGAAAGACCCGGCGGCGCCGACCTGCACGCCCGCAGCGCCCGGCTCAACCAGCTCTTCGCGGACCTGCGGCTCCTCTCGGAACGGCACGGGCCCCGCTACGACGAGTTCGGGCTCACCGCCCAACAGCACCTCGTGCTCGGGCAGATCGTGGCCGACCCGAACGTCACCCCCAAGGACCTGGCCGAGCGCCTGGGCGTGTCCAAGGGCGCTGTCAGCCAGCACCTGGCGCGCCTGGAGAAGGACGGCTACCTCTCCCGGCAGCGCAGTCCCCAGGACGGCCGCGTCCACGTCTTCCGCCTGGAGGCCCGTGGCACGGCCTACCGACAGACCGTGCTCCGGTACGAGCGGGAGCTCCACGACGCCTACGTCGCGAAGCTCTCGGCCACGGACATGGCGGAGATCGAGTCCGCACTCGGGAAGTTGAGACGGGTCTTCGAGGGCTGACGCCACCCGCCCCGGACGCCACTCGTCAGCGACCTCAAGTGATCGCTCGCTCGAGATCGCTCACTTGAGATCGATCACCAGACTCCCGGCCCGCGCCTCCTCGCTCGTGACCTTCTTCCTCGGGTGCCAGAGGACCTGCACCGAGTAGGAGTCCGAACCCCCCGGCACGTCGGGCAGCACGATCGGGAACCGGCAGGCGGAGTCGTGGTACTCGCCCTGCCCCAGGGCGCCGGTCGCGACCACCCGACCCGCCGAGTCGCGGACGGTCACCAGGGCGTCCTTGTCGACGTCGTCCAGGTCCTTGGCCCCGTTGCAGGGGCCCGACTTGGTGGGGTCGGAGGTACTGATCCGCGCCTGGCCCACCAGCGTGAACGACTCGTCGTCCCCGGGCCCGGACACGCCCCAGGCCAGCCCGACGGCGCCGGCGCCGACCACGAGTCCGGCAACCGCGAACACCACCGGGGCCTTCCACCACCGGAGTTGGGGTCCCTGCGCAGCCTCGGGCGGAGCCGCCTCCGTGGCGGGTATCGGGGCAGCACTCTCTTCATACGATTCGTCAGGCATTCGCACAGGATGGCACCGAGCAGCGCCGCTGACGAGGAAGTTCCGCGAACGGAGCCCCACCGTGCGGCCGCCACCGACCGGCCGCACTGCCCGACCGCGGTGATCGGCGACGGCCAGGCCACGGAAGAATGGGGCGGGTGACCAGCACTCAGCCGCTCCCCCGGGGCCTCACCGCCCTCATCCCCGACGCCCGCACCCGGGCCACGCCCGGCGAGCGGGCCGCCTCCCAGCTCCTCCACCTGCGCGAGGCGACGGTGCCCGTGCCGGTCCTCGCCGCGGCCGCCGAGCTGATCACCCCGCTGTTGAAGGACGAGGACCCGGCGACCCGCGCGGCCGCCACCGCCGTCCACACCCGCCTGCTGGCGGCCATCGAGGAGGCCACCCCCGGGCGATAGCCCGCCGGGACGGGGCGAGGCCGGACCCCTCGGCGACGGACCCGCGCGAGACGCAACCCTCGGGTTGCACCTGGTGATGCGACGTGCAACTCTGGAGTTGCACCCACTGTCCGCGATGGAAGGAGCCCCCTCATGAGCGAGGACCGGATCGAACGCGAGACCCTGATCGAGGCGCCCCTGGAGCGGGTCTGGTCCCTGGTGGCCGAGCCCGGTTTCTGGGTCGCCGACAAGGCGAGCCTGCCCGGCACCGTGGCCAGGGAGGGCGAGGAACTGGTGGCCAGGAACCCGGAGTACGGCGACTTCCCGGTGCGCGTGGAGAAGGTCGAGCCGCCGACCTACCTGGCCTACCGCTGGGCCAGCGCGTTCCCCGGGGAGGAACTGCGCGAGGACAACAGCACCCTCGTCGAGTTCACCCTGACCCCGGAGGACGGCAGGACGCGGCTGCGCGTGGTCGAGAGCGGCTTCGCGACACTGGCCGGGTCCGAGGAACTGCGCGGCAAGGCGGTCGAGGACAACACCGGCGGCTGGCGCCAGGAGCTCGACGCGCTCAGGACGCGCGCCGAACAGCCCGCCGCGTGACCGACCAACCCCACGGCGCCGTCGAAGCGGTCGACACCGTACTCGCGGCCCTGGCCGACCCGACGCGACGCCGGCTGCTCGAACTGATCGCCGCGCAGGGGGAGGCCACCGCGACGACGCTCGCCCGGCACCTTCCCGTCTCGCGCCAGGCCGTGGTCAAGCACCTCGCCGTCCTGGACGCCGCCGGGCTGGTGAGCAGCGGCCGCGCCGGGCGCGAGGTGCGCTACACGGTGCGGCCCGCGGCGCTCGACACCACGGCGCGCTGGATGGCCTCGCTCGCCGCCGACTGGGACCGCAGACTGGCGCACATCAAGCACGTCGCCGAGGCGGCGGAGCGGGAGTCGCGAACAGGTCGTGACGACGCGTCACGCCCACCGGAACAGCCCCACGGAGGAGTCTGACCAGGTCGACCGCCTGACGGCACGCCCCGGGTGCGGCCGGTCGCCGAGCCGCCGACCGACCGGCCGTTCACCTGCCCGTCGACCCCTCCGTTCGTCAATGCACCGAACGGGAGCTTCACCTTTCGGGGTGGTTAGCTCTCGCTTTTCCGTAGGTAGTCGAACCGACCCTTCTCCGCGCGCCTGGTACGAATACGGAGCGACAGAAGATCCGGTACGGGCGGGGGAGTTGACAGGGATGCGGGCGAGCACGGGGATCACGAGGGCAGAGGCCACGACGGCGGGGACCACGACAGTGGGGGCCACGACGGCGAGGGCCACGACGACGGTCGCCGTGGCCGGGGTGGAGTTCGGCTGGGGCAGCTCGGGGAAGTTGAGCGCGGTGCTGTCCGCCCTCCGGGCCCGCGGCGGCGAGCGGCTGAGATTCATCGGCCTGGCCTCCGGGCTGGGCAGACAGCTGCTCGCCGAACAGCCGGTGGAGCGCTGGTTCGACCTCCCGGACGAGCGGTCCGACCAGGAACTGGCCCGGATCGTCCAGGCGCAGCGCGTGCGGGCGGCACTGGTGGTGCTGGACGGCGCGCTGGCCAACGCGCTGCGGGCCTGCGGGGTGCCGGTGGTGTTCGTGGACAGCCTGCCGTTCCTCTGGACGGACGGCGACCGGCCCGACCTCCCGCTGGACGCCGAGGTGTACTGCGCCCAGCGGTGCGTGGAGCTGCCGCCGGAGGGCGCCGGGGTGCTGGCCGACGTGCACCGGCTCCGCTGGGTGGACGCCGTGATCGCCGACGGCGGCGCCGCCCGCGGCAGCCCTCCCACGCCGCACCCCCGGCGCGCCCTGCTCAACCTCGGCGGGCTGCGCGCGCCCCACCTCACGGACTGGGCGAGCTATCCCCAGCTCGTCCTGCCCGCCGCACTGGAGGCACTGACCGCGAGCGGGGTCACCGAGGTGCACATCGCGGGCAACCTGCCGGCCTGGCTGGCCGCGCAACTCGTCGACTCCTGCGCCCACCCGCCCGTCACCACCGTCGGCGCCCTCCGCCACCAGGAGTTCCTGCACCGCCTCGCCGACTGCGACGTACTGCTCACCTCCCCCGGGCTGACCACCCTCCTGGAGGCCGGGCAACTCGGCACCCCGACGCTCTGTCTGCCGCCGCAGAACCTCAGCCAGATCTTCAACGGCCGCTTCCACAGCCGGGCGCTCGGCACCGACGTCCGCCTCCGTTGGCCCCAGGAGGTGTTCGACGAGGAGGAGGCACTGGCCCTGCGCGCCCACGGCGAGCGCAAGGCCCTCGACCTGATCCACGGCGGCATCGCCCGCGCCGTCGACCTCGGCCGCCACCGTACGTCCGCGGCCGTACGGCAAGGCCTGGTCGAGAAGCTCAAACGGCTGTCCGACGGGGCTGCCGCGGTTCCACCCGGCCCGGACTGGACGGCATTGACGAGCGCGGTCGGCACCGCCGGTGCGGCCCAGGTCGCCGACGTCCTGCTGCGGCTCCTGGCCGACTCCCCGGGAGCCGACCAGCCGCTCCACTGACCAGGCCGACTCGGCGGCCCAGCCGACGGCAGACCCAGCGGCCGGCCCGGCGGATCACCCCGACGGAGGGCTGCTGCGTGTCCCCGGGCTGGTCGTGGCCGTTCTCAGGCACGGTGCCGGCGACGCGCTGCCCGCCCCGGCAGGCCGGGCATGGCGCGTCGGGACAGCGGCGTGCGCGCTGACCACCCCCTCCAGCACCCGCGCTTGCGGCCCTGCTCCCGACATCCCCGACATCCCCGAGACTTCCGAGACTTCCGAGGTCCTCATGATGAAGTCCACCGGCCCGCCCTTCCGGCCGGTCACATCCGCCCGGTTCACCACCACCGTCCAACGACTCCTCGACCGGTCCGATGCGCCGTCCGGCCCACGGCGCCTCCTCCTTCCGCTGCTCTCCGTCCTCGCCGTGCTCCTGTCGGTGGGCGCCGCACCACCCGGCCGCGCCCCCGCCGACCCGACCCGCACCCCCGGCGCCCCCACCTACACCGTGGAGTTGAGCAGCGACGCCACGGGTGCGCACTGGCGCGGCCACGAGCGGATCGTGTTCACCAACACCTCACCGGAACCCCTGCACGAGGTGTACCTGCGGCTCTGGGACAACTTCCGCGGCGGCTGCGCGACCCCGTCCGTCCGGGTGACCGGTCTGGACGGCAGCCCGGAGGTCGACTGCACCGCCCTGCGCGTCCCGCTGGCTCGCCCACTGCCCCGGGGCGCTTCCGACACGGTCGAGTTCGACCTCGGCATCGACGTCCCCGACGGCCTCGACCGCTTCGGCCGGGACGGCGCGTTCAGCTTCATCGGCAACGCCCTGCCCGTCCTCGCCGTCCGCGACGGGTCGGGCTGGCACCTGGACCGGTACAGCGAGCTCGGCGAGTCGTTCTACGGCCTCGCCTCCGACTTCGCCGTCACCCTCGACCACCCCACCGAGGTCCTGGTGCCCGCCACCGGCACCGCCGTCGACACCCCCGGCACCCAGGGCCGCACGGTCACCCGGATCGGTGCCCGGCAGGTCCGCGAATTCGCCTGGGCCGCCGGGCCGTTCCATCGGATCGAGGGCCGGTCCGGCGACGGCGTCCGGGTCGCCGTCTACTCGGTCAGCAGCGTCTCCGCCGCAGACGCCCGCGCGATGCTGGACCTCTCCCTGCGGACCATCGACGACCACTCCGCCCGCTACGGCCCCTACCCGTACGGGGACGTCGCCACCGTCCTCGACGACGCCTTCGGGTTCGGCGGCATGGAGTACCCGGCCTTCGTCCTCGACCGGATCCGCCCCTCCGCCGTCATCCACGAGCTGGCGCACCAGTGGTGGTACGGCATCGTCGGTGACGACCAGTACCGCGCGCCCTGGCTGGACGAGTCCTTCGCCGAGTACGCCATGGACGTCGAGCTGGGCCGGACGAAGGAGGGCTGCACCGCCGCGACTCCCTTCCGGAGCCCGGCCGAACGCCTCACCAACCCGATGAGCTACTGGGACGCCCACCCCGACCGCTACGAGGCGGTCATCTACGACCACGGCTCCTGCGCCCTGCACGAACTGAGCCGGCTGATCGGCACGGACACGATGTCCGCGCTGCTGCACGACTACGCCCGCGCCCACTGGTTCGGCGTCTCCACCACTGCCGAGTTCAAGGCCGCCGCCCAGGCCGCGACGTCCGCCGACCTGACGCCCTTCTGGAAGGAGCACCGCATCGACTGATCCCCGAACCCACGCCGGACCCTGCTCCCGTTCCACACCCGACCGGACCCCCAGCGGCAGCCCCGTCAGCGCCCCCACCAGCCGCGTTAATCGGTGGCCCTCCCGTCCCGGCGGCTCCTACAGTTGCCGCCGGATCAAGGACGTTCAGGGAGCCCAGCATGCGTGTGCACTACCCCCGGACGCCGCATCTCCCCTGGTCACCGGGGGCTGCGGCGGACGACGTACGGACCGGGGACCTCTCCGGCCTGGCCGGGGCGGAGGTCGTGGTCACCGAGAAGCTGGACGGCGAGAACACCACCCTCTACCCCGACGGCCTGCACGCCCGCTCGCTGGACTCCGCCCACCACCCCTCCCGTGCCTGGGTCAAGGGCCTGCAGAACCGGGTCGGCGCCCGCATCCCGGACGGCTGGCGGATCTGCGGCGAGAACCTGTTCGCCCGGCACTCCATCCCGTACACCGACCTGGACAGCTGGTTCTACGGCTTCTCGGTCTGGACGGACCGGGACGAGTGCCTCGACTGGGACGCCACCGTGCGCTTCCTGCGCCGCCTCGGCATACCCACCCCCCGGGTGCTCTGGCGCGGCCGCTTCGACGAACGGGCCCTGCGCACCCTGCGGCTGGACCTCGACCGCCAGGAGGGCTACGTGGTCCGGACCGTCCGGGGCTTCCCCCGGGGCGAGTTCGGCGCGCGGGTCGCCAAGTGGGTCCGCCCGCAGCACGTACGGACCGCCACCCACTGGATGCACGCCGCCGTGGTGGAGAACGGCCTCGGCCCCGACGCCCCGCTCTGGGACATCCGGTCCGGCCGACTGCCCGAACTCCCGCTGCTGGCCGAGGCCTTGGACCTGCCCGAACTCAACGCCGCGCCCGAACTCACCGCTGCGCCCACACCCGGCGCCCCGACCGAACCCGGCGCCCCGACCGCCCCCGGCACCCCGCCCGGCCCCGACCGCCGGTCGGAGGAGCTGGCCGACGTCTCCGCCCGCCTCGACGAACTCGGTCGCACCGGCGACGCCCGACTGGCCGGCGTGCTGGCCACCGCGCTGCGCTCCGCCCGCCGGGAGTCGCTCGCGCCCCGGCTCGCCGACCGCCTGGGCCTGCCCCTGGCCCGCCGGGTCGCCGACCTGGTCGGGCTGCACCCCGGCCTCCAGCAGCCGTACCCGGACACCGAACGCCGCGCCGGGCTGGTCCGACTCGCGAGCGCCGCCGACCTCGGTGTGCTGCACGCGGTGGCCGCGGCCGCCGCCGCCGGGCCCGCCGAGCGCGAGCAGGTCGCCTGGTCGGCCCTGCACGCCGAGGACTCCGGACTGCTCGACCCCGACCCGCTGGCCTGGCTGCGCACCGGCCTGCGCGAGGCCCTCGCCGACCTCGCCGCCGATGGCCCCGACGGCCCCGACGGCCCGGGCAGCTCCGACGCCGCCGACCGCTGCTGGGCCCAGGCCCGCGAGGCCTACGCGCTCGGCCGGATCAGCACCGTCGAGGAGGCGGTGGCCGCCACCTGGCGCTGGCGCGACGGCCGCTTCCCCCGGCTGGTCCACCTGAGCGGCCCGTCCGGCAGCGGAAAGAGCACCTTCGCGGCCGCCCTGCCCGGCGTCTCGGCCCGGATCAGCCTGGACGACCTGCGCGCCGCCCGCGGCTCGCGGGCCGACCAGCGCAACAACCCCGAGGTGCTGCGCACCGCGCTGGCACGGTTGGACTCCGCCCTGGCCGACCGGGCCGCCACCGTGGTCTGGGACGCCACCTCGCTCAACCGCGAGCAGCGCTCCCACGTCCACGGCACCGCCCGGCGCCGCGACGCCCTGCTCACCCAGGTGGTGCTGCTGGTCGGCGAGCAGGAGCTGCTGCGCCGCAACGCCGTACGCCCGCACCCGGTGCCGCCCGAGGTGCTCTCCGCCCAACTGCACCGCTTCAACCCGCCCTACCCCGGGCAGGCGCACCGCACGTGGTACCTCGGTCCCGGTGGCACCGTGGAGGACACGGCGGGCACGCTCGACTCCGAGGAGGACTGATGCGCCCCATCGAACAGGTCTGCCAGCGGATCCGCTGGGACGCCCGCTTCGACCCGGCCCGGTTCACCCTGGGCGTGCGCCAACGCGACGACCGCACCGAGCGCGTCCCGCTGGAGGCCTTCCTGGCCTCCGGCGAGATCCCCTGGCACCGGGTGCACCAGGTCGAGGCCGACGGCGTCGTGGTGTGGGACCGCGCCACCGGCGTGGATGTCCTCGACACCACCGAGGCCGGCCACCGCGCCGAACCGCGCCACCTGCCCGCGCCCTTCTTCACCGCCACCACCCCGTACGCCTGGCGGCCGGACGGCGGCTGGCAGCCCCACCACACCGCAGCGGGCACCCCGGGCGGAGCCGGCACCTCCACCGCCGGCACCGCCAGCACCGCCTCCACCACCGGCACCACCTCCACCACCGGCACCCTCCGCGTGGTCACCTGGAACACCCTGTGGGACCGCTACGACGCCGACCGGATCGCCACCGCCCGCCGCCGACCGCTGCTGCTCGCCGAACTGGCCGCCGCCGACGCCGACGTCATCGCGCTCCAGGAGGTCGAGCCCGCCCTGGTCGTCCAGCTGCTGGCCGAGCCCTGGGTCCGCGAGCGCTATGTCCTCGGCGCCGACCCGTCCGGTCGCGACGTGCCCGAGTACGGCCTGCTGGTGCTCAGCCGTCTCCCCGTCCTGGAGGCCGGCCGGCACGCGCTGGGCTCGCACAAGGCCGTCACGGCCGTCACCGTCCGCACCGCCGACGCGCCGCTGACCGTCGCCGCCGTCCACCTCAGCAGTGACCACTCGACGGACGGCCCCGCCCGCCGCCAGGCCGAACTCGCCCGGCTGGCCGAGGGCCTGGCCGGTGTCGAGGGCGAACTGCTGCTGCTCGGCGACTTCAACGACGCCCGCTCCGGCCCGGCCGGCCCGGCCGCCGCACTCGGCCTCCGGGACGCCTGGGCCCAGGTGCACGGCCCGGGCGACGACACCCCCACCTTCGACCCGACGGTCAACCCGCTCGCCGCCGTCTCCTCCCTCACCGGCCACCCGGGCCGGATCGACCGCGTCCTGTACCGCGCCGACCGGGCCCGCGCCTCCGCCGCCACCCTGCTCGGCGACCGGCCCACCGCCGACGGCCTCCACCCCTCCGACCACTACGGCGTGGCCGTCGACCTCGCCCTCGACGGTGCCGCCTCCCCGGACTCCCCCGGCGGTGCCGCCTCTCCGGACTCCCTCGACGCCGCGCCCACCGTCCGGACGGCCGTCGCCTGGCTGCCGCCCGAGGAGCTGTGGCCGCCCATCCAGGAGCTGCGCGCCGCGTACGACCCGCAGCTGCGCCGCTGGCCCCCGCACGTCAACCTGCTGTTCGGCTTCGTACCGGAGTCCGAGTTCGACCGCGCGCTGCCGCTGCTCGGCGCGGCCACCGCCGAGGTGGCCCCGTTCACCGCCCGGCTGGAGGGCGTGCACACCTTCGGCCACCGCGAGGACGCGACGATCTGGCTGGACCCGGCCGCCACCGCGGCCGAACCCTGGGCGGCGCTGCGGCACGCCCTGCAACGCCGCTTCCCCCGCTGCCGGGGCCGCGCCGAGGGTTACACCCCGCACCTGAGCCTCGGGCGCAGCGACGACCCCCAGCGGGTGGCCGCCGACTGCGCCGCCCGGTTGCACGGGACGGACGCCCGGGTGGGCGAGCTGGTGGTGCTGTCCCGCCGGGGAGAGGAGCCGATGCGCCCACGCGCGGTGGTCTCGCTGGGGACGGGCGAGGTGCGGGTACTGCCGGCGGAGCCGACGGTGTCGCTCCACCCCGAGTCCCCGCAACGCACCGCCGTCGCGGACGAGTTGACCCGCCGACTGGCCGCCGCGCTGCCCGAGGGGGTGGTCCACCAGGTCGGCTCGCGGCGGCTCGGCTGTCAGCTGGACGGCGGCGACCTGGACCTGGTGGCGGCGCTGCCCGGCCCGGCCGACCTGCCCGGAGTGCTGGCCCGGGTGATGGCCCGGGTGGCGGCCGCCCTGCCGCAGGCCCGTGGGCTCCGCGAGGTGCGCGGCGCCCGGGTGCCGGGGCTACGACTGGAGGCGGCCGGGCTGACCGTCGACCTCGTCGTGGTGTTCACCGGCACCCTCGACCCCGCCGAGGCGGTCGCCCGGCGCGCCGAGCTGGGCGAGGCGGCGGCCGTCGCGCTGAGCGCGGTCACCGACGCCGAGGCGATCCTCTCCGCGCTCGGCGGGCTACGGCCGCGGTTCGTCCGGCTGGCGCGGCAGGTCAAGTCCTGGGCCCGGGCTCGCGGCCTGGACGGCGCGCCGTTCGGTCAACTGCCTTCGCTGGCCTGGTCGGTGCTCGCCGCGCGGACCGTCCTCGACCTGCCGGACACTCCGGAGGACGACCTGTTCCAGCGCTTCACCGAAACCTGGGCCTCCTGGGACTGGCGCCAACCCGTCGCCCTCACCGGGGAGTCCGCCGCCGCGGAAGCCACCACCGGGAAGTCCGGCTCCGAATCAGCCCGGGGACCGCTGGGACCACTGACCGTCCTCACCCCCTCCACCCCCGTCCGCAGCTGCACCACCCAGGTCGGACCGGACACCCGGGACCAGCTCACCGAGGAGCTCTACCGCGCCTGGGAGCTCACCACCAGCGATCCCGACCCCTGGCCCGCCCTGCTCACCCCGCCCCCGCTGCACCGTCGCCACGCCGCCTGGGCCGTGGTGTCCGCCGACGAGGAGTCCACCGGCCCCGCGCGCGGCCGCCTTCGCAGCCTCCTCACCGCCCTGGAGGAGGCCGGCGCCACCCGGCTCCACGCCTGGCCCCAGCCCTACCGGAGCCGCGACGGCCGCACCCACTTCCCGATCGGCCTCGGCCCCGCACCGCTCCCCCGCGCCGAGCTCGCCAAGGTGGCCGCGGCCTGGTCCCGCGGGCTGCCCGGCGTCCGGGTCGAGCACGTCGAGTGCGGCGCCGTCCCGACCCTCACCCGCTGACCCGAGACCCGAGACCTGGGCCCGGGCCCCGGCGACCACGGGAACCACCGAACCCGGGAACCACCGAACCCGCCCGGCGGATGTCCGCCGGGCGGGCCCGTCAGCAACCTCGGACGATCAACAGCTGTGCGCCGAGGCGGGGCGCGAGGCCGCGATGTACGGCTTGCCGCTGATGCGCGCGACGACGTCGGCCGGGCAGGACGCGATCCAGGCGGCGCCCGTGGCGTGGTTCTTGACCTTGGCGTCGCTGCAGTACACGTCGCGGTCGGCGGTCTTGAAGCACTGGAAGCCGGGGTAGCCGCCGCCCGCCGCCGTGGCGGTGTTGACGCCGGCGAACAGGCCGACCGCGGTGAGCAGGGCGACGGGCAGAGCGGTACGCATCCTCATGGGTTCTCCCATTGGTTCGTACGGACAGTGCGCCGATCCTGGCACCGCGGATCCGGGCCCGACAACGACGCACGTCATGTTCGCGTCAATCCAATGGACGAGTGAACCACCCACCGCCCGGACCCGTCATCCCGCGACGCCACACCGGTCGCCGACCCGAGCAGGACCGGCTCCCCCACCCCGTCTCAGCGCGGACTGAGCAGGCAGAACTCGTTGCCCTCCGGGTCGACCAGGATCGTCCAGGAGATCGCGGACTGGTCGATCCCGGGGTCGGTGGCGCCCAGGGCGCGCAGCCGGGCCTCCTCCGCCGCCGGGTCGTCACCGCGGTAGGGGCTGACGTCGAGGTGGACGCGGTTCCACCCGCTCTTGGCATCGGACGTCCGGATGAACTCCAGGTAGGGGCCGACGCCCCGGGCGGAGCGCATCGACGCGAAACCGTCGGTGACCTCGTGCACCGTCCAGTCCATCGCCTCGCCCCAGAACCCGGCCATTCCTCGCGGGTCGGCGCAGTCGACCACCACCGCGGCGATCGGCCCGGTGTCCCGGTACACCTCACGGGGTTCCAGGACGCAGAACTCGTTGCCCTCGGGGTCGGCCATGACCGTCCAGGGGACGTCGCCCTGCCCCACGTCGGCGAGCGTGGCGCCGAGGTCCGTCAGGCGCGCGACCAGCTCCGCCTGGTGGGCGTCCGAGGTGGTGGCCAGGTCGAGGTGGACCCGGTTCTTCACCGTCTTGGGCTCCTCGCTGACGACCAGGTCGATGCAGACCGCCGCCGGGGCGGGATAGGCGAAGCCCACGGGTTCGAGGTTGGTCACCCCGGGCGCCTCGTGGTCGATGCCCCAGCCGAGCGCCTCCGCCCAGAACCGGCCGAGCGCCGCATCGTCGCGGGCCTTCATGTTGATCTGCACGAGTCTCGTCGCCATGACCAAGATCCTAGAAGGCTCCGCTCCGGAAAGATCGGAAATATTCGTTGCGCAGTTTTCATTGCGCAACATTCCTTTCGGATCTACGGTGAAGGCATGCCCGAGCCAGCCGAACCCCAGAACCCCCAGCACCCTCAGAAGCCACAGCAGCAACCCCCGTCCGAGTGGATCACCGACCTCTCCCGCCTCAAGGCGTTCACCAACCCCCTGCGCATGCAGCTCTACCGCCTGCTCTACCTGGCCGGCACCGCCACCGCCTCCCAGCTCGGCGAACAGGTCGACCAGGCGCCGTCCCTGGTCAGCTACCACCTGCGCAAACTCGCCGAGCACGGCTTCGTCACCGAGGCGGCCACGCAGAGCGGCGACGGACGCGAGCGCTGGTGGCAGGTCTCCTCCGAGGAGGGCTGGAGCTTCCGCGAGTCGGACCTCTCCGGCACCCCCGAGGGCGCGGCCGCCGTCGGCGCCGTCAGCCGCAGCCTGGTCGACAGCCGGGCCGCCCAGTACCGCAACTACCTGGACCAGAGCTCCGCCTGGGGCTCGGAGTGGACGGACGCCGCGTTCACCGCCGAGTGGCTGCTCGACCTCACGGCCGCCGAACTCGCCGAGCTGGGCGGCGAGTTGCAGGAGCTCAGCCGACGCTGGCGGGAGCGCGGCAAGGCCGCACGCGCGGCCGGCGCCACTGAGGGGCGCGAACACGTGTCCGTCCACGTGTACGGCTTCCCGTTCCGCCCCTGACACCGCCACCCACGCCCGCCCCGACCCCTCGGAGCCCCGCCATGGCCACGCTGGAGACGACCCCTCCGATACGCCCCGCCGCCGCCCCCGGGAACGCGCCCGCCCACCGGGACCCCAACGTCCTGCGCTGGCTCACCGCCTACACCGCCTCCCTGGTGGGCGACAGCGTCTACTTCCTCGCCCTCGGCTGGTCCGCCCAACGGGCCGCCGGGCCCGCCGAGGTCGGCCTGGTGATGGCCGCGGGGGCGCTGCCCCGGGCGGTGCTGATGCTCGGCGGCGGAGTGGTCGCCGACCGGTTCGATCCCCGCCGGGTGATCCTCGGCAGCGACGCCCTGCGCTGCCTGCTCATCCTCTCGGTCGCGGCCGCCATCGCCCTGACCACGCCCGCCCTCTGGCTGCTGGTCGCGGTGGCGCTGGTGTTCGGCGCCGTGGACGCCCTGTTCGTACCCGCCGTCGGCGCCCTGCCGCCCCGGATCACCGGCCCCGACCAGCTGGCCCGGGTCACCGGACTGCGTTCGCTCGCGATGCGCCTCGGCCAGATCGCCGGCCCGCCGATCGGCGGCCTGGCCATGGGCCTCGGCGGCCCGGCGACCGCCTTCACCGTCGCGGGTGCGCTGTTCGCCCTCTCACTGCCCCTCCTCCTCTCGGTCCGCATCCGCCCCCTCGACCCACCCCCGGGCGACACCACCGCCACCAGCTCGACCGACCGCACCTCCGCCCGCACGGACCTCGCCGACGGGCTGCGCTACATCCGCCGCCACCGCCTGCTCGGCCCGCTGGTCCTCGTCGGGGCCGTCTGCGAGCTCGGCCTGACCGGCACCCTGAACGTCGGCATGGTCCTCCTCAACGCCGAACGCGGCTGGGGCCCGTCCGGCTACGGCCTGATCGTCGCCTGCTTCGGCGCGGGCGCCACCGTCGGCGCCACCCTGCTCGCCGTCGTCGGCCGACTGCCCCGCGCCGGGCTCACCATGGCCGTCACCCTGCTGCTGGGCAGCATCGGCGCAGCCGCCATGGGCCTGGCCCCGACCCTGTGGTCCGCCGCGGTGCTCGCCGCACTGGTCGGCCTGAACGCGGGCGTCTTCGGCACCCTGGACGGTGCCCTCGTCCAGACCACCGCCGACCCCGCCTACCTGGGCCGGGTCACCTCCGTCGTCATGCTCACCATGGTCGGCCTCGCCCCGCTCAGCTACCCCCTGGTCGGCGCCGCCATCGGCACCTGGGGCGCAGCCCCGGTCTTCCTCGCCTGCGGCACCCTCTCCTCCCTGGGCGCACTCCACGCCCTCACCTCCCGCCCCGTCCGCCAGGCCGAACTGCCCCGCCGGTAGCGCCCGGCGCCACGGTTCGCCCCGTGGCCGTCAACTGGGCTCGGCCAGTGGTCACTTGACCATGCGGAACTCGGGGTGCCCGAGCCAGGCGGCGAGGCTTCTCACCGCAGGTGGTCTGCGGCTCCAGAGGCCACCCCGGCCGAGAACGCCTCTCGCCAGTGCTCGGCCGATGTGACCAGGTCCTGGCCGACATGGGTGAGGAACCGGCCCATCTCGGCGAGTCTCATACCGGCGGGCGTGGTGGCACCGAGTGTCCGGGCGCCCTGGTGGGCGGCCTCGGCGAGCAGCGCGTTGGCGTTGGCGCTGGCGAGCATGGCCCGGAACCAGACGTCGTCGTCGATGACGTAGCGTTGGTGGCGCTTTCCTGGGTCGCGTTCGCGCCGGATGAGTTCCTGCTCCTCCAGGTAGTGCACGGCCAGGGAGATCGTCGCGGGGCTGACCTGGAGACGCTGTACCAGTTCTGCCGCGGTGCGACTGCCGGTGTCAGCGGCGTACAGGCAACCCAGCACTCTGGCCGCCGTCTTCGGCAGTCCCGTCTGGACGAGTAGTGCGGTGAACTGTTCCTCGAAGTCGTGCACCGTCCCCCGGTCGCGTCCGTGGGCGTCGGTTTCGACCGGCGGCGCCTGTGCCGGGGCGGTTCTGCGGCGGCGGGCGCGCCGCTCGGTGGCCCGGTGTGCCTGGTCCGCCCGGTAGCCGGCGGGTCCGCCGTTGCGGTTGATCTCCCTGGTGACGGTCGAGGTCGGCCGGTCCAGGCCTCTGGCGATCTCGCCGTAGGCGAGCCCTTCGGCCAGTCCCTCCGCGATGGTCCGGCGTTCCTGGTGGTTGAGCCTTCCTCCTGGCATCGGCGTTCTCCCCGTCTCGGTCCCTCTCGGTCACGTCGCCGATCAGTGTGCGTTCATCCCCATCTCATTGCAACAAACGAGAGGGCTCGGTGCATTCGACATCAAGGCCATTGCACCACTTGCACGCTCTCCACCTGCCCAAATGTGGAATCTGGCCGATGTTTTGATTGACCGAATATCGAACGCACCATAGCTTTTGACGCATACCGAAACCCGATCGCGGAGCGGCCGACACCGCCCCGCGAACCCGAGAGGAACGACGTCATGAACAAGATCCAGGACGCTCTTGAGCAGGCAGTCGCCGAGGGCCTGCCCGGCATCGTTGCCGAGGTCCGAGACGGCGACCGAAGCTGGTTCGGCACCGCCGGGGTGGCCGACATCGAGACCGGGCGCGCACGCACCCGGGGCGAGCAGTTCTACATCGGCAGCCTCACCAAGGCGTTCACCGCCACCGTGGCCTTCAAGCTCGTGGACGAACACCGGCTGCGCCTGGACGACACCGTGGAGCAGTGGCTGCCCGGCCTGGTCCAGGGAAACGGCAACGACGGCAGCGCCATCACCGTGAGGCACCTGCTGCACCAGACCAGCGGCCTCGTCAACTACGCCTTCGACGACCCGGACATGATGAACCGCTACATCACCACCGGGTACCTCACCCACCGCTTCGACAAGTGGACCCCCGAACAGCTCATCCAGCTCGCCATGAAGTACCCGCCCTACTTCGCGCCGGGCACCGCCTTCCGATACTCCAACGCCAACTACATGCTCCTCGGCCTGATCATCGAGCGGGCCAGCGGCCGCAGCTTCGCCGAGGAACTCTCCCGGCTGATCCTCCACCCGCTCGGCCTGACGGGCACCTACCTCCCCGGCGCCGAGACGACCATCAGCGGGCCGCACCCCCGGATGTACACGAAGCTGCCGGTCGGCGACCCCGACGCCAAGGTCTACGACGTGACCGAATGGGACACGTCGCTGGGCTGGGCCGCCGGCGGCATCGTCTCCACCACCGGCGACCTCGGCCGCTTCTTCGGCGCCCTGCTCGGCGGGGAACTCTTCTCGCCCGCCCTGCAGGCCGAGATGTGGGCCACCGTCTCGACCGAAGGATCGGGCTGGATCCCCAACACCAGGTACGGCATGGGCACCTTCGAGCAGACCCTGCCCAACGGCGTCACCGTCTTCGGCGGCGGCGGCGCACTCAACGGCTCCTGGACGTACGTGATGGGCACCCGCGACGGCAAGCACCTGGTCGTCTGCAACGTGAACGGCGACTGGGTCAACCCGCTCGCCGCCTTCTTCAAGGTACTTGAGGCGCAGTTTCCCCCCGCCGAGACCCGGTGACGCGCCCGACCGCATTCAGTGCCCCTCCGCTGGGCTTTCAAGCGCCCCGGGTTGCCCCGCGACCGGCCCGGCAGTTCCACACCGCGACCGCCAGGGCCACCGGCAGTGAATTGGCCCGCGACGCCCGCTCCGTCCTCCGCTAGCGTCGGCCTGGCCACCGATCAACGGAGAACCCATGCACCGCGAACTCGCCGCCGACCTCGACCAGTTGCCCGCCCTGCTGGAGGAGGCCCGGCAGCGGGCCGTCGATTTCCTCGGCGGGCTCGACGACCGGCCGGTCATCCCGAAGGAGGCCCGCCGACCGATGCCGTCGGTGCCGCTGCGCGAGGACGCCGACGGACTGCGGGCGGCCCTGGCCGAGTTCGGCGAGCGCTGGGAACCACGGCTGTCGGCCGGCGCCGGGCCGCGCTACTTCGGGTTCGTGACGGGCGGGGCGACCCCGGCCGCACTGGTGGGCGACTGGCTGACCGCCACCGCCGACCAGAACTCCAACTCCTCGCTCGACCCGGCCGGTCAGGACCTGGAGCGGGAGACCGTCGGCTGGCTGCGCGAGCTGTTCGGGCTCTCCCCCGCGCACAGCGGCACCTTCGTCAGCGGCGCCACCCAGTCCAACACCGTCGGCCTGGCGATCGCCCGCGAGTGGCTCGGCGAACGCCTCGGGGTCGACGTGGCCGAGGACGGGGTCGCCGCGCTGGGCCGGGTCCGGGTCCTGTCGGGCAGCGCGCACTCCAGCGTGGCCAAGGCGCTGTCCGTCCTGGGACTCGGCCGCACCGCGCTGAGCACCGTCCCCACCCTGGCCGGCCGGGAGGCCGTGGACGTGGCCGCCCTGGAGCGGGCCCTCGCCGAGGCCGACGGCCCGTGCGTCGTGGTCGCCAACGCGGGCACCGTGAACACCGTCGACTTCGACGACCTGCGGGCGATCGCCGCCCTCCGCGAGCGGTACGGGTTCTGGCTGCACGTGGACGCCGCCTTCGGCGCCTTCGCCGCGCTCTCCCCCCACCACGCCGAGCTGGTCGCCGGGCTCGACCTCGCCGACTCGGTCTGCGTGGACCTGCACAAGTGGCTCAACGTGCCTTACGACAGCGCCGTGCAGTTCACCCGCCGCCGCGACCTCCAGGCCCGGGTCTTCCAGAACGCCGCCGCCTACCTCGGCCCGGTCGGCGACCACCCCGACCTGGTGCACCTGACCCCGGAGAACTCGCACCGCCTGCGCGCCCTGGCCGCCTGGTTCACCCTGCGCGCCTACGGTCGGGCCGGCCACCGCGAGATCGTGGAGCGCAACGTCGCCGGGGCCCGTGCGCTCGGCGCGGCGGTCGAGGCCATCGACGGCCTGCGACTGCTCGCGCCGGTCCGCCTCAACGTCGTCTGCTTCACCCTCGCCGAGGGCCCCACCCCGGAGCGCCTCGCCGCCCTCGCCGCCGAGCTCTCCGCGGAGGCCTTCCTCACCCCGACCCGCTACGCCGGCCTGCCCGCCCTGCGCGCGGCGTTCAGCAACTGGCGCACCACGGAGGCGGACGTGCGACGGACGGCCGCCGCGCTCTCCACCGCGACCGCCGTGATCATCGCGGCCGGCTCGAGCGGTGCGGCCGACGCCTGAGCATCCCGACCCCGGCCAGCGCCCGTACGCCGGCCGGGGTTCGGGCGGTTCCGGCGTTTCGGCGGCTCCGGCGGCTCCGGCAGATCCGGCGGCTCAGGTGGCTCCGGCGTTCAGGCACTCACGGATGCGCCCCGTCCCCGTACCCGCCCCGCGACAGGTCCGTCAGGCCGGCCATCAGCTCGGCATGGGCGAGGTTCAGGAACCGCAGCGCCCGCCACCGGGGGTTGTGGTCGGGGTGGTCGCGGAAGCCGTCGGCCGTCCCGCACAGCCGTTCCCACCACAACATCACGTCCTGGCGCAGCCGTTGGGTCTCCCCGGGCACATCCATCCGGTCCGCGAGCACCACCTCGCGCCAGGCGACGAGGAGGTCGCCGAGGTGGATGCAGTCGTGGAGGGTGACGTAGGCGAGGCGCTCGGCCGCGAAGCGGGCGGTGCTGCCCTCGGGCTGGGCCTCGACCACCTCGCCGAGACGGGCGGACAGGAAGGCCTGCAACGGGGTGACGTCCTGGTGGTGCAGGTCGTCGGAGAACTCCAGCACTTCCCTGGGCCGGTAGTCGGCAGCCATCGCACGTGCTCCCTCGCTTCGGATCAGCACTCGGTGACGGATCGTCACGCACCGTCGGCTCCCGACCCTAGCCCCGGTACGGCGGCGACGACCGGCGATTCCGCAGATCCTCATCTTTCGGGGCCAACCAGGCGTCAGCGGCACAACACGCCTGCCGGGCTTGACCTTCACACCGGTGTGAAGCCCGATGATGCTGCCATGACCGCCACCACGCGCCACCCGTACGACCCCTACGACCTCCTCGCACAGAGCCGCCTCGGCATCCTCGCCACCATCAAGGCCGACGGCCGACCCCAGCTCTCGCCGGTGCTGCCGTACTACGACCGCGAGGCGAACGTCATCCTGATCTCCACCCGGGAGGGGCTCGCGAAGACCGCGAACCTGCGCCGGGACCCGCGGGTCAGCCTGGAGGTGACCGCGCCGGACGGACGCTCCTGGGCCACCGCCGAGGGCACCGCCACCCTCACCGGACCGGGCCTCGACCCCGACGGTCCCGAGGTCGAGGCCCTGGTCGACTACTACCGCCGGGCGGCCGGCGAACACCCCGACTGGGCGGACTACCGCGAGGTCATGGTCGCCGACAGGCGGGTGCTGCTCACGGTCCCGGTCGACCACGTGTACGGCGCCCGGATCTGACCGGGCGACCGGCAACCGACCGACCGACCAATCGGCCCGGCCCGGCCCGGCCCGGCCACCGTCACGGGGGAACGGTGGCCGGGCCGTTGACCGCAAGCGGACGACCACCCACGGACGACGGGTCAGTCCCGGGTCGCCGTGACGACCGTGGCGTCCAGCTCCTCCTCGCGGCTCACCTGCGCCGCCAGCCCCGCCGCCCGGGCCACCTCCAGCGCACCGGCCGCCTGCCGCTCGCTGGTCTCGAACAACAGCGCCCCGCCCACCGCCAGCCACCCGGGCGCCGCCGCGGCCACCCGGCGCAGTACGTCCAGTCCGTCCGCACCGCCGTCCAAGGCTGGCCGGGCCTCGTGCAGTCGCGCCTCGGGCGGCAACAGCTCGACGTCTGCGGTCGGTACGTACGGGACGTTGGCGATCAGCACCTCCACCCGCCCGCGCAGCGCCTGGGGCAGGGGCGCGAAGAGGTCGCCCTCGTAGACCCGCGCGCCCGTCCCGGCCAGGTTGCGCCGGGCGCAGCGGACGGCGGCGGGGTCGAGGTCGGCGGCGTACAGCTCGACCGGGTGGTCGACCTGTGCCGCCACGGCGGCGCCGAGGGCACCGCTGCCGCAGCACAGGTCGACCACCACGGCGCCGGGGCCGGCGAGTCGGGCAGCCTCGGCGACCAGGAACTCGCTGCGTCGGCGCGGGACGAACACGCCGGGGTCGACGGCGATCCGCAGACCCGCGAACTCGGCCCAGCCGACGACGTGTTCGAGCGGTCGGCCCTGGGCACGGGCCCGGACCATGGCGGCCAGTTCGGCGGGCGAGGCGGCAGCAGCAAGCAGGATCCGGGCCTCGTCCTCGGCGAACACGCAACCGGCGGCGCGCAGTCGGGAGACAACGGAGGAACGGAGAGCGGCGGAGGAGAAGACCGACAAAGGGACCCCTAGGGCAGGACAGGAGGAGAACGGAGGACTCCGTCAGGGCTCCCGCCAGGGCCGACGCCGCGTCGGTGCGCCCGCGCTACGCGCGCGATGCGCCCGCACGGTCGCGCTCCGGGAGCACCCGCTCGGACATACCGGTAATGGGTCTCACCTCCCTGGCTCGCGGTCGTGTTCGTCGTGTACAGCGTCGGCCACCCTACCGCACCGACCGGGCCCGCCGACCGGCCACTGAGCCGCGCGGGCGGCGGTGCGGTCAGGCTTCCCGATCAGCCGAGGAAGTCGGCGACCAGGACGGCGAACTCCTCCGGGGTGGTGACCGGCACCCCGAGCTCCTCCGCCTTGGCCCGCTTGGAGCCCGCCTTCTCGCCCGCGACCAGCAGGGTGGTGCGCTTGGACACCGAGGAGGAGGCCTTGCCGCCCGCCCGCTCGATCAGCTCGTTCATCGCGTTGCGGGAGAGCTCGGCCAGGACGCCGGTCATGCTCCCGGTCACCACGACGCTCTGCCCGGCCAACGGACCGGCCACCGCCGCGCCCTCGCCCGCAGCGCCTTCGCCCGCCCCGCCCTCGGCCCCAGTGCCGGGAGCGGCTGCGGCCGCGACCGCGATCAGCGGCTCGGTGACCGCCGTCCCCACCCCCTGCTCCGCCAGCCGGTCCAACAGCACTGCCACATCTGCGAGTTCGGCGACGATCACGGCCGCCTTCTCGGCCCCGATGCCGTCCACGCCCGCCAGCGCCTCCGCGTCGGCGGCCCGGATCGCGGCCATGCTGCCGAAGTGCGCGGCGATCCGGCGCGACATCGTCCGCCCGGTGCCCCGGATGCCGAGGGCGCAGAACACCCGGTTCAGCGGGCGGGTGCGGGCGGTCTCGATGGCGGCGAGCAGCTTGTCCGCACTGGTGTCGCCCATCCGCTCCAGCGTGAGCAGTTGTTCCTTGGTCAGGGTGAAGAGGTCGGCGAGGTCGGCGACCAGCCCGGATTCGACCAACTGGACGGCCCGGGTCCCGCCGAGGCCCTCGATGTCGAGCTGGTCGCGCCCGGCCGCGTAGATCACCGAGGCGACGGCCTGGCAGCCGCGGCCGCGCACACAGCGCCAGCGCTGCTCCGAGCGGTCGATGGCGTCGCCGCAGCGCGGGCAGACCTCGGGGAAGGCGATCGGCTGCTCGGCGCCGGTGCGCTCGTCCACCAGCGGCGCCTCGACCCGCGGGATGACGTCGCCGGCGCGGTAGACGAACACCTGGTCGCCGAGCATCAGCCCGCGCCGCTCGATGTCGGCGGGATTGTGCAGGGTCGCGTAGGTGACGGTGACGCCGTCGATCACCACGGGCTCGAGCACCGCGCGGGGCGCGATGATCCCGGTGCGGCCGACGTTCCACTCCACGGCGAGCAGCCGGGTGACCTTGTGCTGGGCCTGGAGCTTACGGGCGACCGCCCAGCGTGGCGCGCGGGAGCCGGAGCCGGCCTCCTCCTGGTCGGCGACCGCGTCCGCCTTGACCACGACGCCGTCGATGCCGAAGGGCAGCGCGGCACGCAGCGCGGCGATCTCCTCGATCCGCTGCTCGGCCTCGGCGAGCGTGGCGCAGCGGAGGGGAGCGGCCGCGGTCGTGGCGGCGGTGTTGGCGCCGAGCTCGGCGAGGCGGGCGAGCAGCGCGACGTGGTCGAGGCCGGGCAGGCCGTGGGCGTCGTAGCCGAAGAAGGTGAGCTCGACCCGGTACGGGCGGTCCTTGGCCCGCAGGGTGCCGGCGGCGCCGCTGCGCGGGTGGGCGAAGGGGATGGCGCCGTGGGCGGTGCGCTGGGCGTTGGCCTGTTCGAACTGTTCGTGGGTGAGCAGCACCTCGCCGCGCAGTTCCAGGTCGAGCGGCTCGCTGAGCCGGGCGGGCAGGCCTAGCACGGCGTCGGCGGCGTGGGTGATGTCCTCCCCGGCCAGGCCGTCGCCCCGGGTGAGCACCTGGTGCAGCCGGCCGGCCCGGTAGCGGGCGGCCACGGCGAGGCCGTCCAGCTTGGGCTCGACGCACCAGGCCGTGACCGGTCTGCCGAGTCGGCGCTCCAGCCCGGCGGCCCAGGACTCCAGCTCCTCGGCGGAGAAGACGTTGTCGAGCGAGAGCATCGGCGTGCTGTGCGGGACGTCGCCGACGACCGCGCCGCCGGCCACCTTGCCGGTGGGCGACTCGGGCAGCACCTGCTCGGGGTGCTCCCGCTCGTAGGCCTCGATCCCCCGGACCAGGGCGTCGTACTCGTCGTCCCCGAGCGGGGTGGAGCCGTCACCGTAGTACGCCGCGGCGGCCCGGACGGCGGTGGCGACGGCGTCGGCGTAGGCCTGCGGAGAGGCGGGGATGGCGGGGGTGGCCGTGGTGGCTGCGTCCTTCATACCGCCATCATGGCGAGGCGCACTGACATTCGACCCGGCCCGGCGCGGGCGGGCCCGGGCACGGGTACCCGATCGGCCGAGCGGCCCGGGTGGGCGGGCGCGGACCGGCGTCGGACCGGCTACGGCTGGTCATGTTCCTTGTAGGCGTCGCGGATGTGCGAGGGGATCCGTCCGCGGTCGTTCACGGTGATGCCGTGGGCGTGGGCCCATCGGCGTATCGCCTCGCCCTCCGGGTGGGGTTCGTCGCGTCTGAGGGGCCGGGCGGGAGCCCCGGGGCCACTCCAGTCCCCGGTGCTGACTCCTTCCAGCAGGTCCGCCGCCCGGTGGAAGAGCGCGGACAGCGAGGCCAGCACCCCTTCCTCCGGCAGATCCGCATCTGCCCATGTCCCGATCGTCCCGTTGGCCGTGTCCAGGAACGTCCCGTAGAGGCCGTCGCGATCGGCGGCGATCGGTAGCCACTCCTGGCGCCAGAGCGGGTGGTCGGCGTCTTCGGACGGTTCCATCCGCTCCATGGCGAGCTGCCTGAGATAGACCCGCTGGATGTCCTCCAGGCCGAGCAGGAGGGTTCCACCGGGAACGGGCACCTCGCACCCCCGCCGCACCAGGGAACCCGGGAACTCGGGGCGCTCGTCGACATCCACGTCGTTCACCAGGAGCCATTGCCGTACCGGCGCCGGCAGCTCCAACCCCATGCGCGCTTCGGCCCGGTCGATGGCCTCCTGGCTCCCCGGACCGCCGAGGGTGGCGAAGACCCCGGGGTCGTTCCGCTCGAGCCATGTGGTCACCCGGGCCCACGCCTCCCGAACGTCTTCTGCCTGGCTCATCGGAGTGCCCTTCGTGTGCGACGGCTGTGGAATACGTATGGGAGGAACCGTAGGCATGGCCACTGACAGGAACGCTCGACCCGGAGATCTGGGGTCCGGGCCGACACCTCCGGGTCAACCGTCATCCGCGAAAAACAGGACATCCAGCTAGTCCATAAAAAACCGCACGCGCTGTTTTTCACAGCCCCGTTGCCACCCGTACTCCAACCTCCGCCGACGACCCGTCAGCAGCGCGCTCCGCCGCCCGGGCCGCCGCGACCTCGGCGACCACCTGCCCCCCGCGGTCCGGCCCCATCTGCAACGAGCCGAGCACCCCGGGCACCGCGACGCTCGGCATCAGGTGCTGGAACAGCCCGGACACCCGCAGTTCCAGGTCGGCCCGGCCGGACAGCTTCTGCGACTGGATCTGAACACCCGTCCAGGCAGCGGTGATCAGCCAGGCGGTGTCGGCCGGGACGACGTGCGGCAGCAGTTCGCCCCGTTCGCCGGCGGCGACCAGCAGCGCCTCCATCCGGCTGATCCAGCCGGGGATCGCACCGCCACCGAAGTCGTCGAGCACGTCCTGGCCGAGCGAGAGCCGGGCGCCGGCGCTGAGCAGCGGATCACGCGGCATCAGGTGCGCCACGACCATCCCGGTGTCCACGAACTCCTGGAGTTTGCAGCTCCGTTCCGGCACGCCGTCCTGGACGAACTGCTCCTCGACGACTCCCTGCGCGAGGTCCCGCTTCGAGGCGAAATGGAAGTACACCGCACCGCGCGTCACGCCCGCCCGGGCGACCACCTCCCCGATGGTCGCGCCCTCGTAGCCGAACTCGTCGAAGACCGACGCCGCAGCCTCCAGGATCAGCCGACGCGTCCGGAGCGCCCGTTCCTGCCGTACCACCGCAACCACCCCGCCCTGAGCTCCGGAAAAACAAAACCAAACACCCCGTATCTTAGCTAAGGGCACCCTTCGGGCGACAAGGCGATGCCGACGAAGCAGCCGACCCACCCTCTCTTCCCCCGCCTGACCCGACAGTTGCCGTCAACGGTCCGCCACTCCCGACTTGGCGATCAGGGGCCACACCTCTGGGAGATCGGCCCGGAGGAACGACTGCCGCCCCCACAGCCGCCGAGAAACCGAATGAACGGTTTCTTCTGCTCCCTCCGCGGAACACACCCGCCGGAACTCCACTCCACGACTTCCGCAACCAATCGGTTGAACACGCAGGCATGCCGGAGTAGCGTTGTCCTCAACCAATCGGTTGAGGAAGAACAGAGGTGCCACCGTGGCCGTCGACCAGCTCTCCCGGGCGTTCGTCGCCCTGGCCGATCCGACCCGGCGCGACATCGTCGCCCGGCTCTCGGTCCGGGACGCGACCGTCGGCGAGTTGGCGGAGTCCTACGCGATGTCCATGCAGGCCGTCTCCAAGCACCTCAAGGTCCTGGAGGAGGCCGGACTGGTCAGGCGCAGCCGGGACGCCCAGCGGCGGCCGTGCCACCTGGAGCCGCAGGTGTTCGACTTGATGACGAGCTGGATCGAGCGCTACCGCCGCCGGGCCGAGGCCCGCTTCGGCCGCCTGGACGCCCTCCTCGCAGCCATGGGCGACACCGCCGCCACCGACGCCACCGACGACGCCGCCCCGGCCCCAGTCCCGGATCCGGCCCCGGACACCGGCGCCCACTCCCGCACCGCCCGCCTCACCGCACCCACCGCACCCACCGCACCCACCGCACCCACCGAGACCGAAGGAGACCCGTCATGACCTCCACCACCGGCCGCGAGACCCGCATCGAGGCGGACCCCGCACTGCCCACCATTCGGATCGTCCGCGAGTTCGACGCCCCGCAGGAGCGGGTCTTCCGGGCCTGGATCGAGCCCGGGCTGGTCGCGCAGTGGCTCGGCCCCGAGGACCTCGACCTCAAGATCGACGAGTGGGAGGCCCGCACCGGCGGCCACTACCGCTACTCCGTGCACCGCGAGGGGCAGGAGGTCGCCGCCTTCTACGGCTCCTTCCACGAAGTCCGGCCGGCGACCCGACTCGTTCAGACCTTCACCTTCGAGGGCGTGCCGGACGGCGTCTCGCTGGACACCGCCGTCTTCGAGCCCGTCGGCGAGGGCCGCACCCGGGTCACCGTCCTGTCGGTGGTCGACAGCCTGGTGGCCCGGGACGCGATCCTGGCCAGCGGAATGGAGCGCGGCGTGACCGAGGGCTACCGGAAGCTGGACGCCCTGCTCGCCGCCGCCGCCTCCTGAGCGCCCGGGTCCGTCATGGCAGCACGGCCACCGCCTCCACCTCCACCAGTTGGTCCGTGTAGCCGAGCACCGAGACGCCGAGCAGCGTGCTGGGGGCGTCATGGTCCCCCAGGTACTCCCGGTACACGTTCCACACCTTCACCAAGTCCGCCTGGTCGCCGGAGGCCACGTACACGGTGGTCCGCGCGATGTCCGTGAGCCCCGCGCCCGCGTCCTCCAGCACGGTTATCAGATTGCGCATCACCTGGTGGGCCTGGCCCTCGTAGTCGCCGACCGCGACCGTGCGGCCCTCCTCGTCCAACGGACAGGCCCCGGCGAGCCAGAGCGAGCGGACCGGGGCGTCCACCACCGCCGCGTAGGCGTAGTCGACGGCCTGGGTCAGGCGGGTGTTGCGGACCAGCTTGACCGCGCTGTTCATGGGGCCCTCCGAGGGGATCGCGACCGAACGTTCGCGCTCATCGTTGGCCTCGCACGAACGGACGTCAAACCGATTTTGGGCGAAGTCCCGTCCGTGCCAAGGCCCGTGTGCCCACGATTCACCGTTGCGGGTGATGGCGGACGACCCCCTCGGGCCCCGATCCTGGTGCCGACCCACGCCGGCGCCACGATCGACCACCATCGGCCGCGACCGGCCACGCCCCGCCAGGAGGAGTCGACCGATGGAGTCCCAACCCCCCGACCGCGACCGGGCTTCCGGTGTCGGACGTCGCCGCATGCTCGGCCTCGCCCTCGGCGCCGGCCTCACCCCGGCCCTCGCCGCCGCGCCCCAACCCGCCCACGCCGCACCGCCGTCCGACTCCCACCCCGCTCCCGCCCACCCCGCTCCCGCCGATCCCACTCCCACTGACCCGACGCCCACCGACCCCGTTGCCGCCGACCCCGCCGCCACCCTCGGCCGGCGGGTCGTCACGGTGGCCGAGGCCCAGCTCGGCCTTCCGTACGCCTGGGGCGGCGGCGACCGGCTGGGCCCGAGCCTCGGCTTCTGCGACGGCGAGAACGGCTACCTGAACGGCGTGTGCCTGGGTGAGAGCACGGTCGGCTTCGACTGCAGCGGGCTGTCCCTCTACTGCTGGTACCGCGCCAGCCAGGGCACCGTCGAGCTCGCGCACTACACCGTGGCCCAGTTCAACCGCAGCACCCCGGTCGAACGTGACGCGCTGGCCCCCGGCGACCTGCTCTTCTTCTCCCGCCCCGACGCCCCGCTGCACCACGTCGGCATCTACACCGGCGACGGCGCGATGATCCACGCCGAGCGGACCGGCACCCTGATCGCCCGGGTCGAGCACGTGCTCGACGTCCCGCGCTGGGCAGGCGAGTTCGCCGGCGCCCGCCGCCCCGGGGTGCTGCCCGGCTGAGACATGCCCCAGCTCGCCCGGCGGATCACGCGGGGGCGCGCCACTCCGGCGACCCGTGCTCCACGCGCAGCAGCAGTTCGTGCAGCACCCGGCGCTCCGCCGGGTCGAGCGGGGCCAGCACCTCGTCCTGCACCGCCCGCGCCCGCGCCTCCAGTTCGGCGAGCAGTGCCCGCCCCTCGGCGGTGACCGACACCGAGACCCGCCGGCGGTCCGCCTGGTCCCGGCTGCGCTCGACGTACCCGGCCGCGCCGAGCTGGTCGGCGACCTTGGCGAGGTCGCTCGGATCGATGCCCAGCCGCCGGACCAGGTCGCGCTGCACCTGGGGCCCGAAGTCGACGAGGGCTGCCAGCACAGCCATGTCCCAGAGCCGCAGGCCGCGTTCGGCCAGTTGCCCGGCGAGCTCCGCCCGCGCGGCGCGGCCGATCCGGGCGAGCAGGAAGGTGCTGAGGCCCAGCAGTGTCGGCGGCAGCGCGTCGGGCGGGGCGGGGTTCTCGGAGGCCATGGCGAAATTCTAGGGGCGATCCCTATAGTGGGTGGATACCCACTGATTCAGATCCCGCCTGGAGCCCGACCGTGGACGCCCTCTACCCCCGCCTGCTCGTCACCCGCTTCGCCGAGACCTTCGGCTTCTACCGCGCCGTCCTCCCCGCTCTCACCGGCGCCACCCTGGTCAAGGGCGCACCCGAGGGCCCGTACGCCAACTGGGACGTCGACGAGCAGGCCGTCCTGTCGCTCTACGACCGCGCCGCGATGTCCGCCACGCTGGGCACCACCGGACTGCCCGCCCGCCCGGCCACCCCCACCCAGGACACCGCGATGCTGGTCTTCCGGGTCGACGACGTGGACGAGGCGCTCGCCCTCTGCCTCCAGCACGGCGGTGTCCTCGCCGTCCCGGCCACCGACCGCCCCGAGTGGGGCCCCGACCTGCGCAGCGCCCACCTGCGCGACCCCGAGGGCCACTTGATCGAGCTCCAGTCCTACTGACCGCCGGGGGCCGCGAATCCCCCGGCGGTCAGCGGTGGCACGACCGCTCGGCGGTGGCACGGCCGCTCAGCGGTGGCACGGCCGCTCAGCGGTGGCCGGTCGCTGGGCGGTGGCCGGTCGCTCAGCGGTGGAAGACCTGCAGCTCCCGGTTCACCCGGCCGGCGCGTCCCGCCACAGCTCGGCGCTGCAGTCCGCCACCAGCGCGCCGATCCGCGCCCAGGCCTGCTCGGCCGCCATCGGCTCCAGCCGGCGGCCGTCCCGCAGCCGCAGCGCGACCCGGCCGTCCGCAGCCTCCCTGGCACCGATCACCGCCTGGTAGGGCACCAACCGGGCCTCCCGGATCCGAGCGCCCAGGCTGCCGTGCTCCGGTCCGGCGACCTCGGCCCGCAGCCCGAGGTCGAGGCAGCGCTGCCGCAGCCGCTCGGCCTGCGGCAGCTCGGCTTCGGAGATCGGCAGCAGCACCACCTGGGCCGGCGCCAGCCAGGCCGGGAACGCACCGCCGTACAGCTCGATCAGGTGGGCGACCACCCGTTCGACGCTGCCGATCACACTGCGGTGCACCATCACCGGGCGGTGCTTGGCGCCGTCCGCGCCGATGTAGTGCAGGTTGAAGCGCTCGGGCTGGTGGAAGTCGATCTGGACGGTGGAGAGGGTGAACTCGCGCCCGGCACCGTCGGCGATCTGCACGTCGATCTTGGGCCCGTAGAACGCGGCCTCGCCCTCCGCCGCCTCGAACGGCACCCCGGAGCGCTCCAGCACGTCGGTCAGCAGCGCGGTGGCCCGCTGCCACAGCTGCGGGTCGGCCACGTACTTGCCGCCCTCGCCGGGCAGCGACAGCCGGTAGCGGACCGGCACGATGCCGAGCGCCCGGTGCGCCTCGCGGATCAGCTCCAGGGCGGCGACGGCCTCGTCGGCGGCCTGCTCCGGGGTGCAGAAGACGTGCGCATCGTTCAGCTGGATCGCCCGGACCCTGGTCAGGCCACCGAGCACACCGGACAGCTCGGAGCGGTACATGCCGCCCAACTCGGCCATCCGCAGCGGGAGCTCGCGGTAGCTGTGCGGGCGGGAGCGGAAGATCAGCGCGTGGTGCGGACACAGGCTCGGGCGCAGCACCATCTCCTCCGAGCCGAGTTGCATGGGCGGGAACATGTCCTCGCGGTAGTGGTCCCAGTGACCGGAGATCTCGTACAGCTCGCGCTTGCCGAGCACCGGCGAGTAGACGTGGCGGTAGCCGGCCCGGCGCTCGCGGCCGCGGATGAACTCCTCCAGGGTGTGCCGGATCGCGGCGCCGTCGGGCAGCCAGTACGGCAGGCCGGAGCCCATCAGCGGGTCGGTGTCGAAGAGGTCGAGCTCGCGGCCGAGCTTGCGGTGGTCGTGCGCGGGGCGGTCGTGCGCGGGGCGGTCGTTCGCGGGGCGGTCGTTCGCGGGAGCGAGGCGGTCGTTCATGAGGCGGTCGTTCATCGGGGTGGTCTCCACTCGGGTTGCGCGGGCGAGTGGGACCGGGAACGACGAAGCCCCGGGGCACTCGCCCCGGGGCTTCGGACTTGGTCAGCAGTCAGCGCGCCGGGACTCTCTCCGGCGTCGTCGTGGCGAGTGCAGCGCGCTTCATGCCCTCCACGGTAGCAGCACCCGGACGTTCGCGTTGATCTTTATGGGAGAGCTCACATCAGCAGGGCGCAGCCGCGCTCGGCGAGCGCCTCCCGCACGCGCTCCGTCACCTGGACGTCGTTCCACCGCAGGTCGAGCTTCTCCAACGCGGGCAGCGCGGCCGGGTCGGCCAGCCAGTCGGGCAGTGCGGTGATCCCGTTGCTGCGCAGGTCGATCCGGCGCAGCCGCGGCAGTCCGGCCAGGACGGCGGGCAGCTCGGCGAGGGCGTTCTCCCGCAGTTCCAGCTCGCGCAGTTCGGAGAGCAGTCCGAAGGAGGCCGGGAGGGCGGTCAACTCGTTGCCGCGCAGCCAGAGTTCGCGCAGCTCGCCGAGGGCGCCGATGGACTCCGGCAGGGCGGTGAGCCGGTTGTGCTGGGCGCGCAGTTCGACCAGCTCGGTCATCTTGCCGATGGCGAACGGGAGCTCGGTGAGCTTGTTCTCGCCGACGTTGAGGTAGCGGAGTTCGGTGAGCTTGCCGATGTCGTCCGGCAGGACGGTCAGCTGGTTGTCGTGCAGGTAGAGGAAGTCCCGGAGCCAGGTGAGCCGGGTCAGTTCGGCGGGCACCTCGGTGAACAGGTTGTGGCCGAGGTCGAGGGTGCGCAGCCGCATCAACCGGCTGATGCCGGGCGGGAGTTCGGAGAGCGCGCCTTCCGCGAGGATGAGCACGGTCAGGTCGTTGCGGTCCCACACCGCGCTGAGCACCTCGGCGGCCACCGGGCCGAGCGGCTGCCGCCAGAGGTTGAGCGTCATGTCTGTCACATCCGCCATTGTCCGCCTCCGCTACTCCGGCGTGGGCACGAACCGCACTTCGGCGCGGGTCAGGGTCCGGCCGTCGCCGGCCGGCGGGAGCTGGACGAGTTCCACGGTGGCGGCGGTGAGGTCCGAAGTGGCCGGGCCGGGCGGCAGCAGAACCTGCAGGTGGTAGTCGCAGGTGCTGCCGTCCGGGACGTCCACCCGGTACTCCGTCGCGCCTGGTCCGACCGGGTGCCCGGCGGCGGTCAGGTCCGCCGGCGCGGGCACGAGCTGTTTGAGGAAGCCGACCCCGGCTCCGGCCGGCGTCGTGACGCGCAGCGCGAGGTCGCGGCCGCGGGCCCGACGGCTGCCCTGGACGATCCCGGTGAGTTCGCGCCGCTCCATGGCGGCCGCCTCGGGCGTGTCGGGCAGCCGGACGAGGTCGAGGGTGCCGGCCAGTGCCGCGGAGACGGCGCGGCCCTGGGCGACCTCCCAGTCCGTGCCGATGCCGCGGACGTGGCAACGGAAGCGACCCGCGCAGGAGGCGAGCACGGCCGCGAGTTCGGCCGGCTCCTCGGCGTCGTCCCGTCCGTCCATCAGGAGCACGGCGGTGCGGTCGGCGTCCTGGTGCCCGGCGAGCAGTTGGTCGGCCAGCCGGATCCACCTCCCGAAGGCGGCCGCGCGCAGCGGCGCCAGCCCGCCGAGCGCGGCGCGGGCCTCGGCCTTGGTCGCGGGGGTGGCGCGGACCAGCCGCCTGGTGTCCGGGTAGAGCATCCGCGCGTACTCGGAGCCCTCGACGATGCCGAACCGGACCTCGTCGTCCAGGGTGTCGACGGCGGCCGCCACCGCGTCGGTCACGGCGCGGAAGTCCGCCGGTGAGAGGCCCTCGGAGAGGCCGACCAGGAACACCACGGCCTGCGGCGCCGCGACCACCGCGTGCGCCTGGTCGAGCGCGGCGCCGTGCACGGTCAGGATCGCGTCCACCTCGGTCGTGTCCGGCGGCTGGTACTCGTTCTGGAACACCTCGATCCGGTACCCGGGGCCGGTGGGTGCGGCGGAAGCTGAGGGCGGGCCAGGGGCCGGGACCGGGACCGGGACCGGAGCACCCGGGGCGAGCAGCGCCCTGAGCCGGTCGGCCACCTCCCCGGCGAAGCGCGGCCGGTCCGCCGGGTCCTTGGCGAGCAGCTCCGCGACCAGCCCGTCCAGCGCCTCCGGCACGTCCGGGCGCCGCTCGGCCAGTCGTGGCGGCGGGGTCCGCAGGTGGTCCTGCAGCACCGCCCAGACGTCCCGGCGGCCGGGGAACGGCGGCTTCCCGGTGAGCAGCGCGAGCAGCACGCAGCCCAGCGCGTACAGGTCGGACCGCTCGTCCACCTGCCGGCCCCGGCACTGCTCGGGGGACATGTAGTCCGGGGTGCCCATGACGACGCCGGAGCGGGTCAGGCCGGTGGCCGAGCGGAGGTAGCCGGCGAGGCCGAAGTCGCAGACCTTGACCCGGCCGTCCGGGAGCAGCATCAGGTTGGCGGGTTTGACGTCCCGGTGAACGATGCCGGCCCGGTGGGCGCAGGACAGCGCCTCGGCGGTCTGCGCGGCCAGCTCGACCGCCCGGCGCACCGGCAGCGGTCCGTCCTCCCGCAGGACGGTGCGCAGGTCCCGGCCGTGCAGCAGCTCCATCACCAGGAACAGCTGACCGTCCTGCTCGCCGTTGTCGAAGACCTGGACCAGGCCGGGGTGCTGGAGCCCCGCGGCCACCCGGGCCTCGCGGTGGAAGCGGGCCACCGCCTCCCCGTCCTCCTCCGGGTCGAGGCCCCGGGGCAGGAACTTCACCGCCACCCGCCGGGCGAGCCTGACGTCCTCGGCGAGCCACACCTCCCCCATGCCGCCGCGCCCCAGCGGCGCCGCGAGGCGGTACCGGCCGTCGACCAGCCCTCCGGCCACGTTCACACGCGCTCCCCTCCCCCTGAATCCTGACACCCGGCACCCGGCACCTGGCACCTGGCACCTGGCACCTTCACCTGACACCTGAAGTGCTCCGCCCGGCCCGGAGCACCATTGTGTCGGCCCGCCCGGCCGCCGGTGCAGCGGCGGTTGCCAGGCAGCGAAGTCGGGCGTCCCCGTTTGCGCCCCGCCGGTCCCGGCGCTGGCCTACGATGCCGACTGCCGGCGGTTCCGGCGTCCAGGGGGAGGGTGCGTGCCCGCGATCCATGAACAGTACTCGGAAGAACTCCGCGCGGAGTTCGACTACCTGTCCAGCTGGCTGCCCAACACCCACCTCGAACTCGGCGACGTCGGCCGCCTGCACCGGGACCGGTTCGAGCGGTTGACCTCGCTCGCCGAGCTCGGCATCGGATTCGCGGTGCGGGAGCGCGAGCGGGCCGTGGACCTGGACTACAGCTCGGCCGCCGAGGTCGCCGTCTCGACGGACGCCGACGGCGGGCCGCTCGCCCGCATCGCGGTGTCGTTCAGCCGCCGGCACGGCATCGTCTTCCAGGCGCGGTCGTGCCGGATCAGCGAGATCGCCGACCGCGAGGCGCTCGGGCGGCGCGTGCTCGACCTGGCGGCGGCCGGGCGGTGGCCGGGCACCCAGGTCGTGGTCACCGAAGTGGTCGCCACCGGCCCCGCCGTGATCCTCGTCTCCCAGCAGCAGGGCGCCAGCATCGACCTCTCCGCCTCCGCGGAGGCGCTCTCGGGGACGATCCCGCTCGCCTCCGCGTCCGCGGGGCTGAGCATCGTCGGGTCCAAGGGCGTCGGCGTGAAGGTGATCGCCCCGGACGGCCTCACGCCCCTGTTCCGGGTGTCCGGCGTGCGTCCCCGGCTGTTCGGCCGCAAGGAGTTCGGCGGCCGCGGCCCGGCCGGGAGCACGCCCGGGAGCCCGGTCGGTGGGAGCCCGGTCGGCGCGACCGCGGCAGATAGGGCGGCCGAGACCAGGACGGCCGAGAGTCATGTGTTCGCGGAACTCACCTACGAGGACGTCGGAGCATGAGATGAGCGCTCACCTCTGGTACGAGCTCGAAGCAGCCGTCAGCGCCGGGGACTCGGAGCTGCTGGACCGGCTCTGCCGGATCCACGGGGACCAGCTGCGCGCCGACTTCCCCGCCCGGTTCACCGTACCGGCGGAGCTCCGCCACGACCCGGCCGCGGTGCAGCGGTACGGACGGGCGTCGTTCGCGGTCGCCGAGCGCCTGGGCGTCCCGCTGCCCGGCGTCGCCGTCTCGGAGACCCTCAACCGGACCCTCGCCCAGTGCGAGGAGCTCTCCCGGCAGGGCGGGCACGAGCAGGCGCTCGCGCTGCTGACCGGGCTCCTGTCGAGCGGGCAGGTACTGTCCAGGCCGCCCGAGGTCGGACAGGCCACCTGCTACGAGTGGATGGGCGGACTGGCCCGCCGGCTGTCCCGGCACCAGCAGGCTTGGCAGTACACCAGCACGGCCCAGGAGCTGTGCCACCGGATGCAGGACGCCGAGGGCTGCCTGCGCCACCTCGCCACCATGCACGGCATCGCCGAGGAAACGGGCGCCCATCCCGACGCGCTCGCCGTCGCCGGCATGGCCGTGCACCACGTCCAGGAGCACGGACCGGTCACCCTGCTGCCGCCCTGGCTCGCCACCTACGCCGAGGCACTGCGCCGAGCGGAAGGCCCCGGTCAGGTGGGAGAGTTCGCGAAGGCCGCGGAACGCTACGCCCGGGAGATCCTCGGCTCCGACCCGGCCGCGCTCTCCAGGACGCTGAACCAACTCGCCGTCACCCTGCACAGGGCAGGGCACGACGCGGCGGCCCGGGCGCTGTTGGAGGAAGCGGTCGAACTGCGGCGCCGAGGGGCGTGAGCGGTGCGGTCGAGAGGCACGGTGTGAAGCGCGGATGCCGGACATCGACCTGGGGATCACCCTCGCCAACCTGGGCAAGCTGTTGGCCCTCGACGGCGATCCGCGCGCCGAGGCCGTGCTGACCGAAGCGGTCGAACTCCTCACGGCGGCCGGCCCCTCGGCCGGCGCGCACCTCGCCGAGGCGCGCGGCAACCTCGCCGCCTACCACCAGCTCCACGGCGACCCCGACGTCGCCCGGTCGATCTACCGGGAACTGGCGGCGGAGGCGGCGCCCTCCGCCGTCATGTTGCGCAACTTCGCCGCCCTGGAGCAGGAGAACGGCCACTCCCCGAGCCGGCGGATGCTCTTCGAACTCGCGCACGACGCCCGCCCGCAGGCCGGAGGAGAACCGGACGACCCCGATGTGACGTTCCGGACACTGATCGAGCAGGCCTCCGAGGAGGACCGCCTGGGCAACGCCGCCCGGGCCCTCGAACTGGCGCTCCAGGCCGCCGAGGTGGCCGGGGCCCGCCCCCGCCCCTCACCCCTCAGGGCGGCGGTGGCCCTGGTCGCGACCGCCCGGTACGGCCTGGAGGTCCCGGACGAGCACCTGGACGCGGCACTCTCGGCGGCCGCCGACGACCCGGAGACCACACCGGAGCTGCTGCGTTCGCTGCGGACCGGCATGGGGCAGCGGTGTCGGCGGCAAGGACGCCTCGCCCGGGCGTTGGCGTACGCCCGGGCCGCCGCAGCGCACCTCACCCCCGAGACGGCAACCGAGGACCAGCTCACCACCTTCGACCTCCTCGCCCTGGTGCACCACTCCCTGGGCGAACGGGAACGGGCGGAACAGCTCTACCGTGCCGTGATCGCCCGCAGGCACCAACTGGCGGACCCCAACCGGGTGGCGATGACCGACTCGCTGTTCAGCCTCGGGATGCTCTGCCTCGAAACCGGGAGGTCCGGCGAGGCCGCCGCCCTGTTGCGGGAGCAGTTCGACATCGAGGACGCCCACCTGGCCGAGGTCTTCGCCGCCTCCTCCGAGGTGCAACGGCTCGCCTACGCACGGACCCTCCTCGGCAGACTGGACACCTTCGTCGTCGTCCTGCTCTCCGCCACCGGCTTGGAGCCGGGCGCGGAGCTGCTGGAGCTCCTGGCGAACGCCGTACTGCGGCGCAAGGCCGTCGTCGCGGAGGCCGTGGCCCGCGACCGCGCGATGCTGTCCAACGGCCCGGAGCCTCGGATCGCGGCCGTCGCCACCGAACTCCGCGCCGTGCGGCACGAGTTGCGGCGTCTGACGCTCGACGGCGACTCCCTGCGGCCGAACGCGGGCCGGCGCGTCCAGGACCTCAGGGCGCGGCAGGGCCGCCTGGAGATGCTGCTAGCCGACCGGCTCTCCCACACTGGCGCCGGCACTGGCCCTAACCCTGACCCCGGCGGCACCCGGGCGGCCCTGCCGACCTGGCAGGCGGTGACCGCCGCCCTCCCGCCCGGTACCGCGCTCATCGAGTACTACCGGGCGGAGATGGGCGACGAAGCCGCCGTACTGAGCCTGGTGTTCACACCGGGGTCACCGCCCCGGCTCTTCGCCCACGACACCGCCGGCGCACTGGACGAGGGCGTCCGACGCTGGCGTGAGCTCCTCCGGCACCAGGACGCCGGGGAACGGGCGCTGGGCCTGGAGCTCCACCGGGTGCTGATCCAGCGGATCGACGCCGCCCTGACCGGAGTCCACCGGCTGCTCATCTCACCGGACGGGAGCCTCAACCTCCTTCCCTTCGCCGCCCTCCCCTCGCCCGACGGCAGCCGACTGCTGGACACGTTCGAGATCGGTTTCCTGACCACCGGCCGGGACCTGCTGCGCGGCCGCTACGGGCCCCGCCCCGCGCCGCCGGTCGTGTTCGCCGACATCGACTACGGATCCGGCGGCACCGCGCTCGACGGGGGCCCGTTCGCACCACTGCCGGAGACCGGGGCCGAAGGGCGGTGGATCGCCGACCACATCGGCGCCGAGCTGCACACCGGCCCGGACGCCTCGGCCTCCCGGCTGCGCACGGTCCGGAGTCCGCTGATCCTCCACCTGGCGACGCACGGCTACGCCCTGGCCGAACCGCTGCGCCCGGCCGGTACCCGACGACCGGGCGCGGGACCGGGGCCCGACTCACCGAGCGGCCCACCTCCCGATCCGACGGGCACCCCCGACCCGACGGGCGCCCCCGACCCAACGGGCACCCCCGACGCGGCGCGCACCCCGGGCCCTGCCGTGGACCCGCTCCTCTGCACCGGTCTGGCCCTGGCGGGCGCGAACACCTTCCTCGCCGGGCAGGAGCCCGCCGACAGCCTGGGAACCGGCATCCTCACCGCCTCCGACGTCTACGACCTCGACCTGCTCGGCACCGAGTTGGTCGTGCTCTCCGCCTGTGTCACCGGCCTCGGCTCCTACCACCCGGGCGAGGGCGTGTTCGGCCTTCGCCGCACCTTCGAGATCGCCGGCGCCCGGTCCGTCCTGGTGAGCGTCTGGGACGTTCCCAGCGAGCCGACGGTGCAGTTGATGTGCGAGTTCTACCGCGCGCTGCGGCGCGGGGCCTCCAGGACCGCGGCACTGCGCCGGGCCCAACAGGCCGTACGTCGCCGCTTCCCGGAGCCCGTCGCGTGGGCGCCCTTCGCGCTCTTCGGCGACCCCGCACCTCTTCCGTGGTGAGGGCGCGCGACGGTCACCGCGTCAGTCGCGACCCGCTCAGCCGAGCTTCGGCCGGACCTCACCCCCGCCCTGGTTCCTGCCGCAGAGGGCCTCCTCCAGGAAGCCGCCCTGCGCGACGAGTTGCTGCACCGCCTGTGCCTCGTCACCCCTGGACGTCACGGACATCGCGACCTGCCGGTCCCCCTTGCTCCACAGCTGGGAGGCGAACCCGGGCATCCCGCCGTCATGCCCGTACACCGGCCCGCAGGACAGCTCCAGCCGGGCCAGCCCGAGCCCGTACGAGAGGCTCACGGGCCCGCCGTCGGACTGCGCCGGGATGGTGGTCGTCATCTGCCGCATCAGCTCGGGCGACAGCAACCGCCCGCCCAGCAGGGCCCGTTCGAAGCGGTTCAGGTCGGACAGGGTGGATATCAGCTCGCCCGCGGAGTTCGCCCACGTGACGCTCTCCACCGTGACGTCCCGGTCGCTGCGGTCCTCCGGGGCCGGGCCCTCGGCAAGCGTCCAGTAGCCGTGGGCGTGCGGGCCCCGGATGTCGGTGGCCGTACCGGGGAAGTACGTTCCGGTCATCCCGAGCGGCCGCAGGATGCGTGCGGTGATCTCCTGGGCGTAGGTGCGGCCGGTCACCGTTTCGATGATCATGCCGAGCAGGGTGTAGTTGACGTTGGAGTAGCTGAACCTGGCCCCCGGCGGGAAGTTGGGCGCGTGCGCCACCGAGGCGGCCACCACCTGGGCCGGGGTGATGCTGCGGGTCAGCCCGCCCTGGTCGAGCCAGTTCCGGATCTCGCCCGGATCCGTGGTGTGCGGGAACAACCCGCCCGGCTCATTGGTCGGATCCCACAGGCCGGAGCTGTGGTTGAGCAGCTGACGGACGGTGATCCGCCCGCCGTTCGGAACCATCCCCGGTAGGTGGTGCTCCACCGAGTCGTCCAGACCGAGCCGGCCCTCCCCCACCAGTTGCAGCACCGTGGTGGCGGTGAACGTCTTGGTGATACTCCCGGCGCGGAAGCGGCCGTCCACGCGCACCGGGGCGCCGGTCGCGAGGTCGGCGACGCCTGTGCCCGCGCGCCAGACCCCGTTCTCGTCGCGGACCTCGGCGATGGCCGCGGCCGCCCCGGCGTCGGTCACCGCTTTCAGCGCTGCCGTGCGCGCGGCATCCTCGGCCGCGACGGCGGCAGGCGGCTCGACGGCCCCCGCCGAGACGACCGGCCCGGCCAGCGCCAGACAGACCGCCGCTACCACCACCATCACGGGACCCGAACCCGTACGACGTACCATGCGACCCCCCTCGTCCACGGCGGGCCCCCGCCCGCCTCCGAGTCCACAGCCTCGCCCCTGCCGTGATGATCCGTCATCCTCCACCGGGAGGAATCGGTCGTACTCCCACCACCGTAGACGCTAGGCCGAACGGAGGATCCGACCGACCCCCGCCCCAGCCCAGGAGCCCCGGGCGCCAGGACCCCCGGACGTCAGAGCCCCGGCATCGGACGGACCGGGTGCTTGCTCATGATCGACACCCGGTTGAAGGAGTTGATCGTGATCGCCACCCAGATCGCCGCCGAGAGCTCCTCCTCGGTGAACACCTCCCGCGCCAGCCCGTACGCGGCCGCCTGGAGCGCCGCGTCCGCCGGGTTCGTGGTCGCCTCCGCCAGGGCCAGCGCCGCACGCTCGCGGGCGGTGAACAGCTCGGTGTCCCGCCAGGCCGGGAGCACGCCCAGGCGCTGGGTGGTCTCGCCCTCGCGCAGCGCGGCCCGGGTGTGCACGTGCAGGCAGTAGGCACAGCCGTTGATCTGGGAGACCCGCAGGTTGACCAGTTCCACCAGCCGCCGGTCCAGCCCGGCCTCGGCCGCGACCTCCTTGGCCGCCTCGGCGGCGGCGAGCAGCGCCTTGTAGGCCTTGGGGCTCTGCTTGTCGACGAACACCCGCCGCGCCGCCGGATCCACCGTCACTTCAGCACTCACCTGGACTCCTCGACTCCCACTGCGATCATTGGCTCGCTGCCGTTCGACACTCTGCCATGCCATAATAGTTGAATCTAGAACTACCCAGCAGTCGACATCGCCCGGCCGACATCGCCCGGCCGGCATCACCCAGCAGTCGACACCATCCAGGGAGGGACCACCGCCGTGAGCACCGCCGAGACCGAGCCGCGCCCCGTCGCCGTACCGCAGGACCAGCAGGACCCGTACGTCGAGGTGCTGTCCCCCCGCGACGTCCCGCTCGGCGGACCGCGCGCGATGACCGTCCGCCGCACCCTGCCGCACCGCTCCCGCCGACTGATCGGCGCCTGGTGCTTCGTCGACCACTACGGACCCGACGACGTCGCCCGCACCGGCGGCATGGACGTCGCCCCGCACCCCCACACCGGCCTGCAGACCGTCAGCTGGCTCTTCTCCGGCGAGATCGAGCACCGGGACAGTCTCGGCGTCCACGCCTTCGTCCGCCCGGGCGAACTCAACCTGATGACCTCCGGCCACGGCATCTGCCACTCCGAGGTCTCCACCCCCGCGACCACCGTCCTGCACGGCGTCCAGCTCTGGGTCGTGCTGCCCGACGAACACCGCTACACCGCGCGGGACTTCCACCATCACGTCCCCGAACCCGTCGCCCTGGACGGCGCCGAGGTCCGCGTCTTCCTCGGCACCCTGGCCGGCTGTACCTCCCCCGTCCCCACCTTCACCCCGCTGCTCGGCGCCGAACTCACCCTCGCCCCGCACGCCACCGTCACCCTGGCCGTCGACCCGGCCTTCGAGCACGGCGTCCTCGTCGACCACGGCGACGTCCGCCTCGCCACCACCGAGCTCCACCCGGGCGACCTCGGCTACCTCGCCCCCGGCACCACCACCCTGACCCTCACCAACACCGCCGACGCCCCGACCCGCCTCGTCCTCCTCGGCGGCACCCCCTTCGAGGAGCAGATCGTCATGTGGTGGAACTTCATCGGGCGGTCTCAGCAAGACATTACCCGAGCCCGGGAGGAGTGGATGAGCTCCGCGAACCCCGACCGCTTCGGCGCCGTCGAGGGCTACCCCGGCGATCGCCTGCCCGCCCCGGAGCTCCCGGGACTCCCGCTGAAGCCCCGCGGAAACGTGCACTGACCTGCACGTTAGGCGATCGGGGGGTGTGGTGGCCCGAGCCACCACACCCCCGACCCGAAGTACCCCTGCGCTCACCTCGAAGCGCCCCCGTCGGCACTCGCTTCCGCACTCGGCGCGGCCGAGTCGGCCGCCGCCGAAGCCCTCGCCCACGCTTGCGGAGGCAATCCCCTGGCCGTGGGCCTGGCCGCCGGCGAGGCCGTCCTCACCCCGCGCGCCCCCTCCTCACACCCCGCCTGAACTCAACCGACCCGGAGAGTGTCCCGATGACCACCGCGCTCGCCCTCGCGTCACTGCCCGAGCCGGAAGCACGGCTGCTGCAGCTCGCCGCCCTGGTCCCGGCCCCCTGGAAGCCGCCCGCCAGTGGGGCCAATGGATGACGGCCCATCAGCTTGGGAGTTGAGGGGAGGTTCGGGGCCCCTGCCGGTACGCAGCCCCCGGGGAACGGTTCTCCGGGGCTGCCGCGTCTCGACGGTCTTCCCCTGCAGCACAGGCAAGCCGGTCAGGCGGTCCGTGTTCCGCCGGCCAGTTTGGGAGCCAGGTCCCGGGCGAATCGTGCGCCGATGATGCAGTCGGCGTGGCCGTTCGGTTCGGATTCGAGGACAGCAGCGTATCCGTCAGACGTCCGCCAGCCGACTTCGCACCGGTCCTCGTCCTGGTTCGTAGAGGTCGTTGGAGAGGTGAGCCCGTCCTGGTGCGGGTCGCCTGACCCCTTCGGTGTCTTGCGGTGGGTGATCAGCTGGAATGGGGCGGTGGAGTAGGCCAGCGTCATCGTCCAGTTGTTGTCCACAGTGGCGGCGCCGACCTTCCCGGTGCAGGTCTTCACGCGGTTGGGACCGTTGGTGAAGCCGCCGGCCTGCCCCACGCTGTCCGAGGTCCTCGGTGTGGTAGCCGCCGCCGACCTCGCCGGCCTGGAGGGGGCCCAGCGGGCCGCCCGCCTGCCCGTCACCCCGCAACGGGCCGCAGCCGTCACCCTGGCCCTGCACGGCGCCATCCCCCGCGTGCTGGCCGACGGCCCCGCCGTCCTGGCCGCCGCCGGACTGGACGACCCCGACCGCTTCGTCCGCGACCTGCTGGACGCGGTGTACCCCGACAACCCGCGCCCACCCGGAACCGGCTGAGAGGCTCACCCCACCGACCATTGAAGGCGCACAGGCAGCGCTCGCGCCTGTGGCCCATCTCCGCAGCGGCGGCCAGCTCGTACCGGTGCCTGGTTCAGGACCGGGCGTGGGCCCGCTCAGCGGCTCGCTGGAACGCCGGCCGCATCTCGCCCAACGCGTGGGCGACGACGGCGAGGAAGCCGTTGACGTGCTGCCGGGGCGTCTGCTCCTGATCTTCGGGAACGTCGAAGATGTGTGCCAGGTGGCCGGCGCCGCGCATCAGGGCGGGCCGCTGCGCCGCATACCCGGCCCAGTCCTTCCGTGCCGCCTCGCGGGCTTCCAGGAGCTTGCCCTCGGACACGGACTCGGTTCTCAGCTGCCGGGTGACCGCCCAGTGGGCTTCCCACATCGCCACCACCTGATCCGTCGTGAGCGGCATCTGGGGCGGCCCGAAACCACGGACGATCTCGGCCGGGCCCTCGCCGCGCCACGGGCTGGCCACAGCCGCGAGGGCATCCGCGACCGCGTACCAGTCCGGGCGTCGGGTCTGCTCGCCCTCTCGTAGCAGCCGAGCCAGCCGGAGGCGCTGCGCGGCCGTGGCGGTCGGGTGGGCGAACTGCTCAACGACCTGGTTCGCGCTCTTCCGGCGCCGGTCCTCCGCACTGATGCCGGCGGCGCGGGCGTGGGTGCGCAGCGCCCGCCGGGCCTGCTCGACGGGGATAACCGTGTCGTCGGTCAGCCAGATGTGCAGGACCACCGGGACCATGGTGCGGTGCGGCACCCGCGGCAAGGGAGATCGCTGCTTGGCCCGGCACAGCTCGTAGAACAGGCGGCGCTGCTCCGGCGGGAACAGCCACTGGTCGCTGCCGCGCTGCGTGGTCTTGCGGTACCGCGGAGGGGCGAGCAGCCCGACCTCCACGTAGTCGGTGATCATCCTCGCGGTCGCCTGAACACCCAGCCCGAGCGCATCCGCGACCAGATCATCAGCCGTTCCCGGCTCCCCGCCGGCCTGACCGTTCGTCACGCCGTGGAACTTACACCCGAGATCGGCCGCCGCGAGCTGGGATCGCCATCAGCCTGCGTGGGACAACGGGAACAGGCGGCCGCGACGGACCGGACTTCCCGGTCGGCCCCGACCTGAACCGCCCCCCTGGAGGCTTCATGTACCACCGTGCCCGTCTTCCGCGCCGCCGGCGCCCGAACCCGAACCCAACCCCGAACCCGGCCGGGGCCCGCCCCGCACCCAGGCCACGAGTCGATGCCGGGACCTCGTAGACCTGGCCCTGCGCACCGCGGTGGGCGCGGTGTCCACGGGCGTTGCCGCAGCCGCACCGAACGCCCTGCTGCACTGGCCTTGGTCCCGGTGACCATCCATGCTCCGGTGGCGGCGCTCTCTGAATTGGTTCTGGTGGCGATCCGTGAATGATCTTCCACTCGACACGGGCACCCGCAAGCCCACACTCCGTACCTGATGTCCAGCGGCGACCTGACCCGCAACCTGTAGGAACGGAGCCGATTCACCCGTCCCGTCTCGCCGCTGAAGGTGCGTTCGGTCCGGAGACGGGATCTGATTCCGGGTCCTCCAAATCCCCGACAGCGTCAGCTGCTGAGGGCGTCCGCCGGGCGCCCTCAGCGCGGTGTGCCCGGTGTGCTGTTCCCAGCCACGTTCCCGTATCGCCCACCAAGCGTGGCCGCCGCCGAGCTTGCCGCCAGAGTCACCCGCCCCCCCGTGTGCGCCGCGTGAACGGGGATCCACCTCATGCAAACCTCATCTCCCCTCATGCAAACTGACCCAGCATCAGCGCGCTGCAGGATGCTTGTCTCCTCCAGGCGTGAAGTACCTCCATACCAGGCCATAGCGCCGTCGCTCGGCAGCCCTCTTCCGAGGGGCGGCCCGCGGCATCAGGCGCTCCGCCTGCGACTTCATCCAAAGGGAGTTCCGTGTCATCTCGTGCCGGGTCCAGGATCGCCGCCCTGTCGGCCAGCGCGGCGACGGCGCGGCCGGTCAGAGCGGCGGACGTCTCCGACGGTGGATTCCTCACCGCCGCGACCGTGCCGGCCCCGGCCGCCGAAGGTGCGCCGGAAGCGGAGGTGACGCCCGGCCGACCGGTCCATCACGGATCACTGACCGTGCGCTTGATGTTCTTGGCCGGCATCGACGAGTTCGGCTACGACCTGACGTTCTCGCCGCCGGCTGCTGCCTGACGGGGTATCGCACGGCCAGCAGGCCCGTCCGCGCGTGCGGCACCTGACTGTGGGCAATGCCCGCCGTTGAATCAGCACGGTGTCGGATCCGTGCATCGCAGGCCCTGGGCGCGGGCGGCGCCCGCTCTGCGGAGATCTGATGACATGTCCCGGTTGACGTATGAGGAGGATTTCACGTGTTCAGGATCCAGCGGCTGGCGTGCACCACGCTGACGGTTGCGCTTGCGGGCTCGCTCACAGTGTGCGCGGCCCCGGTCGCACTCGCGGGCAACGGGCCCGCCGGAGCGGAACAGGCCGCCGCGATCGTGGAGAAGGCCACAGGTGTGGCCGACCTTGCCCAGGCCGCCGGGGCGGCCGGCGTGACGGCGACCGACACTACGTCGGGATCCGTCACGGTGACGGCGCCGACGAACTCGTCGGGGTCGGTGGACCTGGCGGTGGACGGTGTCGCCGCGATCTCGATCGGACTGCCGCGGAGCGCGAACGTCCCGGGCGTGGCGGCCGGCGCCGGCACGGTCGTGTACCCGGGCGCCGCACCGTCGGCGGATCTGGCGGTACAACCCACCGGAAGCGGAGGTGTACGGGCCCTGGTGACGATGAAGGACGCATCGGCACCCAGTGAGTGGCGCTTCCCGCTCGCCTTGCCGGAGGGAGCGGTGGCCGTGCTCCAGGAGGACGGCGGTGTGGAGCTCACCGTGCCCTCCGACGGGGCCGAGATCGTCGTGGGCACCATCGCCCCGCCCTGGGCCAAGGACGCCAACGGAAATGCCGTGCCGACTTCGTACCGCCTGGAGGGCTCCAGCCTCGTGCAGACTGTCGGGTTCACCGCCGAGACGGCGTTCCCGGTCGTCGCCGACCCCCAGGTCCGGGGCGGAACCGTCTTCGGCACCATTCGCTTCAACAAGAACGAGACCAACCGGATCGCCGCAGGCGGAGCCGTCGGTGCCTTTCTCACCGGAAGGTGGGCCCGACTGGCCGGGAAGCTGCTGCCGGTCAACAACGGGATCGCGGCGTTCGCCGGCGTCGCGATAGCGATGGACAAGTGCATAGCCGTGAAGTATCCGGAGTGGGTGGGACCCGTAGTTCCGTACTACTACTCCGGCGGGTACTGCAAGTGATGAGCCCGGAATCCATCATGGCAATCGGAGGCGTCCTTGCGGGCGCGGCTCTGGAGTTCTCCGTCTTCGGCAGGCGACCGGCCACCGCCACGGCGTCCCGTTGGCGTTCATCCTGCCGGGCGGTGCTGGTACTCGTGGCGGCGGTGCTGTTGCTCGTACCCGGGGCCTCGACATCCCTCTGGGGCCGCAGCGCCGCCGGACTTCTGGCAGGCATTTTCCTCGTGGCGACCGCGGACCGCTTCAGGCCCCGCCCGGAATCCCGCCGATAGCTGTTCGCGTAATCCACGGTCAGGCCACCGTTCACGCCGAAACGGCTCGGGGTACCGCTCCAGGTGGCCGTCACGGTTACCGGTCCGGGACAGCGCGAGGTAGCGGCCAGCACCTTGGTGACCTCGCTCGCCGCGACGAGCACGCACGATGGCGGAGCGACAGCAGTCTGAGCAAGGTCCGCAGGCATGCCCAGAGCCGCTGGGTCAGCGGCGGCGAAATCGCTGCCGACGTCCGGAGGATGCCCCCGTGATCAGCAGACCCGGCGAGATGGTCGATGGTCAATGCCAGGGCATCGGCGTTAGCGCATCTGGATCATGTCGAGAGCGAGCGCCCCGCTCGTCGGGTCTTGATTTCGCGGTAGCTGGGAGTTCGGATTGCGAGCCCTCGTCGACCTCGAATCCGGCTTCTGCGAGCGCCACTTCGACGGGCCGGTCCCAGTCGGAGGCGCCCTCCATCAGGTCGAGCACACCTTTCTCCGGCCCGAGCCGGGCGAGGACGCGCACCGGGCCGGTGCGGCGCAGCTGCTCGCGGAGCTCCGACGGGGGAGGGGCCACGGCGGCGTCGGGCAGAAGCGCGTTGGGAACGACCCGCAGGTTGCGCGGGCCCCAGTCGGCCAACTCGTCGCGCACGACCGCGGAGGGCACGATCACTCGGGTGGCGCGGGCAAGCGCCGGCCCGGTGCCGAGGGTGCGCGGCTTGACGTGGGCGGCGAGGGCCCCGGCGGACGTGGCCCGGGATGTCACCGCGCAGGCGACCGAGCCCCCACAGCGCGTCGGTGAACGACAGGTAGACCCGCCCCATGCCGCCTGCGCCGAGCCGGGCGTGCATCCGGTAGCCGCCTACTTCGGCCGGATCGTCGCGCTGCAGGGCTGGTAGCGTTGACGCGGACAGGGAGTCCAGGGACATGTCGATGGGCATGTGAAAGGTCTCCAGTGGTGCGAGCTGTGAGCGGGGGCGAGCGTGGCGCGACGGGAGTGCCGGCCGTTCAGCAGGCCGTCCCGCTCGGGACCGGCTTGAGGTCGATGAGATAGGCGTCCACGGCGTCGTCGACGCAGGCGTTGCCGCGGCCGTAGGCGGTGTGGCCGGTCCCCTTGAAGGTGAGCAGCATGCCGCCGGGCAGTTGGTCGGCGAGGCTCTGCGACCACTGGTAGGGCGTGGCCGGGTCGCCGGTGGTGCCGACGACCAGGATCGGGGGCAGGCTCTTGGCGTTCACGCGGTGCGGCTGCTGCTGTCCGGTCGGCCAGTCCTTACAGTTGAGTTCGGCGAGCACGAGGGATGTGCCGAAGGCCCCGGATTCCTGGTCGGCGCGCTCCAGCAGCTCCCAGTAGGGCTGCGGGTCCCTTGGGTGTGGCTGGTCGAGGCAGCTGACGGCGGTAATGGCGACGGAGGAGTTGTCGGGCGCCTGCTCGCCCGAGCTGCCCGGGTCGGAGCTGTCGTCCTGGGCGGACTGGGCGGCTATGCCGGGGCTGGCGATCTCGGCGAGTTTCGTCCCGTCACCGCCCCGCGCGGCGCGCAGCGCCTTCGATAGCTCCTGCCACTGGGACTCGGGTGTGTACATCGACATGGTGAGGGCGGTGAGCAGCATGTTCTGGTCGAGCCGCTCGGTGGTGCCCTTGATACGCAGCGGGTGCTTGGCCGTCCGCCGGAGCAGGTCGGTGATCACCTTGTGGATGCCGTCCGGGGTGGTGGCGGGGCAGGCGTCGTGGACCACGGTGACGCACTTCCGAGCGTAGTCGTCCACCGACTCCCGGAACGCTTTGCCCTGCTGGAGGGTGGCCTCGAACCAGGCGAGTGAGGGGTCGAAGGCACCGTCGAGGGCGAGTGCGCGGACCCGGTGCGGGAACAATTCGCCGTAGACCGTGCCGAGGTAGGTGCCGTAGGACCAGCCGAGGTAGCTGAGCTTCTCGTCGCCGAGGGCCGCGCGCAGCACGTCCATGTCGCGGGCTGCGTCCAGTGTCCCGACGTGCGGCAGGATGGCTCCGCTGCGGGCCTTGCAGGAGGCGACCTGCTTCTCGGCGTAAGCGAGCGCGGCGCTGCGTTCGGCTGCGGTCTTCGGATACGCACTCATCGAGGCGGAGTCGGATTCGGGCTGGTCCTGGTCGGCGGAGTCGGAGGAGCCGCAGTCGATGGCCGGCTTGCTGCCGGCCACGCCCCGGGGGTCGAAGCTGACGATGTCGAAGCGGGCGCGCGCCCGTTCGCTGAAGAAGGAGAGGCCGCCGGACTTCAGTCGCTCGACCCCGGACGCGCCCGGTCCGCCGGGGTTGAAGACCAGGGAGCCCATGCGCTGGGCGGGGTCCGCCGTGACGGATCTGGCCAGCGGCAGGGTGAAGGTCTGGCCGGTCTCCGGGTGCGCGTAGTCCATTGGGACGGTCAACGTGGCGCACTGCAGCTCGCCGCACGTGGTCCAGGTCGGCTTCTGTCGGTAGAAGGTCTGCAAAGCGCCCTGCTGCGCGGAATCGGTCGGCGCCGTGTCGGCGCCCTCCGCAGCCGTGTCCCCGTACGCCGGGATGCATCCGGCAAGTGCCGTGACGCCGAGTGCGGCCAGGGCCAGGATCAGGCCGGCACGCTTGCTCGTCGGGTGCTTCATGGGAGTGCTCCAAAGGAACTTGGCAGGGTTGATGCGGACGGCGCCCACGGTGATCAGCGGCGCCGGCACCACCTCGGCGGCCCGGGGCAGCTGGGCCGAGGGCTCCATCCGCCGGGCCCGTGGCCGGGCGCGTGGGGGATTGCGCCCGGGGGTGTCTCACGGCGCCGCGTGCCGGTCCGCCCACGTGTCTCCCGGGCGAACGGCCGCGCTGCTTGGTCCTTGCCGGTTCGCTCCGCTGTGACGTCACAGATGATTGCCGAGCGGCGCTGAGGATTTGATGAAGGCGGCCCGGGCCGCACATCGGATTATCCTGGTCGCCTTGCGAGTGCCGCCGCCCGCGCGGCCAACGTGCACGAGTTCGTCGACCGGCTGCCGCTGCGGTACGAGACCCGGGTCGGCGAGATCGGCTCCGCGCTCTCCGGGGGCGAGCGCCAGCGGATCTCCATCGCGCGGGCCATTCTCAAGGACGCGCCCGTGGTCCTGCTCGACGAGCCGACGGCCGCGCTCGACACCGAGTCAGAGGTGGCGGTGCAGCAGGCCATCGACCACCTGGTGGCCGGCAGGATGGTGGTGGTCATCGCCCACCGGCTGTCCACCGTGGTCGGTGCGGACCAGATCGTCGTCGTCGACGACGGCCGCATCGCCCAGCGCGGCACCCACACCGAGCTGCTCGCCGACCCCGAAGGCCGGTATGCGCGCATGTGGGCAGCCCAGCTGACGGCCCGTCGGTGGCAGCTGCCGCCGGCGCAGGCCGAGCCGTCGGTGCCGGGAACCCTACCGAAGGACGGGCTGCCAATGAAGCCCTAGATGAAGATGATTATCAGCGCTAACCTGTCCCCGCCCACCGCATAACGGTGCGCAGACAGGTCTCGCCGCGCGGCCGCGGCGAGTGGACTGAGGAGCGGTCACCGTGGTGGAGACGAGTCTCAGCAGCGCCCGACAGGCACCGGCGGCACGGGCGGCAACCCCGCCGCGCCCAGGTCCAGGTCGGGGCGTGCTGCTGACAGGAGCGGTGGGGCTCACCGCAGCGGCGGCGTTCGCCCTGGTCCGCGGGTGGGACTCCGGCGTCCTACAGGCCTGGCGGACGCTGCTGGTGGCCATCGTCGTACAGGGTGTGCCGTTCCTGGTGCTGGGCACCGTGGTGTCGGCGGCGATCGGGGCGTTCGTCCCGGCGCGGGTATTCGCCCGGCTGCTGCCGAAGAACCCGGCGCTGGCCGTCCCGGTGGCCAGCGCGGCCGGGGCCGTCCTGCCCGGGTGCGAGTGCGCCTCCGTCCCGGTGGCCGGGAGCCTGATGAAACGCGGGGTGGCCCCCGCCGCCGCCCTCGCCTTCCTGCTGTCGGCACCCGCCGTCAACCCGGTGGTCCTGGTCTCGACGGCCATCGCGTTCCCCGGCAAACCCGAGATGGTGGTCGCCCGGCTGCTGGCCTCCCTCGTCACGTCGGCCGCCATGGGCTGGCTCTGGGTCGCCTTCGGTCGGCCGGAGTGGCTGAAGCTCCCCAAGGGCCCGGCCGACCAGGGCAGCACGGGGCGTAACCCGCTGGACGAGTTCCGCCGCGGCCTGCAGCACGACTTCCTGCACGCCGGCGGCTTCCTGGTGGTCGGCGGCGCGGCCGCCGCGACGTTCAACGTGCTCGTCCCGCCGTCAGTGCTGCGGGCGTTCACCGACTCGCCGTGGATCGGCGTGCTGATGCTGGCCTTCCTCGCCGTCGTCCTGGCGGTCTGCTCGGAGGCGGACGCGTTCGTCGCCGCCTCGCTCACCGGCTTCTCCCCCACCGCCCGGCTGGCCTTCCTGGTCGTCGGCCCGATGGTCGACCTCAAGCTCATCGCCCTGCAGTCCGGCGCCTTCGGACGGTCGTTCGCCCTGCGCTTCTCCACCGCGACCTTCCTGGTCGCCATCCTGTCCAGCGTCGTGATCGGAGCGGTCCTGCTGTGAAGACCACCCTGCGGGGCATCGCCCCGGCCCTGCTCCTGGCGCTGGTCGGCATCGCGCTGCTGCGCATCACCGTCCTGAGCGACGCGTACCTGCAGTACGTCAAGGAGGGACTGCGGATCCCGCTGATCGCCTCGGGCCTCGTCCTGCTGGCCCTCGGGATCGCGGGCACCGTACGCAGGCTGACCGCCCGACGACGCGAACCGGTGCTGCGGTTCCGCCGGGACGCCGACGGCAACGCCCAGTGGCACCGGCCCGCCCACGACGAGCACGAGGACGGGCACGACCACGACCACAACCCCCGGGTGGCGTGGCTGCTGACCGTGCCCGCCGTGCTGCTGCTCTGCTTCACCCCGCCCGCCCTCGGCGCGTTCACCGCCTCCCGGGACGGCGCGGACGCCACCGTCGAGCCTGCCGCCTATGCCGACCTGGCCGAGCAACCGCCCGCCGCGCCGTCCATCGCCACCCCGATGGCGCTGACCGAGTTCATCGGCCGCAGCCGCGACCCGCAGAAGAGCCTGACCGGCCGCAAGGTCCGCCTCACCGGCTTCGTCACGCCCGGCACGAAGTCCGGCGAGTGGTACCTCAACCGGCTCGTGGTCAGCTGCTGCGCCGCCGACGCCCGCCGGCTGCGCATCCTCGTGCACGCGCCCGGGCCGACGCCGGAAACCAACAGCTGGGTGGACCTCACCGGCTTCTGGCGGCCCACCCCCGACACGCCCGCCACCGCCGAACCGCGCCTCGACGCCATCGAGCAGCACGCCGTCCCCCAGCCGCGCGCCCCCTACCGCGACGTGCCACCCGGAAGCGACGGTTAGCCCTCCAGCGCGCAGGTGTCGTCGAGCCCGTGTCTCCCACTCCGGGAAGCGGTCATCCGCGCGGTGCCGATGAAGACCAGCACCTGGCCCTGCCCGGCCGCGTGGACGCCGGCCGGTGCGAAGCGCGCCACCGAACCGGCCTGCGACCAGAGGCCGGTGACGGGCGGGCGGGTGGCGAGGCGGAAGAAGCCCTTGGAGCGGAGAGTGCCGCCGTACGCGCCGCTGTCCAGGCCGTCGGTGACGAACTCCCAGAGCCGGCCCGGGTGGAACGGCCGGTCGGCGCGGAAGACAGTGCTGGAGATGCCGTACTCCTCGGTCTCGGGGATGTGCTCGCCGTTGAGTTCGGCGACCCGGCCCGGGGCCTGCTGGGCGCGCTCGACGTCGAAGCGGCCGGTGCCGAGCAGTTCGGCGGGGTCGACCTCGCCGAAGCTCGCCGGAACGATCCGGGCAGCGGGGTTGAGCCGGGTCAGCGTGGCCCGCAGCCGTACGGCGTCCTCCTGATGAAGCCGATGAACGCATCAAGATCATTTCGGTCCGTCCTGCGAGACATGCTCATGCGCAGCCGATGGCGGTGGCGACGGCCTCCGGACCGACCTGAACGCACTGGGCATCCCTTGACGGTTCGTCAAGGGGCGGGATAGAAAGGAAAATACCTTAATAAAGTAGCTCCTGGGGAACCCAGGCCTGCCGCCCCGTGGCCGACCGAGTGCGCCAGCGCGAACATCGTCAGTGCCGATAGCCGAGGAGCCGGTGTGTCCCGTCGCATCACCCGCGATTCCGTGACCTGGATGCTCTACCTCCAGCTGTCGGCGTTCGGCTTCTTCCTCTACGGCTTCGGGCCCTCCGTCCCGCTGCTCGCCAGGGATCTCGGTGTGTCCGACGCGCAGGCGTCGCTGAGCGGCACCGCCCTGGCCCTCGGGATGCTGCTGGCCGGGCTCGGTGGTGCCCGCTTGAGCCGACGTCTGGCGCGCACCACCCTGCAGTGGGCGGCTCTCTCGCTCCTCGGTGTCGGAGCCGCGATCTACTGTGCCGGCCGGGGTGTGGAGGTGGCCTGTGCGGGCGCCTTGATCGCCGGGTTCGCGGGCACTGTGGTGATCAACACGACGACGGCCGCGCTCGCCGAGCACCACGGCGAGCATGCCGCGGCCGCGATCAGCGAGGCCAACGGCATCAGCGTCGCCGTCGGTCTCGCCGCGCCCGCCCTCCTCGGCGGTCTGCGGCTGCTCGGGCTCGACTGGCGGTGGGGGCTGCTCTTGCTGCTGCCCTTCATCGCGGTGATCCGGTTCGCCTTCGGCCGGGTCCGCCTGCGCGACACCCGGGACACGACGGCCGATTCGGCCGGCCGCCTCAGCTCGTTGCCGCGCGACTACTGGCGGGCCTGGGCCGTGTTGTTGGCCTGCGCGACCGTCGAGATGTGCATGTCGTTCTGGGCCTCGGAGGAACTCCGCTCGCACACCGGGCTGGCTGCCGGAACCGCCACCATGGCGATCACCCTGATGCTGCTCGGCATGGTCGTCGGCCGTCTGGGGGGTGCGCGCCTCGCCCGCGCCGTTCCCGCCGACACCCTCCTCCTCGCCAGCTTGTCCCTCAACGCGGTCGCCTTCACCCTGCTGTGGCTCTCGACCGGACCCGTCCTCGCTCTCACCGGGATCGTGTTGTGCGGCCTGGGCATGGCGCTGCAGTTCCCGCTGACCGTCACCAACGCCGTCCACGCCTCCGCCGGCCGTCCCGACCAGGCCATGGCCCGGGTCAGCATCGGAGAGAGCCTGGCCACCGGTCTCGGGCCACTGACCCTCGGCCTGCTCTCCGGCGCGATCGGTATCCACCGCGCCTTCCTCCTCGTTCCGCTCCTCCTCACCGTCGCCGGTCTCGGCGTCGCCGTCCGGCGGACGGCGGAGCCCGTCGTGAACTCGTAAGTCCGAAGTCCAACCAGCGCAAGCTCAAACGACTTTAGGGATATCGCCATGCAGAGCACCGTGCTTCGTCCACACACGTGGGAAGTCAGCTCCACGCTCGACATCCGCTACGAGATCAAGGAGTGCTCGGGTCTGCTCGACCCCGACAACCCGGCACTCGCCGAGAGTCCGGAGGGCACTCCGCCCATCGGCACCCGGCTGGTCATCGTGGACCACGCCGTCCACCGGCTCCACGGGCCTTCCATCGCCCGGTACCTCAGCGAGCGGAACGTTCCGTACCGTCTCCTCGTGCTGTCCGGCGAGGAGCGGCACAAGACGATGGGGCAGGTCTTCCGGATCGTCGGCGCGCTCAACGAGCTCGGCACCCGCCGGGTCAGCGATCCGCCCATCGCCATCGGCGGCGGTGTGGTCCTGGACGTGGTGGGCCTCGCCGCGAGCCTGTACCGCAGGGGAATCCCGTTCGTCCGCGTCCCCACCACGCTGCTCTCCTTGGTCGATGTGAGCGTGGCGGTGAAGACCGGCGTGAACTACCAGGGGTACCGCAACCGGCTCGGCTCCTACAGCCCGCCGCCGCTGACGCTGCTGGACGACACCTTCCTGCGCACGCTCGACCGCCGCCAGGTCTCCAACGGTGCGGGCGAGATCCTCAAGATGGCGCTGATCAAGGACGAGCCCCTGTTCCGGCTCCTGGAACGACGGGGCCGCATGCTCATCGACACGAAGTTCCACGGATCGGAGCCCGCACGGCAGGCCGTGCGCGCCGCCATCGGCGGGATGCTGGACGAACTCCGGCCCAACCTGTGGGAGAAGGACCTGGAGCGGATCGTCGACTACGGTCACTCCTTCAGCCCGCTGGTGGAGATGACCTTCGTCGACGAGCTGCTGCACGGGGAGGCCGTGGCCATCGACTGCCTGCTGTCCGCGGTGATCGCCGCCGACCGCGGCTACCTCGAGGACGCGCACCTCGACCGCATCCTCACCACCATGGCCGGACTCGGCCTGCCGCTGTGGCACCGGGGGTTCGACGACGTGGAGTTGCTCGGCCGGGCCCTCGCCGACACGGTCAAGCACCGCAACGGACGGCAGAACCTGCCGATGCTGACGGGCATCGGCAAGACGATCTTCCTCAACGACGTCAGCCCTGCCGAGATCGCCCGCGCGGCTGCCCGAGCGGCCGCCCTGGCCCTCCGGGCGGCGGCGTGACGGCGGCGGCCCCGCTCCCAGGACTGGCCGACCGCGTGCTCCTGATCACCGGCGCGAGCTCCGGAATCGGCCGGGCCACCGCGCTGGAGGCCGCCGCGTGCGGCATGAAGGTCGTCCTCGCCGCACGAAACGCCGATGCCGGCGAAGAGACCGCGCGCCTGATCCGCCGGGCCGGAGGTGAGGCGGTCTTCAGGCGAGCCGACGTCAGCGAGGCCGACGAGGTCGAGCGGCTCGTCAGCAGTGCGGTCGCCGAGTACGGCCAGGTGGACTGCGCGTTCAACAACGCCGGAGTCTCCGGCCCGGGTCTCATCGGTCAGATCGACGAGGAGACCTTCGACCGCGTCATGGGCGTCAACACCCGCGGCCTCTGGCTGTGCATGAAGTACGAGATCGGCCACATGCTCGGCCAGGGCAGCGGCACGATCGTCAACAACACGTCGGTGCACGCCCTGCGCACCGTGTTCGCCGGCGTGGGCGCGTACGCGGCCTCCAAGCACGCGGCGCTGGCACTGACCCGCGCCGCCGCGGTCGAGTACGCCGCCCAAGGCCTGCGGATCAACGCCGTCGCCCCCGGACCGATCTCCACCGAGATGTACACCAGGTCGCTTCAGGACCGGTCGGACGCGGGCCGGTGGCCCTCGCTGATCCCCCAGGGACGGGTCGGGACACCACGGGAGGTCGCCTCCGTCGTGCTGTCCCTGCTCTCGCCCGCGACCGGGTACGTCAACGGACAGGTCATCGGCGTCGACGGCGGCTTCCTCGCCACCTGACCACTCTTCCCCGAGGAGTCACGTTCATGGACGAAACGGATGTGTACGACTACGTCATCGTCGGCGCGGGCATCGGCGGCTGCCTGCTGGCCTCCCACCTGCCCGACGGGGCGACGGTCCTGCTGCTGGAGGCCGGTCCCGACGCCCGTACCGACCCGCGCGTCACGACCCCGTCGCGGTGGCCCGAGCTGCTCGGCAGCGAGCTCGACTGGGACTACCGGACCGTTCCCCAGTCCCGACTCGACGGCCGCCGTCTGGCGTGGCCCCGAGGTCGGGCGCTCGGCGGATCGGCCGCCATCAACGCGATGGTCTACATCGAGGGCGCGTCCACCGACTACGACGCCTGGACGGCCTACGGCGGCTCCGGCTGGAGCGAGGCAGTCCTGCGGCCGTGGTTCCCGGAGACGACCGGCGCCGGCGTCACGGCGCTCGCCGACCCGCACCCGCTGGCGCAGGCGTTCGTCGCCGCGGCGCAGAAGTACGGCCTCACGGCCAACCCCGACTTCAACGCCGGAGACCAGACCGGTGTGGGCCTCTACCGCGTCTACCAGCGCGCGGGCACCAGGTGGAACGCGGCGTGCGACCTGTCCGAGGCCGTCACCGTGTGGACCGGCACCGAGGTCACCCGCGTGGTGATCCGGAGGGGTCGGGCCACAGGCATCGAGGTCATGGTGGAAGGCGAGGCCCGCATCGTCCAGGCGAGGCAGGAGATCCTGCTCTGCGCCGGCACCGTCGGATCCGCCCAGCTGCTGCTGCTCTCCGGAGTCGGGCCGGCCGACCACCTACGGCAGGTCGGGATCCCCGTCACCGCCGACCGGCCCGGTGTCGGCGCCAACCTGCACGATCACGTCCAGGTGTCGGTCAGCTTTCCCATCCGCACCGCCGTCCCTGTCGACCCGGCCTCCAACCTCGGTGAAGCGGGCGGCTTCGTCCGGACCCGGCCCGGGCTCCCCGCCCCGGACCTCCAGCTCTCCTTCGCCCCCATGATCGACCTCAACTCGGCCGGCAGCTTCGGCGCGGGGTTCACCATCGGCCCCGCCGTCACCCGCCCCGTCAGCCGGGGACGCCTCCGACTGGCCACCGCCGACCCGCTGGAGCCGCCCCTCCTCGACCCCAACTACCTTGCCGAGGAGGCCGACCGGCGAGTCCTGGCCCGCGGGGTGGAGCTCGCCTTCGAACTCGCGGCGTGCGAACCGCTGCTCTCCCACCGCCGTGACCGCGTCGTCCGGCCGCCGACCGGACGGACCGAGGTCGACGCGTTCTGCCGCCGCCGAGCGGAGACCCAGTTCCATCCGGTGGGCACCTGCCGGCTCGGCCGCCCCGACGATCCGTACGCCGTCGTCGACTCGCACCTGCGGGTGTACGGGGTGGAGGGCTTGGCCGTGGTCGACGCCTCGGTGATGCCCACCATCCCCACCGGCAACATCGCCGCCGCGGTCCACGCGATCGCGCTCAAGGCCGCCGCGGACCGGAGGAACACATGACCGTCTCCGCCGTGATCTTCGACTGGGACGGCACCCTCGTCGACTCCCACGAGGCACACTTCCTCGCCATGCGCGACACCCTGCACGGCTTCGGCCTGACACTGGAGCGCAGTTGGGCGCAGTCCCACCAGGGCACCTCCACCGAGGAGGCGATCGCCCTGCTCGCCGCGGAACAGTCCAGGCCCGTACCCGAACCGGCCGACGCCGTGGCGAAACGGTGCACGCTGGCCTACCTGGACCACCTCGACCAGGTCCATCCGGTTCCGTGGGTGGTCGATCTCGCCCGCTCACTCGCCGGGCACGTCCGCACCGCCGTGGCCTCCGGTGGTTCCGCCGAGGCCATCCGGCCGACGATGCGGGCGCTCGGGCTCGCCGACCTGTTCCCGGTGCTGGTCACCCGCGAGGACGTCGACCACGGCAAGCCCTCCCCCGACCTCTTCCTCCTGGCCGCCCGCAGACTCGGCGCCCCCGCCGACGAGTGCCTGGTCGTGGAGGACAGCGACGAGGGCGTCGAGGCGGCCCGCCGCGCGGGCATGCGCGTCATCGACGTCCGCAGCCGTCCCGCGCACATCGTCCATCCGACAGCAGAGAGGTGACACCCATGCCCGGCCCCGGATACGCCTTCCTCGGCGACGAGGAGCGAGCCAACGTGGCGGAGGTCCTGTCCAACTGGGACCTCACCCGTTACGCCTACGACGTCCCCGAATGGGTGTCGTTCGTGCAGCGGTTCGAAATCGCGGCGCAGGACGTCTTCTCCTCCGCCCACTGCATCGCGGTCAACAGCGGCACCTCCGCGCTCATCACCGCCCTGGCAGCACTGGGCATCGGCCCGGGCGACGAGGTGATCGTCCCCGGTTACACCTTCATCGCCTCCATCGGAAGCATCGTCTACAGCGGTGCGACACCCGTTCTCGCCGAGATCGACGAGTCCCTGACGCTCGACCCCCAGGACGTCGAAGCGAGGATCACCCCCGACACCCGTGCCATCATGGCCGTCCACATGCTCGGGGCGCCCTGCGACCTGGACGCCCTGCGCGACATCGCCCGACGCCACGACCTCTTCCTGATCGAGGACACGGCGCAGGCCTGCGGAGCCTCCTACCGCGGTCGCAGGCTCGGCACGATCGGCGAGATCGGCGCGTTCTCCCTCAACCCGTTCAAGGTGATCACCAGCGGCGAGGGCGGATTCGTCCTCACCTCCGACCCGCGGCTCTACCAGCGTGCCTACGCCTTCCAGGACCAGGGCTGGTTCCCCCTGCGGACCGACACCGGCGAGGGCGACGTGCTGTTCGGCCTCAACCTGCGGATGGCCGAACTCTCCGGCGCGGTCGCGTGCGCCCAACTGGACAAGCTCGACGCCGTCCTGAAGAGCACCCGGCAGTTGAAGCGAGCCCTCGTCGAACGGATCCCCGAGCGCCCCGGCATCCGACGCCGAGTCCTGCACGACTCCGACGGCGAGTGCGCGACCCTCCTGGTCCACCTCTTCGACCGCCCCGAGGACGCGGTCGCGGCCGCCGAGGCGCTCGGCACCAAGACGATGATCCGATCCGGGCGCCACTACTACGGGAACATGCCGCAGTTGACCGCGCTCGCGACACCCGGAGCCAACCCGGCCCCTTTCCGGCGACCTCCGACCGACGGTCGGCCGGCCTTCCGACTCCCTCGCCTGCCACGGACGGACGACATCCTGGCACGCGCGGTGGCCATCTCGATCGGGGTCTCGGACCGCTACCTCGGGTCCGGCTTCGGGCTGACCGTCAGCAGCTCGGAGGCGGAGGTCGACACCGTCGCGGCATCGTTCAACGCCACGCTCGACGGGGTCCTGTAGCCACGGGCGGCAGCACTGCCGGTCACCGTAGCGCCCTGTGCCCGGCTGACGCGCGGCGGGCCGGGCGTCGCCGATTGCAGCGCCGCGTAGGCGCCGGGCGTCCGATCGCGCACGTCGACGCGAAGGCCGGTTTCTCCCGGCGTTGCCTGGCCAAGCGGTATGCGCACCGTCGCGCACGGCGAGTACGGTCTGCTCGACCGCTCCTCCCGGCCCGCACCGCCGGTGACGTCGCGGGCTTGGTGGAGGTTCTGCGGCGGCGAACACAGCACGGGCCTGTCCGCCTTCAGGTCGCGGTGGTCCTGCGACTCATCGAAACCTCATGCGCGCGGTGCGACGATCGCGGAACATCAACTGTCGAAGAGGAGAAGCGAGTTGTCCCGGCACGTTACGCGTCCGGCACTGGTTGCCGCAGCCATGACCGCCATCCTCGTCCTCACCGCGCCGTCGGCGCTGGCAGCCGCAACGGCCGACCCGGCGCCGGGGGACGACAGCGCGGTCTCGGTCGCGGTCTTCGGCGACGACACCCTGACGGAGGGCCAGGAACTCACTGTCGCCGACCTGACGAACATTCACGCCATCGATGCGGCCCTGGTCCAGGCGTACGCCCAGGGCGCCCCGCCGGTGGAGCCCGAGCCGCCGGTCGAGGAGCCGGCGCCGCAGCCGGACCCCGCGGACGGGGCGCCCGCGGTCGCGGGGTCGGCACCTGCGGCCGTCCAGGCGGCCGGTGACCCCCGCTACGCCCTGGTCGCCAGCTGGGCCTCCAGCGATCACCGCACCGTCAACCTCCGCAAGGGGGACGGCAGCGGCTGGGGGTACGACAAGATCGCGCGCAAGCACAACCTCAACGTCGCCGCGATCCGGGCGACCACCCGCTACCCGGCGCCCGGGTTCCCGGTCAAGCAGGCCAACCCGGACAGCTGGAACTACGTCACCAAGGTGAACCACGTGCGGTGCTCCGGCTGGTTTCTCTGGCGCACCTGCAAGGTGGTCGAGAGCCGGGACGTACAGGTGACGGTGAACTACGGCAACGCGAAGGGCGTGATCACCGCGTACTGCCTCGGCATTGACGGCCGTTGCCCGGACTGGGTGAAGAACGCGGCCAACGTCTGACCCGCGGTACCGCCCCGGCCGCACGATGGCCGGGGCGGTACCGCGGCTTCCCAGCCACCCGTGTGTTTCGAGAACAGAGGCGGACCCTTGGTGTCACACGAGGAACACCTGCGGCGCGGCTACTTCCTGCGCGAGGCCGGCGCACTCCAACGGACCAACGCCGACGGCCCCCGACGCCTGGAGCGGATCGCCTTCCCCACACCGGACGGTGCCGAAGTCAGCACAGGCGGGCGCACCGTGGCCTTGCCCACCACCACCGCGCGAGACGAACTGCACGCCGCCCTGGGACCCGGCGCGGGCTGGGCGCCGCCCGCACCGGAGGTGCTGACCTCGCCGCCCGCCACCGCGCCACCGCTGCTGGTCTACGCCGACCTGCTGACCGACCTGGGCGAGCACCTCTTCCTCCTCACCGACTACCCCGCCGACGTCGGCCGCCCCGACCTGGCCGAAGCCCGCCTCGAAGACGTCCGCCTCACCATTGACGCCACCACCGAGGTCGAACTGACGGTCCGTGGGATCACCCGCCGGGTGCGCATCGCCCTCGACTCGGGGGTGCCCCTGGACGTGGTCCCGCTCCTCATCGCCGAGCACCTGCTGGCGGACGAGAGTTCCACGGAATGGCGGATCCCCCGTCACGGTGGAACTCCGAGCGCTCCGACCCGAGGCGGCAGCGGTTCTCGGTAGTGGGACAGGGCGGGTGGGGCCACATCACCGAGGACGCCGACCCGCACCGTTCGGCCGGAGCCGCGATCTACGCACCGGCAGTGCTCAGATGACCAGAGGGCTACGCGGACAACCAGGCCGGGGTCCTCTGGGCGGGCAGGCCGACGCCCGGTCGACCACCGAGAACGGCGCCTCGGTCACCGTGCCGTTCACCGGCACCCGCATCGACGTACGCACCGAGACCAACAGCGACCAGGCCAGGTGGACGTCTACGTCGACGGCCGCCTGCGGACGACCGTCGACACCCACGCGCCCAGCCGCTCGGCGCAGCAGTCGGTGTTCACCGCCGACCTGCCCGACGGCCACCACACCCTGCGTCCGGTGAGGAAGTCCGGCCCGTACCTCGTGGTCGACCGCTTCACCATCCGCTGAACCTCCGGCACGGAACCGCGACCGCAGGAGCCGGCACGGCTGACGAATCGCCCGCCGGCTCCTGCGGTCATCCCCCGAAGGCTCGCTGTGACGCCTCGTCGGCGTCGGTGGTGCACAGTCTCCTGGTTGCCCGTGTCAGGGCGACGTGCAGGTCGCGCTCGCCGCTGGGGCGGGCCGCGATGATCTCCCGCGGGCCGACGACGATGCTCGTCCGACCTCGGCGCCGGACTGCTCGGCCTCGCCCTCGCCCACCGGGCGGCACCGGGTACGGAGAACTCATCCGGCGGGAGATCTGCGAGCCGCTCGGTCTGGCCGACACGGTCCTCACGCCCGACGCGGAGCAGGCCGGGCGGTTCGCCCCCGGCCACGCCCCGGGCTGACCTCGGCCGGCTCGGCCTCTTGCGTTCGGCTCCCCACATAGTTAATCTCCCTGTCAAATCTCGGGGACGGTCGGCTCCGTCCACCGTCCCGAGATGTTCTCCCGACGCCGCCCCCGGGCAGTCCGATCCACCGCGCCACGTCGCGTCCCTCCGGGCGGCGTTGCCGTCAGGCATCCCACCCAGACCTGAGGGTGGATCAAGCTCCCTTGCCCGGAGCATGGTTCGGCTTCGACTCGCTCCGCCGGACCGCTCGTTGGCCGCCATGGCCCGGTGGCCACCCCCCACACCGAGGAGACGTCCCATCGTGCCTTCGCCCCACACCGGACGAACGACGGGTGCGCTGCTGAGCGCACTGCTCGTCCTACTAGCGTCCCTGACCGTCCTCACCGCCACGACCGGGCCCTCCCGAGCGGCGGGCGCCACGATCTCCGTGGACAACTACCGCACCGGCTGGGACCAGGACGAACCCGGCCTGACGCCGGCCCAGGTCAGCTCCTCCGACTTCGGCCGCCAGTACTCAACCCCGGTCGACGGGCAGGTGTACGCCTCGCCGGTGGTGGTGGGCGGCACCGTCGTCGTCGCCACCGAGACCAACCACGTGTACGGCATCGACGCGGCCACCGGCGACGTCAAGTGGACCGTCTCCTACGGCGCCCCGTGGCCCGCCTCCGGCGTGACCACCCCCGGCGCCACCTGGTCCTGCGCCGACCTGGCACCCAGCATGGGGATCACGTCGACCCCGGTCCACGACCCGGCATCCGGCTACGTCTACCTCACCTCCAAGGAGGACGGCGGGCAGTTCCACGAGGCGCCGATCTGGAGGATGCACGCGGTCGACCCGGCCACCGGCAAGGAGAAGGCCGGGTTCCCGGTCGTCATCGGCGGGACGCCGGACAACGACCCCAGCACCCCGTTCGCCCCCGTCTACCAGAACCAGCGGCCCGGCCTGCTGCTCCTGAACGGTGTGGTGTATGCCGGGTTCGGCGGGATCTGCGACCAGGGCAACTGGCGCGGGTACGTGGTCGGCGTCGACACCACCGGCCGGCAGACCGCGATGTGGGCCTCCCAGACCGGTCCCGGGCAGGCCGGCGGCGGTATCTGGCACTCCGGCGGTGGACTGGTCGCCGACGCGCAGGGCCGCCTCCTGTTCTCCACCGGCAACGGCGTCTCGCCGCCGCCCGGCCCCGGTGACAGCGCCCCGACCCGCCTCGCCGAATCGGTGGTCGCCCTGTCGGTGCGCGGCGACGGCAAGCTCGAGACCACCGACTTCTTCTCCCCCGCCGACGCGGAAACGCTGGACCTGAACGACGTCGACCTGGGCTCGGGCGCGGTCATGGCGATCCCCGACGAGTTCGGCACCGGCACGGTGCGGCACCTCGCGGTGACCGAGGGCAAGGACGGCCGGGTCTTCCTGCTCGACCGCGACGACCTGGGCGGCAGGGGGCAGGGCGTCGACGGCACCGACGCGGTGGTGCAGACCCTCGGCCCCTACCAGGGCTGCTACGGCCACCCGGCGTTCTGGGGTGGTGACACCGGCTACGTCTACTTCTCCCAGAACGGCGGCCCGCTGCAGGCGTTCAAGCTCGGCACCGACGGCACCGGCCGCCGCGCGCTCGCCCTGGTCGGCGCCAGCGCCATCAACTCCCGTCATCTGTCCGCCGGTTCACCGGTGGTCAGCTCCGCCGGCCGGACGCCGGGCTCCGCGGTGGTCTGGCTGGTGCGGGCGGACGACATGTTCGGCCGCAACGGCGCCCTGTACGCCTACGACGGGACCCCCAACGCGGACGGCACGATGAACCTCCTCTGGTCCGGCCCGGTCGGCACCAGTACGAAGTTCAGCACGCCCGTGACCGACAACGGCCGGGTGTTCGTCGGCACCCGCGACGGCCACCTGGTCGCCTTCGGCCGCCCGGCCGCCTCGGCCCTGACCGGACAGCCGGTCACGATCCGCGGCACCGCCCTCGGCGCGAGCGGCACCGCCGACCTGACCGTGACCGCGACCAAGCCGCTCACCGTCACCCACGTCGGCACGACCGCACCGTTCGCGGTCAGCACGCCGAGTCTGCCGCGCACCATGGCGGCCGGGGACACGCTGACCGTCCCGGTGACCTTCTCCCCGACCGCCCCGGGCACGGCTCCCGGCATCATCACCCTGGAGACCGATGCCGGCGCCCTCGGCTTCTCGGTGATCGGGACGGCGGTCAAGGGCGGGCTCAGCGCCCTGCCCGGCTCGGTGAGCTTCCCCAAACGGCCCACCGGTGTGCCGGTCTCGGCCAGCGTGCAGTTCACCAATACCGGCACCGAGAACGAGACGATCGGCGCCCTCGGCCTGCCGAGTGCCCCGTGGGGCGTCCGCGGCCTGCCCGCCGCCGGCACGGTGATCGCGCCGGGGGCCTCCTTCGTCGCCAGTGTGACCTATACGCCGACCACCGTCGGCAGCAGCACGGACACGCTGTCGGTCACCACCGCCTCGGGCACGGTCGCGGTTCCGCTGAGCGGCACCGCGATGGAGGGGCGGGGGCACCTGGTGATCACTCCGACCTCCCTGGCGTTCGGCGCCGTCCCGGTCGGCACCACCTCGCGGGAACTCTCCTTCACCTTGACCAATGACGGCAACATCTCCATCTTCGTCAACAAGGCGAAGGCCCCCACGGGCACCTTCAGCAGCAGCGACCCGGTGAGCGAGGGCATCGACCTCGGCCCGGGCCAATCGGTCTCGGTACCGATCACCTTCACGCCTCCGTACGGCGGAGACTTCTCCGACGGCTACACGATCACCGCCGGTACCGATCAGGGCGCCATGACCGTGACGTTGACCGGCACCGGCGTCTCCTGACCACCGCCGACCGTGTCACGAGCCGTGGACTCCGCGGACCTGACGAAGGGGCGGTGGCCGGCTCACGCCTGCCACCGCCCCAGGGAGCACCACGCCGTCGGCCCCAGGCGGGACGACCCGGGATCCGTAATGAAGTCGCCGACAGGTCGATAGGAGTTCTCTTGGTTCGAGTTGTAGCCCCAGGCGAAGTTCATGTTGTCGCACCTCTCCCACGGCCGAGGCAGCGCCGCGCTGGGGATGCCGTGCTCCGCGACCTCGTAGTCGCCCAGGCCGCGGCCCGCCTTGACCCGTTCGTTGACAACGAGGTCGGGCTTGCGGGCGACCAACCAGTTGTAGAGGTCGAGGCCGTCCGACCGGAGCCACCAGTCCTGAAGTGTGGGGCTGGCGGGTTCGCCGAACCAGTCGCCGTCGAAACCAGAGAAGTGCCGGGTCGTAGCGGTCCAGCAGTTCCTGCAGCTGGGCCTTCATGTCGGAGATGGCCGCGCTGACGGCCGCTCACGACGTGGTGGTCGGGGCCGATGGCATCGGCAGCACGGCGCGCACCGCCTGCTTCGGCACCCGCAGCCGCCCCGGTGGGGACCGTCGTGTGGATCGGCACGGCGGACTTCGAGAGCGGCATGTACGGCGAGACCTGGGGCAAGGGCGTGTTCTTCTGCCGGGCTGACGCGGACGGGCAGCAGATCGCCCGCGGCGGGAGGACCCGGCACCACCGACGGTGCCGGGCCCTCTCAGCGGTCGGTGCCCGGCCGGTTCAGGGGGTGTCGTAGGTCAGGGTGTAGGAGGCGGAGCCGTTGAGGGAGCGGACCCGGTAGGTGTAGTAGCCCTCGGCGCCGTCGTAGGACAGTTGGCCGTCGGCGCCGCTGGTGGCCACGGTCTGCCAGGCGCTTCCGTCCCACGTCATCAGGTCCAGCGCGACCCGGATGCCGGAGGATGCGGCCAGGCATGCGCGGTGGGCGCCCGCCCCGGCGGAGAAGCTGCTGCCGCCGGGCTCGTAGGCGGTGCCGCCGCTGGCGAGGCTTCCCGTGCGGGTGTTCCCCTGGGCGGCGCAGCCGGGGGTGGCGCCGCTGATCCTGGAGCCGATGGCGCGGTCCATGGCGGCGAGGCTGGGGAGGTTGAACGGCTTGTCGAGGCTGCGCATCAAGGAGTCCGACGAGGGCCGGTAGATGCCGTACTCGTACTGGCTTCCACCGAGGTAGGCACCGATCACCCCGCCGTCGGGGGTGGACCGGCCGAGGTAGGAGGCCCACTTGGAGCCGCCGGGATCCCTGGTGACGTTGGGTTCGGTCGGCTCGGCGCCGGTGTAGGTGGTACCCGGCGTGAAGTACTCGTCGGCCAGGCCGCCGACCGAGTGGCCGAGTTCGTGGATGGCGATGCGTCCGGACCGGGGGTCGCCGCCGGACACGGTGGAGAGGCTGGGGTAGCCGGCCCCGCCGTACTTGGTGGTGTTGCCGACGGCGACGACGGCGTCCGCGCGGGGGGCCTGCGCGGCGTACGCCTGGGCCTTGGACTCGTTGAGGCACAGCAGGCGCTCGACGCCGCCGCAGAAGAAGTACATCCCGAGCGCGGTGTCCCGGCTGATGCCCTGGGAGGGGTCGTTGCTGACGCCGGACTCGTTCGAGACGACGTTGACCAGCCAGACGTTGATCGAGCCGGCGTACTTGCGCCACGGATCGGTGGCGGATATCTCGGCCCACTTCTCCTCGGCGTGCCGGCGCAGCAGGCCCATCTCTCCGGCGGTGTAGCCGTCACCGAGGATGACCATGTTGAAGCGGGAGTCGGCCGGTCCGGTCTCCTGCAGCGCGACGACACTGGCCGCCGCCGCGGCGCGGAGGTCCTCGCTCCTGGGGGCGACCTTCGGCTCGACCGGCAGGCGGACCTTGCTGATCGTGCCGTCGGCGGAGAAGACCTCGCGCCATTGCGACGGGGTGGCGGGTGCCGCGTTGCCCACGGGGGCTGCGACGAGAACTGCCGCCAGTACGGCGGCCGCTGAGAGCAGGGCGGACACTTTTCGACGCATGAGCGTCTCCTTGTGGCGTCAGGCCGGCGGGTGCGTGCAGCAGTCGGCGACTGGCTCGACCGTCCGGTTCGCGTGGGGGGTGCCGTGCGGAGTTCAGCGGGCATGGCAGGGCCGAGGGGTGGGGGGATCGCCCAAGGCTGCCCGGCGGTGCATGCCTGGTTCGACGAGCGCGACCAGGCGCATAAGTAGTTCTGTAACTTTACTTATGTGAGTACTTAAGCTAGAGGGTCCGCCGGAGGTTGGCAAGCCCCTTGACATGACCAAGCGACATGACCGGGCGATCGGAAAGCGCTAGAAGGGCTTGGCGGGGGCGGGCCCGAGGGTGGTGGCGCCGAGTGCGGACCGGTGGCCGAGGCCGGTCCGGTACGCGTCGAGGGCGGCCTCGATCCGCCTGGACTCCAACAGGTAGCAGGCGTACCGAAGTTCACCCGCCAGGAAGTGAGTGAGGGCACGGCCGCGGATCGCCGGCACGCGGTGGGTCGGCGGCACGCCCCCCTCGGCGAGGACAGCCTCCGCCGCTTCGAAGTGGCCGCGCGCCCCGACGAGTTCCCCCGCCTCCAGCACACACTGGCCGAGCCCCTCGAGAGCGGCACCCCACTCGGCGGCCAGACCATGGCGCTCGGCATCGGCCGCGACCGCGGCGTACCCGGGGACGGCCTCCTCGCCACTCCCACCGGGTGGGCCGCGCTCAGCCCGTCCGGCGGCTTCCGCTGCCGACAGCAGGTCTTTCAGCCGGGAGCCGACCGAACCGAAGCAGACGTAGGAGGACATCTCAGCGGGATCACTGACGCTTCGTCGGGCCCGCACCCGCTGCCCGAAGCCGTTGTGCCAAGTGGGACGGATCGCGAGGCGGGTCCAGTCGGAGATCCGTTCGCCGTGCGCGCCGGACCCGCCGGAGATCCGCTCCCACGCTTGCCGGGACAGCGCCGCGACCAGCTGGTCCACGTGCGCGGTCGACAGCGCTCGGCCCTTGGCCGAGGGAGGCGGAGGGGGCCTTTTCGCTCTTTGCTCCGATGAATGGCAGCACAATCTTCCGCCAGGAATGGGCTTGTGCACGGGTATTGCCTAATACATCGGATGTATTGCTCCACTCCGGTCCTGGAGTGGAGCCCCCATCGGTGGCCGGCGGCCAACGCTCCCTCCCCACGGAGGTCCGAGAGCATGAGACAACCCCGCTGGAGAGCCGGCACCCTGGGCGCGATGGTCTTGCCGGCGACCCACCGGCCTGATGGCGCACGGGTTCTCCGCCGCGGACTTCCGCCACGGCCCGATCGCGGTCGGCGGGCCCTCCGCTCCCGCCCTCCTGCTGGCCGGCTCCGGACCGGCGGACCAGGACACGCTCGACCTCCGCCTCGCCCTGGCCGAGCGCCGCACCCCCGTCCTGCTGGCCGGCACCGCCACGCACGCCGACCTGCCCTGGCCGGCCACCGGCGGACTCGGCGAATGCCTGCTCGCCACCGTACGGGGCCAGCAACTCGCCCTGGAGACCTCGCAGTTCCTGGGCGTCGACCCGGACCAGCCGATCGGCCTCAACAAGGTCACCCTGACCAGTTAGGCCCTGCCCGGCCGGTGCCGCCGGCCTTCGCGGCTGCGGCCGGGGAGCGCGCCCGCACGCACGTGGGCGCGCTCCCCGGGCGCGCCCGCCGTCGGGACCATCACCGCTCAGCGGTACCGGCCAGGCGTCCGCTCGCCGCCTTGGCCTGCCAGTGGCCGAATCGCCCGAGCGGGTCCCCGTCGAGCGTCCACGGCCATTCGGTGACCGTGCCGCCGAGCAGGCGGAAGACTCCGGCGCTCTCGGTCGCACGACCCGCCTGGACGAGGGCGAAGGCGAGCAGGTTCAGATCCGCGAGGGCGGCCGCGTGCCGCAGATGGCCCGGGCGGGGCCACTCGGCCAGGGCCGCGTTCACCGCGCGAGCAGCCCCGGGGCTGCTCCAGTGGTGGCGCGCGAACAGTGCCTCCACCCCGCCGCCGACGGCTTTGCGGCCGTACGCGTCGACCACCGCGGTCAGTTCGACGCCCGTGGCCGGCGCGTTCGCGGGCATGGAGACCCGGATCGACTCCACGAAGTCCGCCTGGCTCCCGCGCGAGCCGCACTCCTGCGGTGACAGGTACCGCAGCATCTGCAGATGCGCCTCGCGGTTCCACGGGTCGCGCGCGACGACCTCGTCCCAGGCTGCGAACGCCTCTCGCGAGTCGGCGCGGACCAGGCGCAGGATTCCGAGCAGCGCCACCCAGGCGGCGGGGTCGGCAGGGCTGGCCTCGGCGGCCTGGTGACAGAACTGGACGGCGGTCCGGGCGTCGTCCATCCGACCCGCGTGCCGACCGCGGACCAGGCCGACCCATGCCTCCAGCACCAGCGCGTCGGCGTCGCGCGGGCTGCGCATTCGCCAGGAACGGGCGAGTTCCCAGGGCGCGGCGGCCTCGGCCAGCACGGCGAGTCGGTGCGTTCGGCGGTCCCAGTCCGTGCCCGCCTCGTGCAGCAGCCGCTCGATCTGCTCGATGCGCATGCCGTCGTGGCCCGGAAAGGCACGGGACGTCAGTTGTCTTCGCGTGTGGCCGAGTTCCACGTCGTCGAGCTCCGGTCGCAGGCGGGGCCCGGAGTCGCGAAATCTTCGAAGGATCGACATGCGACGCAGAATAGGCGTACGGCCAGGTTTCCTGGCACTGCTTGGGGGAAATCGTTATCCCCGAACAATTCCCCATTCATTCGCATTCGAACTTCTTGGAGAATGGAGACCTCTTGAGCGGCGCGGCCAGGCCGGTCGACATCCGGCCGCTGCTCGAATCTGATCAGGAAAAGCCTAATTCACACAGTTTCACACGTCAATGAGCAGCCTTGATCAACCTTCGGTCGACCTTGACGAGCCTTGCCGCCGACCGGTTCGGGATCGTGCTCATCGAATCCTCAGGTACCTGCTGGCATGATCCCCGGTGTCGGCGACGCCGACTTGCCGTCCGACACAGCGGGGAGGACCGCCGCCGACGCTCCGGTTCGTCTGCTGGTCGCGGGCCCGAACCGGAACACAGGGAGTGTTCCTCCGGTGATGACCGATTCCCCCCTGATCACCGGAGGAGCGCTGCCCGTCATCAGGGGGCGGCCGAAGGACAGGGGTCAGGACAGGCCGTGCGCCCGCTTGTACTCGAGCGCGTAGGCCAACTTGCCGGGCTTGTCGTCGGAGTAGGGCCTGCTCAGCTTCGCGAACTTTCGATCGTTCCACTCGTCCCGCACGCCCAGGTCCGCGGCGGTGAAGCAGCTGTCGACGGGCGCGCCCGCAGGAAGCGCGTTCATCGCGTGGGTGAGGCCCTCGACCGCGGTCAGGTAGCTGTCCAGGTCGTTGCGGTCCCAGCCCTTCAGGTCGACCGGCTTCGCCTCACGGACCCAGTTGCCCCAGTAGAACTCCTGGAACGGCAGCGAGTTCTGCTCGCCACCACCCGGAGCCGGACATGCAGGTCGGCGCCGCCGTCCGGGGTCTCGTAGAAGGACGTCAGCCGGTGGTGCCCGTCGGTCAGGAACGGTTGGCCGCCGGGTCCGATGACGACGGTCTTCATGGCCCTGATGCTCTCCGCGCTCTCCCCGCCGACCGGGAGTTGGCAGGTGAAGGAGGACGGATCGTCCAGGCGCGCGTCGCGCGACACGCTCGCCGCGGTCATCCTGCCGTCGGACTCGCACCAGTCCTCGAACTTCTTGTTCTCGTCCTTGCCGAGGGTGTAGCGGCCGAGCTTGTAGTACACCTCGTCGTAGCCCACCGAGGACTGGGTCGGGTGCACGTCGCCGATGCGGACGTCGAGCAGGTCCCCGGGCGCGGCGCACAGGTACTGCGCGAACGCCGTACTGCCGTCGGCGCGCTCACAGGTGGCCGCCCGGGCGCCCTCGGCACCCGGGGCGGCGTAGGCGGCCGGCGCCGAGGCGAGGACGACGACTCCCGTCACCCGTCCGCGTGCACGTCCGTCGCGGGCAGGTCCACGGTGATGCGCAGGCCACCGGCGGGGCGCGGGGTGAGGGTGAGGGTTCCGTCGTGGGCGTGGGTGATGGTCCTGACGATGGCCAGGCCGAGGCCGACGCCCGCGTGGTCGGTACGGATGCGCTCGGTGCCGCGCTGGAACGGTTCGGTGAGGGTGGCGGCACGCTCCGGGGTGACCGGCTCGCCGGTGTTCTCGACGGTGAGCACGGCGCCATCGTGGCGGAGCCCGGTCGTCACCCACACCGTGCCCCGGTCGGGCAGGTTGTGGACGATCGCGTTCTGGACCAGGTTCACGGCCAGTTGCAGCAGCAGCGCGGGCGATCCGGTCGCGGGGGTGATGTCGCCGCGGGTCTCGATGGTGACGCCGTGCTGCTCGGCGAGGGGCAGGAGGGTTTCGGCGGCCTCCTCCGCGATGAGCGACAGGTCTACGCGCTCCCGGGTGAAGGCCCGCTGCTCGGCGCGACTGAGCAGGAGCAGGGCCTCGGTGAGGGCGATCGCCCGGGTGTTGACGGTGTGGAGGCGGTCGACGAGTTCACCGGCGTCGTGGTCCGGATCGGTGCGGGCCACGTCGAGGAGCGCCTTGGAGACCGCCAGCGGGGTGCGCAACTCGTGCGAGGCGTTGGCCGCGAACCTCCGCTGTTCGCCGACCTGCGCTTCGAGCCGGGCCAGCATGGTATCGAAGGCGTCGGCGAGTTCACGGAACTCGTCCCGGCGGCCCGGTAGTTCGATCCGGTGCGAGAGCGATCCGCTCGAGGCCCGCCGGGTGGCGTCGGTGATGCGGGTCAGCGGGGCGAGCATCCGGCCGGCGAGGAACCACCCTCCCGCGAGGCCGAACAGCAGCAGGAACGCCATCACCGCGGCCGCCCTCGGGGCGAAGACGCGCAGGAGGTTGTCGCGGACGGGGAAGACCCCCTCGGTGAGGTCGGTGGAGCCGGGGATGATGAGCGCACGGCCGGGGACGTATTTGAGGAGGAACCACCACACCGCCGCGAGCAGCAGGGTGCCGGCCACCATGAGGAAGCCGGCGTAGCTGAGGGTGAGTTTGAGGCGAACGCTCAACCCCGATGCCCGGTCAGGCGCTCTGTCCACGCTCGCCGCCACCCTCCTGCTCCTCGATGCGGTACCCGGCTCCCGGCATGGTGGCGATGACCCAGGGTTCGCCGAGTCGCTTGCGCAGTGCGGACACCGTGATGCGCACGGCGTTGGTGAACGGGTCGGCGTTCGCGTCCCAGGCGCGTTCCAGGAGTTCCTCGGCACTGACCACACCCCCCTCAGCCTCGACGAGGACCTCGAGCACGGCGAACTGCTTGCGGGTGAGCGCGACGTAGCGCCCCTCCCGGTAGACCTCGCGCCGGAACGGGTCCAGTCGCAGGCCCGCGATCTCCCGTACGGGCGGCCGGTTGTGGGCGCGCCTGCGGTCGAGTGCCCGGAGCCTGAGCGCGAGCTCCCGCAGTTCGAAGGGCTTGGTGAGGTAGTCGTCGGCGCCGAGTTCGAACCCGGACGCCTTGTCGTCGAGCCGGTCGGCCGCGGTGAGCATCAGGATCGGCATGCCGCTGCCGGAGGCGACGATGCGCCTGGCGATCTCGTCCCCGGACGGACCTGGGACGTCGCGGTCCAGGACGGCGATGTCGTAGGCGTTGACGCCCAGCATTTCCAGTGCGGTGTGGCCGTCACCTGCGATGTCGGCCGCGATGGCCTCCAGCCGTAGCCCGTCGCGGATGGCTTCCGCCAGAAGTCGTTCGTCCTCGACGATCAGCACACGCATGCCCGCCATGCTACGAGCGGCCGCATATCGTCCGCGTATCGAAATTCCCATACGCGCCGGCGACACCGCACCGCCTTGACTGCCGCACATGACCCAAACCCTGCCCCCGGCGCAGACCACGAACGGCCGGAAGACCGGCGCCGCGGCCTGGCACGCGCGCATCCGCCGGGCCGTACATGCTGCCTCCCGGCCGGGGCCTTGGAAGCACGGCTTCGTCCTCGCCGCCTTTGCCCTGCTGCTCGGGCTGACCATGCTGCTGCACGCGTGGATTCCGAACCGGGGGCTCGGCAACCTCGGCAGCCTGGTGGAGAGCCTCCTGCCCTGGTTCGGCCTGTTCGTCCCGCTGCTGCTGGCCTGCGCGCTGTGGCGCCGCTCCGCCTCGGCGACGGCCGCGCTGCTGCTGCCCGTCGTGGCCTGGCTGTACCTCTTCGGCGGGCTGCTCGGCGACCGCTCCCACCCGGGCGGGGACCTCACCGTGGCCGAGCAGAACGTCTACGCCGAGAACACCGACCCTGCCGGGACCGCACGCGATCTTGCCTCCCACGGCGCGGACGTCCTGGCCCTGGTGGCGCTGACCCCGCAGTCCACGCCCGTGTACGAGCAAGGCTTGGCGAAGGCGTACCCGTTCCACACCGTGCAGGGCACGGTCGCGCTGTGGAGCAGGTTCCCGCTGTCGGACACCCGGCCGATCGACGTCGTCGACTACGGGCCGCTGGGCGCCACCAAGCCGACCGACGCCAAGCTGGCCGTCAACCGCGCGATGCGCACCACGGTGACCACCGACCGCGGGCCGCTGACCGTGTTCGTGGCCCACCTCGGCTCCGTACGGGTGTTCCCCGCGAAGGGCTTCTGGACGGACTCGCGCAACCTCGGCGTGCAGGCCCTCGGCAGGGCCGTCGCCGCCGACCCGAGCCCGCGGGTGGTGCTGCTCGGCGATCTGAACGGCACCCTGGACGACCGCGCGCTCTCCGGCCTGACGGCCCAGCTGCGCTCGGCCCAGGACGCGGCCGGGGACGGCTTCGGCTTCACCTGGCCGGCCGGGTTCCCGATGGTGCGGATCGACCAGGTCCTGGTCCGCGGCGTGGAGCCACGGAGTTCCCGGGTGCTCGTGTCCAACGGCAGCGACCACCGGCCGGTCACGGCCGCCCTCAGCTGGTGAACACGAGGACGGTGAGGCCCGCACTGCGTCTTGGGTTCTAGGAGTCGTTGCAACACCCCAGTTCAAGGGGTGCAATGTTCGAGATCCGGGAAAACCGGATGGCGACTCGGCGGTCGTCCCCCGGGCCAGGAGCGGCTAGCCCGGGGCAGGGACCTTCCACCGCTGGCCGGTTCCGCCCGAGCAGGAACGGAGTTGGAGTTTGGTGCCGTTCGCCGTCCCGCCGCCGGTGGCGTCCAGGCACTTGCCCAGGGCCCGCAGTGAGCCGCTTCCGGGGTCGTACGTCCATTGCTGGGCCGGTGTCCCGTTGCAGGTGTAGAGCTGGACGGCTGTCCCGTCCGCGCTGGAACCGCCGCGCACGTCCAGGCACTTGCCCGCGGCTCGCACGGTGCCGTCGCCGGGCAGGGTCCAGGTCTGGGCGGCGGTGCCGTTGCAGTCGTAGAGCTGGACCTGGGTGCCGTCCGTGGTGGCGCCGCCCGGCAGGTCGGCGCACCGCGCGCTCGCCGTGCCGGTGATCGGCCCGCTCGGGGCCGGGCCGCCGCAGTCGGCCGGGCCGGCGGCCGGGGCCGGGTGCCGAGTGGGCAGGGTCAGCGTGGTGCCGGGGGCGACCTCGTGGAAGGTGCCGCCGCCGTCGCGCACGGCGAGGGCGGGGCCGGACCGGACGGTGACGGCGGTGCCCTGCTGGCCGACGGAGACGTCGAAAGTGGTGCCGTGCCACTTCAGGCCGGTGACGTCGTCCCCGGGGAGCCGCGTCGGCAGGAAGGGGTCGAGGGTAACGGCGTCGGTGCCCCAGCGCAGGCCCGTGAAGCCGTACAGGAACTGCTGGAGGTAGCCGCCCTCGGCGGTGGTGAAGGTGAACGTGCCGCCGGAGCGCTGCTCGTGGAACTGGCGGAACGGGGCTCCCAGGAACGGGTCGGCGCTGGCCCGCAAGTGGTTGTATGCGGTGCAGCCGGGCGAGCCGAGGGCGGCGGCGTCGATGGTGGCGATCGAGTCGGCCATCGCCGGGGCCTGGGGGTCGGTGCGCGAGGGGGCGGCGAGCAGGCTGCCGACGGCCAGCAGTACGCCCGCCCTGAGCCGCGTGCCCGGCCCGGAGCGTCTGCGGGTGGCGGATTGGTCGAATTCCATGGGCATGGGTGGAGCCTTCCTTCTTCCGGTGGGAGGTGGCTGTGCGGAAGCCCGGCCGGGCCGCGGTGCCGGTTCGTCATGGCCCGGCCGGGCGGACGTCCCCGGCGCTCACCTCACGGCGAAGGCGTCCAGGCTGACGTAGGTGTTCGTCGCCCGCGGGTCCTTGCGCCCGCTGACCGTGACGGTCACGGTGTGGGTTCCGGCGGGCAGGACCGGGCTGGTGTAGACCGGGAGCCCGAGCCGCTTGGCGGGGGCGTAGAGGTTGACGTCGACAGCGGGGCCGCCGTCGATGCTGAGGGCGGCGATGCCGTTGTCAGGGGTCTGGGAGCCGTAGTAGGTCAGCCCCGTGCCGGAGAAGGTGAAAGTGGCCGCGGCGCCGGTGGAGTTGCTCCAGTGGTCCAGACCGCTGCCGCAGCCGGTGCTGCCGGTGGAGTTCCAGCCTCCGGAGTAGGTGATGGCGGCCGAGCCGTCGTCGGTGCAGGCGGCGGCTCCGAGGGCCGGAGCGCCGTAGGCGCCGCGGTTGGGGGCGGTGGCGCTGGTGGGGTTGCCCCAGTAGTCGGTCGCTTCGGCGCCGCTGAGGGCGATGCCGCTCCGGTGGGCGGGCGAGGGCGAGGCGAGCTGGTAGCCGCCGAGGGAGTTGATCCCGTAGCCCGCGGTGCCCGGCGCGGTGAACCCGGGGTTGCCGGTGGAGGGCGCCGGGTCGGTGAGGGGCACGGTGAAGCCGGCGTACGTGTTGTGCTGGTAGGTGGACCCTGCGGGCAGGGTGGAGCCGGTGGGCGCGCCGGTGAGGATGTTGTTGGCGACGGTGGTGCCCGCCGGCAGTCCGATGGTTGCCGCCTTGCCGCCGCAGTCGATCGTGTTGTTGGCGAACACGAAGCTGACCGGGGTGCCGTTGCTGATGATCCGGCAGTCGTTCACCGAGATGTTGTTCCGGTAGACGATGGATGCGTTGTAGGAGCCTCCGCAGGCGAGGCAGTTGAGCAGGATGCCGCCGTAGTTGTCGTGGTCGTAGTTGTCCTGGTAGGTGCACGCGCCGGTCATGTAGCCGTCGCAGTCCCACGCCTGGCTGTCGTTGGTGCGGGCGATGAGGTTGGACGCCTCGTTGTGCTGGAAGGTGGGGTTGTCGTCGGCCCAGCCCCAGATCGCCGCGATGTTCTCCGGGTTGACGGCGTTCGTCCCGGCGAGGTTCGAGACGTTGTACTCGATCAGCGGCGAGTCGGAGACGCAGATCACGATGCCGTCGTTGCTGTTGCGCTCGATGGTGTTGCCGGTGATGTGGACGAACCGGTTGTGGACGGCGTTGTTGTTGTCACCGCCGTTGTCCTGGTTTCCGTAGAGGCCGATGCCGTTGACGTGGCTGTCGCGGACGTAGTTGCCGGCGATGGTCAGGCCCTTGACGAATCCGCCGTTGACGGGCAGGTCGGCGCCGATGCCGTGGGAGAGGTAGAAGCCCTTGTGGTCGCCGTGGCGGTCGGACCTGCCCATGACATCGTGGACGACGTTGTCGCGGATGGTGATGCCGTCGTGCTCGGCGAGGTCGTCGACGACGACGTTGATCCCCGAACGCCACCCTTCGGCGGCGGCGTTGTTGGTGACTTCCAGGCCCTGGACGATCCAGTACGACCGGTTGCGCAGCAGGACCGCCGCCCCGGTGGCCCCGCTGATGCCACCGCCGTTGACCACCGGACGGGCGCCGCTGCCGTAGGCGCCGATGGTGATCGGCGCCGTGGCGCTGCCGTCGCCCTGCGGGGCCAGCTGGCCGTCACAGCTGGTTCCGGCCTTGAGGAGCAGGGAGTCGCCGGGCTGGAAGGTGTGGCCGTTCACAGCGGCGAGGCTGTTCCACGGTGAGTCCTGGGTGCCGGAGCCGTTGGCGGCGGAGCAGTCCAGGTACCAGGACGTGGCGGTGGTGGCGTCGTCGACCGTCCAGGTGAAGGTGGTGCTGCCGGTGTTGCCGCGGCTGTCGGTCGCGGTGAGGGTGACGGTGGCGGAGCCGGCCGCACTGGGTGTGCCGACCACCGTACCGGTGGAGTAGTTGATGCTCAGCCCGTCGGGCAGGCCCGTGGCCGACCAGCTGAGCGGGGCGACGCCGCCGACGGCCTGCGGGAGCAGACCTGTGGCGACACCCACGACGGAGTTCTGGGTGCCCGGGTCGCTGGGCGCGGGAGCGTCGGTGGCGGGCACCCTCCACTGCTGGCCCACGGCGCCGGGCGAACAGGTGGCGGTCACGGTACGGGTGCCGTCGGCGACGGAACCGTCCTTGACGTCCAGGCAGGTGCCGGAGCGCGCGTTGACCAGGGTGCCGTCCCGGCCGGCGGCCCAGCGCTGGGCACCGGTGCCGTTGCAGGAGTACAGCTGCAGTGGGGTGCCGGGCGCCGTGTTGGCGCCGGTGACATCGAGGCATTTGCCCTGGGCCCGGACGCTGCCGTCGGCGGCCGGCGTCCAGCTCTGCGAGGACGAGCCGTCGCAGCCGGACAGGGTGATCGGGCTGCCGTCCGCGGTGGACCCGCCGCCGACGGTGAGGCACTTGCCGGCCGCGCCGGTGATCGAACCGGTGCCGGCGGCCGCTGTGGCGGTGACGGGGGTGCTGACGGCCAGCGTGAGCCCCGCGACGCAGGTGGCCGCGGCCAGCAAGGCCGTGGGGCGGATGAGTCGGACGAGTCTGATCGGACGCATGGGGGGCCTCGTTCCACTGTGGGGGTGAAAGGGAGTGCCGATCGGTGGTGGGTCCGTCCTCGCGGCGCCTCCGGCGGAAGGCGCCGCGAGGACGGGGTTCCGGGTCAGCGGCTGATGTCCGTGCCGGCCGCTGGGGGGTGGGAGAGTTCGGTGGCCGTGGGCAGTCCCTCCCAGTCGCCCAGGGCCGAGACGGAGTACGCGGCGACCCGGGCGGCCTGCGCGAGCCTGGCGGTCTCGTCCTGGCCGGAGAGCAGGGCGGAGAGGTAGCCCGCGACGAAGGAGTCCCCGGCGCCGACCGGGTCGGTCTCGGTCACCCGGACCGCCTCGGTGCGCAGGACGCCCGAGGGGCCGGTCGAGAGCGCGCCGCTCGCCCCGAGGGTGAGGACCACGGTGCGCGGGCCGAGTTTCAGCAGCAGGTGGGCGAGTGCCCCGGGATCGGTGCGGTCGGTGTGGAGTAGGGCCCGGGCCTCGTCCAGGCCGGCGAAGAGCAGGTCCACGTCCGGCAGCAGGGCGGTGACGGCCTGCCGGTAGGCGGCGGGCTGCCAGAGCTTGGCCCGGTAGTTGGCGTCGAAGGACACCGTGACGGCCGCGGCACGGGCGCGCCGTACGGCCTCGCGGACGGCCTGTGCCGCGCTGTACGACAACGCCGGGGTGATGGCGCTGGTGTGCAGGACGCTCGCCCGCTCGACGATCTCGCGCGGGACGTCCTCCGGGCACAGCCGGGAACCGGCCGAGTGGGCCCGGTAGTAGTGGACCCGCCGCAGGTCGGCCGTGCGCCGTTCCTTGATCATCAGTCCGGTCGGGGCGGTGGGGTCGGCGGCGGCGTGCACCTCGACGCCTTCGCCGCGCAGGGTCGTGCGGACCAGTTCGCCGAGCTCGTCCGCGCCGAGACGGCCGATCCACCCGGCGGTGTGGCCGAGCCTCCGGGCGCCGATGGCCACGGTGGACTCGGCGCCGGCGACGGACAGGTCGAGCGTGCGGGCGTGCCGCAGCGGTCCGACGCGCTGCACGCTGAGCGCGGCCATGGTCTCGCCGATCGTCACCAGGTCAGGCACGGCCGTCCCCTCCCTGTGCGGTCGTGACGAACTCGCCTGCTCTCGTGCGCAGTTCGTCGATGCTCCCGCCCGTGAGGGCGTCGCCGAGCAGCGGGGAGCCGACGGCGACGGCGAGCGCCCCGGCCTCCAGCCAGGGACGAACGTCGGCGAGACCGACGCCCCCGGTCGGCACGAGCGGCACGCCCGGCAGCGGGGCCCGCAGCGCTGCGGCGAACGACGGCCCCAGCACCGAGGCCGGGAAGAGCTTCGCGGCGGTCGCCCCGGCCGTCATGGCGTCGACGGCCTCGGTCGGGGTGAGGACGCCCGGCAGCGCTCCGAGGCCGAGGTCGCGGGCGGTCTGCACGACGGGCAGGCTCAGATGGGGGCTGACGATGAAGTCGGCGCCCGCGTCGGCCGCCCGGTGAACGTCCGCGACCCGCATCACGGTGCCCACGCCGATGACGACCTCCTCCCCCAGCCGGGCCCGTGCCTTGGCGACGGCCGTCAGGCTGCCCGGCGTGGGCAGGGTGACCTCCAGGCAGCGGACACCGGCCTCGGCCAGCGCCTCGATCGCCGCACCGAGACCGGACCCGCTGGTCGCGCGGAGGATGGCGACCAGCCGGTGCCGCCGGAGGGCGGCGGCGAGCCGGGTGCGGCCGTCGAGGGGGCTCACTTGCTCACCCCCGCCGTCATGCCGGCGATCAGCCGCTGGCCGAGGACGACGAACAGCAGCAGCACCGGCACCATGACGATGACCACGCCCGCGAACATCCCTCCCCAGTCGGTGCCCTGGAACTGCTGCTGGTCGATGAACGCCAGCAGCGCCGAGGGCAGGGTCCGGTTCCCGTCGCTGGTGAGCAGCACCAGCGAGAACAGCGTCTCGTTCCAGGCGCTGAGCACCTGCAGGGTGAAGGCGGTGATCAGGCCGTTGCGGGCCATCGGCAGCACGATCTTCAGGAAGCTGCGCACCGGGCCGGCGCCGTCCAGGCAGGCGGCCTCCTCGACCTCGACGGGCAGGCTGCGGAAGTACCCGGTGAGCAGGAAGACGGTGAAGGGCATGGCCAGCCCGACGTAGACGGTCAGCAGGCCCTGCATGCTGTCGAGAAGCTTGAGCTGGGTGGCGTTCTGGGTCTTGGCGAAGGCCACGTACACGGGGATGACGATCAGCTGGGTGGGGACGCCGATCCCGAGGGCGAACAGCAGGGTGAGGGGGCCGCCGACCCGGCGTCTGGTGCGGGCCAGGACGTACGCCGCCGGTGCGGCGAGGGCCACCGCGATCACCGCCGAACCGATGGACACCACCAGCGAGTTGACCAGTGCGGGGCCGAAGCCGCCGGTGTCCCAGGCCCGGCTGTAGTTGCCCCATGCGAGGTGGCCGGGGAGCCCGACCGGGTGCTCGAAGATGTCCTTCGTGTCGCGCAGCGAGGTGAGGACCATCCAGATCAGCAGCAGGACGTTCCCCAGGCACAGCGCCCGGATCACGGCGGTACCGAGGTGGCGCGGCCTCAGCCGTCGGCGCCGAACGGCGGGCGGGGCAGGGCCCGCCCTGAGGTCGGGGTCCGGCGGTCGGGTGATGACGGTCATAGCGGGTCCTTTGACGTACTGCCGACGGGGTGCGCGCCGGCTAGGAGAGCTGGATGGCGTCTCGGCGCATCACCCGCCGCAGCAGGACGGCGACGAGGGCGATGAGGACGAGGCTGACGAGGGCGGCGGCCGAGGAGACGCCGAAGTCGCGGGTCGTACGGGCCGAGAAGGCGCTCTCGTAGACGTACAGCGCGGTGGTGTAGGTGTTGTTCGGCGGCATGCCGCCGGTGCTGCCGCCGAAGACCAGGACGAGTTCGAAGACCTTGACGGTGGAGATGGTCCACAGCAGCGCGCAGACGGTGACGACGTCCCAGGACAGCGGCAGGGTGACGTGCCGGAAGCGGCCCCACGGGCCGGCGCCGTCGAGTTCGGCGGCCTCGTAGTAAGTGGTCGGGATCTGCTCGACGCCGGACATCAGGATGGTGGTGTAGTAGCCGGTGCCCGCCCAGACGGTGACGCCGACGATCATCGTCATCAGGTTCTGCTCGGCGAGCCACTTGGGCGGGTCGTCGACGCCGAGCCATCCGGCGACGGTGTTGACGATGCCGTCGGGCCGGAACAGCAGCCCGGCCATGACGCCGAACACCAGCGGGTTGACCAGCACCGGGAAGAACAGCACAGAGCGGACGAGGTTGCGGTCGCGCATCTCGCGCAGCAGGACGGTGACGGCGAAGCTGACCACGAAGATGAGCGCGCCGCCGACCAGCAGGATGAGCGTGGTGTTCTTCAGCGAGGTGAGGAACAGCTGGTCGTGCAGGAGGTTGGTGTAGTTCTTGAGGCCGCGCCCCCGGGCCTCGCCGACGCCGTCCCAGCTCTGGAAGCCCAGCCAGACGCTGAAGCCGATCGGCGCCACGAAGAACAGCGTGAAGACGACGAGGGCGGGGGCGAGGAAGGGCCAGAACGTGCGGCGCTGGGCCCGTTCCATCGGGCTCCCGGGGGCCCGGCTCCCGCCTCGTCGGCGCTCGCTGCGGGCCGGTAGGGCTGTGGTCATGGCGCTCAGCCCTTGGCCGTCCAGTAGGCGGCGCTCGCCTTGCCCGCCTGGTCGACGAAGCCGGCCGCGTCCGTCTTGCCGAGCCAGAGCTTGTCGTACTGGGCGACCAGGATCTTGTCCTGCCAGTCGGCGTCGGCGTTGTCGTCGGGCAGCCGGCTGGGCTGGTCCTTCAACTGCTTCGCGACGTCGGCCAGTTCGGCGGGGGCCGGGATCTCGGTGCGCGGGGCGATGTTCTTGGCCTCGGTGGAGAAGCCGCTCAGCTGGTCCTTCTGCAGGACGAAGGCGATGAACCTCCCGGCCGCGTCGGCGTTCTTGGCGCCCTTGGGGATGGTGAAGCCCAAGGGGAGGAAGTCGACCGCGTTGCGGGTGGCGTCGCCGGTGGTCGGGAAGGCGACCGACCTGACCTCGAAGCCGGGGTCCCTGAACTTCTCCGTCTCGCTGGGCAGCCAGCTGCCCATCAGGAAGAAGACGGACTCGCCGGTGGCCCAGTGGTTCTGCTGCTCCGGGTACTTGGTGGCGTCGTACCCCTTGGTCAGATAGCCCTCCTTGACCAGCTGCTCGACCTGCTGGGCGCTCTTCAGGACGGCGGGGTCCTTGAACGCGGCGCCGGTCCTGTCGGCGGCGAGGGTGGCGACGGAGCCGCCGTTGCGGTTGAGCAGGTAGTCGAACCAGTACTGGGAGGCCCAGCCCTGGTCGCCGTCGGTGCCGATGCACGCCTTGCCCGCGGCCTTGGCGGCCGTGCACACGGCCAGCAGGTCGTCCCAGGTCTTCGGCGGCTGGGAGACCAGCGGGTCCTTGCCGTTGTAGAACAGCGAGACGGAGACGGACTCGTACGGGATCATCCAGGGCGTGCCGTCCTTGCCCTTCGGCAGGACGTCCAGGAACTTGGCCGGCAGCACCTCGCCGACCTTGCGGCCCTCGCCGGTGTCCATGGCCAGGACCGAACTCAGGTCCTGGGCCTTGCCGTTGGCGGCCAGGGCCGGCAGCAGGCGGTCGAAGCCCTGGTCGACCAGGTCGGGGGCGTTGCCGGAGAGCAGCGCCGGGGCGACCTTGTCGAGGACCTTGCGGCCCTGCCACTGGACGTCGACGTGGATGCCGGTCTTCGCGGTGAACGCGTCGATCGACTTCTGGAGGACCTTCGCCTGCGGCTCGGTCTGGGTCCACATCGACCAGTACGTGACGTGCTTTCCGTCACCCCCGGAAGATCCGCTGGAGGTCGTCGTGCAGGCGGTGGCCAGCACGAACAGGGCCGCCGCGAGGGCGCCCGCTCTGGCCGGCTTCGAGGAGGTGCTGCGCATGGAGGTGTCCTTCGGTTCAGGGAGTTCGGTCGGTCGGGGGGCCCGGTCGGACATCGGGGTCGAACATCAGGCAGGGCGGGTCGGCGGCCCAGGGCAGGTCCCGGGCACCCGGCGGCAGGTCGTCGGCGGGGGCGTAGCCGAGGTCGGCGCGGGCGCCGGCCAGGCTCCAGTACTGCTCGGCGTGGCGGGAGACTCCGAAGTGGACGCCCGGCCGGGTGGCGCGCAGCGCGGCGAGTACGAGCGCGCGGGCGTCCCGGTCGGACAGCCACATGGCGTTGTAGTCGCGTTCCTCGAGCGGCCAGCCGACCAGCCCGAAGCGCAGGCTGACGACGACGGCGCCGTGGCGCAGCGCGTGCTGCTGCCCCAGCGCCTCCTCCGCGAGCTTGGCGGCGCCGTACGGGCAGCACGACGTGGCGGCCTCGCCCGGGTCGACGGGGTGCGCGCCGAGACGGAAGTCCAGGCCGGCCGCGTGGTTGGAGGAGGCCAGGACGACCTGCCGCACGCCGCTGTCGGCCGCGGCGGTCAGGATGTTGTCGGTCATGGCGATGTTCGGCGCCACCTCCGACCAGGTGGCCCGTGGGCTCGCGTGCGCCGCCAGGTGCAGGACCGCGTGGACACCGTCGACCGCCTCGGCCGCGAAGCCCGGGTCCGTCAGGTCGCCGACCAGGATCTCGTCGGTCCATGACGGCTGCGGCGCGGCCCGGTCGGCCACGCGCAGCGCGTACGTCTCGCGCAGCGCCGGCCGGAGTACCGATCCGAGGACTCCACCGCCGCCCGTGACCAGCAGCACGGGGCTTCGAGGCCACATCCGCGACCCACCTTTGTGAACGGCCCGGGAACCTCCCGGGAGGTGCCATCAGTTATGGCCCCACCCGCAATAAGTGTCAAGACTCTCAACACACTTCGTCATTTGATCGACTGTTCGTCCGGAGTCTTGACGCACTTCGCCCGACCGTGCCACGCTGCGGCCGTGTCAGTCGAAACCGGTGGTTCCCTTCAGTCGCTCCGGCGGACCAACCAGGAACGCGTCCTGGGGCTCCTGCTTCGCAGAGGTGCCATGCACCGCGCCGAGATCGCCCGTCAGATCGACGTCTCGCGTGCCACGGTCTCCACGATCGTGAACGAGATGATCGAGCGCGGCGTCCTGGTCCAGGTCGAGGTGCCCGCGGCCGCCGGTGTGGACGGCCGGGTGCGGGAGCTGGTGGCGATCAGCCGGAGCGTCGGCGTCGCCGCCGGACTCGACTTCACCCTGGACCGCGTGGCCGTGCACCTCAGCGACCTGGAGCACCGAGAACTGGCCAACGAGGCCGTCGAGGTCGCAGCGGACGCGAGCGCCGACGAGCGCGTCACGGCCGCGGCCGCACTGCTGGACGGCGCGCTGACCGCCCACCGGCTCCTGCGCGAGGACCTGGTCGGCCTCGGCGTCGGCGTCCCGGGCCGAGTCACCACCGCCACCGGGGCGGTCGGCCCCTCGCTGCCCGGCCAGCCCTGGGCGGGCCTCAACGTGCGGGCCCTGTTCGAGGAACGGTTCGGGCAGCCGGTGATGGTGGACAACAACACCCGCCTGGAGGCCATGGCCGAGTACCTCTGGGGGGCTGGCCGCAGGGCCTCCACCATGCTCTACGTCACGCTCACCAGCGGCATCGGTGCCGCCCTGATCGTCGACGGCGCGCTGTTCCGCGGCGCGCTGGGCGGCGCCGGCGAGCTCGGGCACGTCTCCGTGGACTACGACGGCCCCGCCTGCCCCTGCGGCAACCGCGGCTGCCTGATCCAGAAGGCGGCCGCCCCCGCCATCCTCGGCCAGCTGCGGCCGATGCTCGGCGAGCGCGCGACCATCGGCGACGCCGTCGCGGCCGTCCGCTCCGGCGACCGTGCCAGCGCGGGCGTCCTGGCCGACGCAGCCCGGGTCGTCGGCCAGGCGCTCGCCAACGTCTGCAACCTCCTCGATCCCGGCCGCATCGTCGTCGGCGGCCCGGTCGCGGCCGCCGGCGACATCGTGCTCGACGCGATCCGCCAGGGCATCGAACGCCACGCCATGGCCACGGTCGCCGCCAGCACCGACGTCGTGCAGGCCGAGTTCGAGGAGTCCACCCAGGCGGGTGCCCGGGGCGGCGCCGCACTCGTCCTCCAGGAAGCGCCCCACCTCGCCTCCGTGCTGCGCCGCCTGGCCCGGTGACGCCGGGCGAGGCGGCGCGGCCCCGTCCCTTCGAGGAGACCGTTCGTTGAACATCGTCACAGTGGAGACCTTCCTGGTACGGCCGCGCTGGCTGTTCCTGCGGATCGAGACCGACGAAGGCCACGTCGGCTGGGGGGAGCCGGTCGTCGAAGGCCGGGCGGCGACCGTCGCCGCCGCCGTCCACGAGCTGTCCGACCTGATCATCGGTACGGACGCCGCGCGCATCGAGGACATCTGGCAGACGCTCACCAAGGGCGGCTTCTACCGCGGCGGCCCCGTCCTCAGCAGCGCCGTCGCCGGCATCGACCAAGCCCTTTGGGACATCAAGGGCAAAGCCCTGGGCGCCCCCGTCCACGAACTGCTCGGCGGGCCGGTCCGCGACCGGGTGCGGATGTACACCTGGATCCACGGCGACGAACCCGGGGAACTGGCCGAGTCCGCCCGCCGGGCCGTGGAGGGCGGCTTGACCGCCGTGAAGTTCAACGGCTCCGACCGGCTGCTCCCGCTGGACACGCCCGCCGCCGTCAAACGCCTCGCCCGGCGCACCGCCGCCGTCCGCGAGGCGATCGGCGACGAGGCCGACCTGGCTGTCGATTTCCACGGCCGCGCCTCCACCGCGATGGCGCGCCGGATGCTGCCGGCCCTGGAGGAGTACGACCCGCTCTTCGTCGAGGAGCCGGTGCTGCCGGAGTTCAGCCGCGAGATCGGCGCCGTGGTCGCCGGCACCTCGATCCCCGTCGCGCTCGGGGAACGCCTTTACTCCCGCTGGGACTTCCGCGAGGTGCTGAGCGCCGGCATCGCCGTGGCGCAACCCGACCTCAGCCACGCCGGCGGCATCTCCGAGGTCCGCCGCATCGCCGCCGCGGCCGAGGCGCACGACGCCGTGATCGCCCCGCACTGCCCGCTCGGCCCGATCGCGCTGGCGGCCTGCCTCCAGATCGACTTCGCCACCCCCAACTTCCTGATCCAGGAACAGAACCTCGGCATCGGCTACACCTCGGCCGACGCGGGCCCGCTCGACTACCTCGTGGACCCGGCCGTCTTCACCCAGCGCGACGGGTTTGTCGAACGCCCCACCGCGCCCGGCCTCGGCATCGAGATCGACGAGGCGGTGGTCCGCGCCGCGGCAGAGGCCGGGCACCGCTGGCGCAATCCGCTGTGGCGCCACCGCGACGGCTCGTTGGCCGAATGGTGACCGCGACGGCCACCCCGCCCGGCGGTCTGCTGGCCGTCGGCAGCTCCGCCCCGGCGACCGTACCCGGCGCCGGGCTGAGCATCGTCCGTTACGACGCCGCCGGCGCGCTGAGCCTGCGCGATGTACGGCCGCTCGACCACCCTTCCTACACGGCCGCGGACCCGGTACGCGGGGTCCTGCACACCGTCCTCGAACGGGACGCCGGGCGCGTCGTCTCCTTCCGGTTCCACCCGCGCACCGGGCTCCGCACGCCCCACACCGTCGCCGCCAGCGGCGGCGCGCTTCCCTGCCACCTCTCCGTCCACCCCAGCGGGTCGCACGTCTTCGCGGCCCACTACGGCGACGGCGTCCTGTCGGCCTTCCGCACCGCCGCCGACGGCACGATCGCCGTCACCGAACCGGTGCAGACCATCCGCCACGCCGGCCCGGCCGCCCTCGACGGCCGCCCCACGGCGGCCCACGCCCACATGGCCGCGCCCTCGCCGGACGGCCGCTTCGTCCTGTGCACCACCCTCGGGACGGACCGCGTCCACGTGTACGCCTTCGATCCCCTCGGCGTCCCACTCGTCGAGCGCCGGAGCGTCCCGCTGCCACCCGGCCGCGGCCCCCGGCACCTCGTCTTCCACCCCTCGGGGCGGTACGTCCACGTCGTCAACGAGCTCTCCTCCACCCTCACCGTCTGCACCTGGGACGCCTCCACCGGCCGCCTCGACCCCGTCGCCGAGCTCTCGACGCGACCTGACCCGACCACGCCGGGCGCCAACTACCCGGCCGCCGTCCGGATCTCCGCGGACGGCCGGTTCCTCTACACGGGCAACCGCGGCGAAGACACCATCGCCGTGCACGCCGTGCACGACCACGGAGCCTCCCTCGAACCGCTCACCACCGTTCCCAGTGGCGGCAGTTGGCCCCGCGACCTCGCCCTCTCCCCGGACCAGCGCCTGCTCTTCTGCGCCAACGAGCGATCGGACGCCCTGGTGGCCTTTCACCGCGACCCGTCCTCCGGACACCTGACCCCGGCAGGGCAGACCCTCGCGCTCACGGCGCCGAGCCCCGTGCTGCCGATCGGCGGTGTGCCCGGCGCCACGTGAGCCCGCCCGGAGGACGCGTCCCAACTCCGCGCGCGCCGAGTCCAGTTCCGCCAGGGCCTCGGCGTCGACCGCGCCATCGGCGCTGCCCCCGAGGCGGGCGACGACAGCCCGCTATCAGGTCCTCTCCACGGGATGGCACCTCTCCGTCCCCGGTTCGTGCCGTACGACCCGGCGCCGGTGGAACCACGTTCGGCCGGGCGTCACACCCGCCCTCGCCCTGCGCGACGCCCTCGTCGCGGCGACCGGGAGGACCTCGACGGCCTGGCTGCACTTCGACCGGCCCCCACCACCTGGTCCTCTCCACCGGCTGGCACATCGCCATTCCGGGTCCACGCTGCACGGCCCGACGCCGATGGAACCGCCCGTGGCCGAGCCTCATCTCCGCCCGCCTCCTCCAGGGCGCCATCGAGGCCGCGGCCGACCCCTCAAGGTGACGGTGAGACGCCGCCCCGGCCCCACTTGATCCACCTCACCGCTGCGATGCCGCGCGCACCCCACCACGGCTCACTCCAGACTCACGCGGACCGTGACTGCACAGTCACGGTCCGTTCCCCATGTCGCGGGCGGGGCTCTGACAGACCGTGCAATGCCCCTGAACAGCAGATCATCTTGGCCCGGGACCGTATAGGCTCCGGTGACAGGCGAAACCCTCCGCAGCCGAACCGCCGTACCGAAAGGAAGCGCCGACCACCGTGGAAGCCGCATGGAACCGCAGCGTCCTGCGAACCAACAACGAGCGGCTCCTCATCGACCGGCTCCGCACCGACGGTGCCACCTCACGGGCCGAACTCGCGCGGATCACCGGGCTGTCCAAGCCGACCGTCTCCACCGCGCTGAGCCGCCTGGAGTCCGCGGGCCTGGTCCGCGAGCTGGGGAAGGTCGTCGTACCCGGCCGCGGCCGCTCGCCGGTGCTCTACGAGGCCGACCCCGGCGCCGGGCACGGGCTGGGTGTCCACGTCGGCCGCCGGTGGGTCCGCGTGGCGCTGACCGACCTGGACGGACGGATCCTGGCCCGCCATGACGAGCCGAACGACTCCGGGGACGCGGAGGGCGCGGCGTCCAAGGTGGTCGAACTGGCGCGCAGGGTCACCGCCGAGGCCCACGTCCTTCCGCAGAGCGTCCTCCACACGGTCATCGGCGGGCCCGGCGCCGTCGACGAGAACGAGGTGGTCCGCTACCCGGTGGGCCTCCCGGGCTGGGGAACGTCGGGCATCGTCAACCGCCTGCAGACGGAGCTGGGCACCGGCCTGACCCTGGTGAACGACGCCAACCTCGCGGCGCTGGGCGAGTACGCGGGCGGCGTCGGGCAGGGGCGGCGACTGTTCATGTACCTCCTGGTCGGCGCCGGCGTGGGCGGCGGCATCGTGGTCGACGGGAAGCTCTTCCCCGGCGCGCACGGCGCCGCCGGGGAACTCGGCTACCTGCCGTGCTGCAGCGCGACGGGAGAGGGCTCGGCCGGCGGGACCCGGCACGCCCTCCTGGAGGAGTCCGCCGCCGGCGGGGCCGTGGTCGCCATGGCCCACGCCAAGGGCCTGCTGGACGTCACCACCGCGAAGCAGGTGTTCGACGCGGCCCGTGCGGGCGACGAACTCGCCCGTACCGTCGTCGCGGAGGAGGCGCAGCGCCTCGCCCACGGCATCGCCTCGGTGGCCGCCGTCATCGACCCGGAACTGGTGGTCCTCGGCGGCGGCATCGGCAGCAGCGCGGACCTGCTGATCCCGCTGATCCGCGCGGCCCTGCCGCGCATCACACCGCTCCGGCTGAACCTGGCGGCCTCGGAACTCGGCGACGCAGCGGTACTGCACGGCGCGGTGGCCATGGGGATGGAGATCACCCGGGAGCTGGTCTTCGAGACGTGGCAACGCGCCCAGGAACCGACCGACGAGTAGCGGCGGTCCTGCGGTCCCTCCGTGCCGCCCGCCCGCGCGTCCGATCAGAGTGCCGCGCGGCGCCTGAGGGTTCGGTGCGGGTCGACCGTCGAAGTACGGTCACCGAAGGCCGACAAACAAAACGTAGCCCGTCCGCCGGACTCGCGCTAAGGTCCGCCGTATACCGGTTTCGAGAAATCCGGCTGCCCGGCTCCGCGGAGTCCGGGCACATCTGAATCGCGCGGGCGCCAGTGCCGCACGAGAACGCCGAGCCACTGCCGATCCGCCGAAGAGGCCCGTCACGGCCAGGTGGCACCACACCCCTTCTGCCACCGCCGCCGCTCGCGCGGCGGATCGCCGCGCCGCCCCGAGGCCCTCCCCGCCATGGCCCTCGCCCTGCCGATGCCATCCGCCGGCGAAAGCAGCCGCCTCAGCCTCCGGGTGGGAAATCCGAAGTGAACCCGATCCGTGACCTGCGTCGCTCTTGACCCCGATCCTGTTAAGGAATTTTACTTTTCCCACACCGCCACCTCTAGCCCCCAGGAGGCACCCTTTGACCACCCAGCAAGGCCCCGGTCTCATCAGACGGGTCGGCCTGTTCCAAGCCACCGCCATCAACATGAGCCAGATGGTCGGCTGCGGTCCGTTCGTGACCATCCCCCTCATGGTCGCTGCCTTCGGTGGCCCCCACGCCATCATCGGCTGGATCGCCGGCGCACTCCTGGCCTTGGTCGACGGTCTCGTCTGGGCCGAGCTGGGCGCCTCACTGCCGGGCTCCGGCGGCACCTACGTCTATCTCCGCGAAGCCTTCCAGTACCGCACCGGACGCCTGATGCCGTTCCTGTTCGTCTGGACCGCGATGCTCTTCATCCCACTCATCATGTCCACCGGCGTCCAGGGCCTGGTCCAGTACCTCGGCTACCTGTGGCCCGACATGAGCACCGGCCAGGGCGACCTCGTCGGCATCGGCGTCGTCGCCCTCGTGCTCCTCCTGCTGTGGCGCAAGGTCGAGAACATCGGCAAGGTCACGGTCGCCATGTGGATCGTGATGCTCGTCTCCGTGGCCGCCGTGATCCTCGCCTCCTTCACCCACTTCCACCCGTCGATGGCCTTCAGCTGGCCCGAGCACGCCATCGAGCTCGGCAGCGGCACCTTCTGGCTCGGATTCGCCTCGGGCCTGACCATCGGCATCTACGACTACCTCGGCTACAACACCGCCGCCTACATGGGCGCCGAAGTCAAGAACCCCGGCCGCGTGCTCCCCCGCTCCATCGTCTACTCCGTCATCGGCGTCATGGTCATCTACCTGCTCCTGCAGATCGGCGTCCTCGGCGTCGTGCCCTGGAAGGACATGCTCGACCCCAACAGCCAAGCCTCCCAAGCCGTCATCTCCCTCGTCCTCGAACAGACCCTCGGCAAGACCCCCGCCCAGATCATCACCGTCCTCATCCTCATCACCGCCTTCGCCTCGGTCTTCACCGGCCTGCTCGGCGGCTCCCGCGTCCCCTACGACGCCGCCCGCGACCGCCTCTTCTTCCGCTCCTTCGCCAAGCTCCACCCCAGGCACAACTTCCCCACCGCCGGCCTGCTCACCATGGGCGTCATCACCACCGCCGGCTACCTCCTGGCCCGCCACATCGGGACCTCCGCCGACCACCCGCCCCTGACCATCCTGATCACCCTGCTGACCACGGTCATGGTGATCATCCAGGCGCTCGCCCAGATCGCCGCCGTCACCGTCCTGCGCAAGCGGCAACCGAACCTGGCCCGCCCCTACAAAATGCTGCTCTACCCCCTGCCGAGCATCATCGCCGCCATCGGCTGGCTGGCCATCTACGGATACGCCGACAAGGCCAACCCCGGTATCCACCCCATCGAATGGTCCATCGGCTGGGTCGCCCTCGGCGGCGTCGTCTACCTGGTCTGGTCCCGCATCGAAAAGGTCTGGCCCTTCGGCCCCAAGGAAATCCACGAACAATACCTCACCGAACAACAGCGGACCCCCGAATACGCCGGCACCCCCTCCTGACCCCGCGTGACCCGCGGGCCCCGACCGGTCGCCCCTCCCCCCCACCACCGGCCGGGGCCCGCGCACGACGTCCCTTCAGGGCCGAGGTTCGCATGTACGGCCTGGCACGCCTCGGCAACCACCTCACCATCCAGGCACTGAGGAGACTTGGGCATGGCAGCTTCCGCATTCACTTGGCCGGCCGGTCCGCCGGGGACCGCAGACCGGCTGGCCGTCTGGGCGGTTACGCGGATCGCGGCGGCCTCGGCCGAGGACGTGCGCGTCGACGCCGTGGTCGACATCGAGTACGCGGCCCGCTACGCCGAAGCGGACCTCGGCGGCCGCTTCGGCGCCCGTGCGGCGGGCGGACCGGCCCACCGGCGGCCGACTGGACGGCAGAGCTTCCGTCTCGGCGGCGTCTCCACCCTGCGTCTGCGGGAGGAGGACAGCGACGCACCGTGGGCCGCGTTGCTCGACCCGGCCCGCCTGATCCGGGGCATCGGGACGGTGACCGACGCACGCCGAACCCGCCATTGGGTCGAACTCCACGTCACCCCGCACCGGTTGTTCGCCTGCCCCACCGATCCCTGGCTGCCACCGGGCGCCGGCAGCCTGTCCGTCCACCTCGACCCGGACACGGGCTTCCTCCGCTCCGCCGTGCTCCTGGACCAGCATGGCCCGCTCGCGACCGCCCGGGTCAGCGACCTGTGCGTCCAGGACGTGCGGTCCGCGGGCGAGGCGGGCGGTGTCCTGGCCCGGATGGCCGCTACCCTGCTGGAGCCCGCCCGACTGACGGCCATGGTCCGCCTGGAGACCGACCCGCACGACGACCTCTCCTTCGCGTCCGTCCCCTCGGCCCGCTCCTGGAGGATCTCGTCCGACCTGGAATCCCTCACGGTCACGGGTGACTACGAGCCGGACCGGACCAGCCCGGTCGCGGCCCGGCTGGCCGAACTACTCACCCCGGCCAGGATCGTGTCCCACCTGGCGCACGTCACCGCCACCTCGCCGACCTCCGTCGAGGCCACCGTCCGCCCCCTGCGCACCTTCCCGTTCAGCGCCTGGGCCCCGGACGAGACCCTGACCTGCCACCTCACCGTGGACCCGGCCACAGGCGTCCTCGTCCGGGCGGAGGCCACCACCGGGCAGCGCACGGTGTTCCACCACACCGTCACCGCAATCGGCCCGGAGTGCCGTTCCCGCCAGGCTAGTTGATGTCCCCCGCGCCCCGCACCCCTCCGGGTCGGCGGGAGGATCCCAGGACACCACTCGGTCCGGGTCCACGGGTCGGGGCCGGGCGAGCGCGAATGCGGCGTCAGTCCGGTGACCTGAGCCCCGACCTGGACGGCACAGTCACCCGGCCTCTGCACGGTCCGCGCCCTTGCCGGGCTCGGCCGGTGAATGTGCGATGGGCGAGCGCCGCGCATTCACCGGACCGACGGGCCTCACCCCCCGATACCGTCCTCGCCGGCGCGTCAGGAGCTCAGGCTCCACCGCTGGGCGGGGGTTCCGTTGTACCCGTACAGCTGCACCTTCGTGCCGGGCGCCGTGCTGCCGTCTGCAGGGCGGCTACTCGTCCGTCATCAGGTGGCGTAGGGCGTGGCCCGGAAGACCCGGCGGTTGAGGCGATGACCAGGTCGAACAGGTCACACGGGTAGGTGCTGGTGAACGCCAGGGCGGTGACGGAGAGCGCGGGTCGTCCCAGGCACCCGCGGAGCGGTCGTTGGCGGCCGCATCGGCGAGGCCCGCATGCAGGAGCCGGCGGTCGACCGGGTATCCCGGCCACGGGCAACCGTATGGAGACTGGTCTGGACCAAAGTGTGGACTGTTCGTGACAGCCAGGAGTCCGGCATGCCAGGCTGACGATCATGCCTAGCTTCATGTCCTACGACGACTGCGCTATCTGGTACGAGGAGACCGGCGAGGGTGCGCCGTTGGTGGTGCTGCCCGGGGGGCCGGGAATGGATCTGCGGTACCTGGGGAACCTCGGCGGGCTGGACCGGCGGCTGGTGCTGGCCGATGCGCGGGCGTCCGGGCGGTCCGGGGTGCCGGCGGACCGCGGGACAGTGTCCTTCGTCGAGCAGGCGCGGGACCTGGAGGCGTTGCGGGTGCACTTGGGCCTGGAGGGCTTCGAGCTGCTGGCACACTCGGCCGGGTGCCTGACCGCGCAGGAGTACCTGGCGGCGTTTCCCGGGCGGGTGACCCGGACCGTGCTGGTCGCACCGGTCGGGCGGGCCGGGCGGGAACCCGACGAGGCGGAGCTGACCGAACTGCGGGCCTCGCGGTTCGCCGAACCGTGGTACCCCGATGCGGCGGAGGCGGACCGGCTGCTGGCACAGGGCGGCTGGTCGAGCGCGGAGCTTGCGGCGCTGCAGCAGCGCATCCTGCCCTTCTTCTGGCACCGGTGGACCGAGGAACGGTTGGCCGAATACCCGGACCGGTACGCGTGCAAGCACCCATGGCTGCGCGAGGCCTTCTACGCGGGCTCGGCCGATCCGCACACCCTGGCCGAGCGGGTCGCCCGCCTGAGTGCCGCGGGCACCCCCGTCCTGGTGGTGGCCGGCGCGGCGGACGGGATGATCGGGACGGCGCCGGCCCGCGCGGTGGCGGCCGCCCACCCCGGCAGCCGGCTGGAGGTGCTCGCGGAGTCGGGCCACCGTCCGTGGGTGGAGCAGCCCGAGCGTTTCGTGGCCCTGGTCGAGGAGTTCCTGCGCGCGGACCGGGCCGGCTGACGCTACGGGAGAGCCGGAGTTCTACGGGCGTCCCACCGGCGGGTGCGGACCGCGAACCGGTCCCGGCCGGCCAGGGCCACGGCGGCGGCGTAACCCGTCGGACCGGCCAGGTCCCTGACGTACCAGCAGGTGCCGGCCAGCGTGCCGCCCTCGGCGCGGACCGGGCCTTCCGGACCGGACTCGGACACCGGCAGGTCGAGGCCGTCGGTCAGCCTGGCGCCAGCCGCCTTGACGCAGGCCTCCATCCGGGTCCATGCCCGGTAGAAGTCGTACGGGCGCCCGGACGCCGACCACTGGCGCAGCCGGTCCGGCGCCCGGGCCGGCAGCCGGGGCGGCTCGGGCCGGACCAGCTCCAGGTCCACCCCGATCGGGCGACGGCCGGGCACCAGCGCTATCGCCGCCCGGCCGTCGGAGTGGCTCAGGCTGACCTGCGGGCCCGGGCCGGCCAGGTCGAGCACCGGCTTGCCGTGCTCGGTGATCGCCCAGCGGACCGAGTCGGCCGACACGCCGCAGTGCGCGGCCGTGATCAGCCGGAGCGCGGCGTGCGCGGCGGTGAAGCGCCGGGCCGCCCGCGGGTCGCCGAACCGGCCCAGCCGCTCCGTCTCCGGCCCGTCGAGCAACTCGGCCAGCCCGCTCCGCGCACCGAACGCGTCGAGATCGACGAACCAGACCTCGACGCGGACCGCCCGGCTCACCCCGCGGTGTGCTCGAGCGCGATCAGCGACCAGGAGCGCGGGCTGGTGGCGAGGACCAGCACCCGGTCCCCGGGCTCCACCAGGCCCTGCTCCTGCAGCGACGCCAGCCCGAGCAGCAGGTCCGCGGAGAAGCTGTGGCCGACTTCCGCGACCGTCGGGGTGTGGACGGCCGCCGACTCGATCCCGCACAGCCGGGCCAGGAAGGTTCGGGTCGCCAGGCTGTAGTTCCCGGTGACCAGGTAGGTGAAGCCGCGCTCGCGCTCCGGCAGGTTCTGCAGCAGGCGCTCGCGCGCCTCGGCGACCCCGAGCCGCACCAGATTGGCGGCCTTGATCGAACTGCTCACCTCGACCGCGTCGGCCTGGATCGAGGTGGAGACACCGAGCACCCGGTACCCCGGTCCGTGGGGCCGGGCGCCGATCAGGCAGGCGGCCGCGCCGTCGCTGAGCACCGTGACGCCGACGGGCTGGTAGCGCGCTCCCCGGGTGATCCGGTCCGCGCTGACCAGCAGCACCGTCTCCAGCTGCTCGGCGGCCAGCAGCCCGGTGGCCACCCGCAGGGCGGCGGCGAGGTTGGCCGAGGCGCTGCCACCGACCACCACGGTCGGCGCGGTGGGCACGCCGGCGCCGGCGAGTACCGCCCAACCGTCCCTGGTCGCGGTCTCGCGGTACGGCGAGTCGGTGGCATGGACGACGGCGTCCACGGCGGTCAGACCGGCCGCGGCGAGGGTCTTGCGCGCGCCGGCGGCGGCGAGTTCCACCACGTCCTGCTCGGCGACCCGGCAGTGCAGCAGGCCTCCGGCGTGGAGGTTCGTCAGCTCGGCGGCGACCGACGGGTCGTCCAGCTCGGCGATCGGCACACGCTCGCCCAACTCGACGGCGATGCCGGAGAGGTAGACGGCGGGCCTGGGATCGGCGTTCACACGCGCTCCTGGATGTGGTCGGGACGGGAGCGGCCGGGCTGCGCCTGCGCGGCTGCGGCACGGGTCGCCGCGATGTCGCACTTACCGTTGACGTTGAGCACCAGCTCGGGTACCACGCGGATCCGGCGAGGCACCAGGGTGGGCGGCAGCGCGGCGGCGAGCGCCTGACGGACTGCCGGCACGCACGACGCCTCGTCGGGCGCGGCCTCGCCGTTCAGCACCAGGTACGCCTCCAGGCTCTCGACCGCGCCCGCGACGATGTCGAAGGCGATGTCGCCGACCCCGGGCACGGCGAGCGCGTGTCGGCGCAGCTCGCCGAGCTCCACCCGGTAACCGCTGACCTTGAGCTGGTCGTCGGCCCGGCCCAGGTAGAGCAAGGTACCGTCCGGCAGCAGCTCCACCCGGTCGCCGGTGCGGTAGGCCCGCCCGGCCGGGCCGCCGAGTTCGACCTCGTCGATGAACGGGTCTCCGGGCGGCCGGCCCAGGTAGCCCGCGGCCACCCCTGCCCCGGCGATGACCAGTTCGGCGGGCTCGCCGGCCCGGGCCGGGCGCAGCCGGTCGTCCACCAGGTAGGCGCGGGTGTTCCAGATCGGCCGCCCGATCGGCACGCTGGGCAGGCCGCGCACGGCGGCCGGGTCGAACTCGTTGAAGCAGCAGCCGACGGTCGCCTCGGTGGGCCCGTAGTGGTTCATCAGCCGCACTCCGGCGAGACGTTCGCCCGCCGAGGCGATCAGCGCGGGGTCCAGCGCCTCGCCGCCGAACATCAGCAGCCGGGTGACGTCGTGGTAGGCGGGCCGGGCGGTGCGCTCGAAGAACCGCAGGTGCGACGGGGTCACCTTGAGCAGGCCGTGGGGCTGTCGGCGCGCTCCGAACAGGGTCTGCTGGTCCCAGACCCCGGCCAGCAGGGTGACCGGACGGCCGGCGCTCAGCGCGGGCCACAATGAGGTCATGGCGTGGTCGAAACCGAGGCTGCCGAACAGCGGGCTGCCGCCCTGCGACCGGTCCGCGGCACCGCCCGTGAAGCCCACCGTGTGCGCGCACCACTGGGCGTAGTTGACCAGCGAGCCGTGCTCGATCAGCACGCCTTTGGGGACGCCGGTGGAGCCTGAGGTGAAGATGACGTAGGCGACGTCGGTGGCCCGGGGCAGCCGCGGAAGCGGGACGGAACGGAGCGCGGGGAGTTCGGCCAGATCCAGCTGGGGCACCGGCAGCGCCGGCGGCTCGATGGTGCCGGTGGCGCCGTCGTGCAGCAGCAGGACCGGGTCCGAGCCGGCGACGATGGCGGCCACCCGCTGCGCGGGGAAGGTCGGGTCGACCGGGACGTAGGCGGCGCGCAGTGACATCACCGCGAGCGCGCCTGCCACCACGGCGGCTGAGCGGTCCGCCCAGAGCACCACCCGGCTGCCCTCGGTGACGCCGGCCTCGGCCAGGCCCGCCGCGAGCTCCAGGACGCGCTGCCGGAGCCGACCGAAGGTCCAGACCCGCTCGCCCTGGACCAGCGCGGGGTCCTCCGGTCGGGCCAGGGCCTGCCGGTGGATCAGTTCGAGGATGCTGTCGGCGGTGATCGGCCGTACCGCTCCGGCGAGAGTGCCGGTCATGAGTGTGTCTCCTGTCCTGCTGAGGGCCGGTCAGGCCGCTTCCATCAAGGGGCGGTAGAGCCGGCGGAACCAGGCAGCCGAGCCGGCCGTTGTGGCGCCGCCCGCGGTGCGCCCCGGGGTGAGGTTGGCCTGGACGGCGGAGGAGAGCACCCCGTGCAGCCGGGCCATCCGGGAGAAGTCGCGGACCCGGGGTTGCCGTCGGGCCTGGTAGGCGGCCAGCGCCTGCGGGCCGACGCCGTGGCGGGCCAGTTCGTCGGCCAGTACGGAGGTGTCCTCGATCGCCATCGCACCGCCCTGGGTGGTGGCCGGCGAGAAGGAGTGCGCGGCGTCCCCGACGAGGGCGACCCGGCCGTCCACCCAGCGGTTGACCGACAGGCCCTGTGCCGGGCGGACGTTGTAGCTGTCCGCCGGGTCCAGGGATCGCACCAGGGCCTCGACCGCGGGGCTCATGGTGGCGGCGATCGCGGCCATCTGGGCGTAGGCGAGCTCCGGTGCGACCCGGCGCGGATCCGCCAAACCGGCCTGCAGGAAGACGTGGTAGCGCCCGCCCCCGATCGGCATCCCGCCGAAGAAGTGCCCGCCGGAGCGCCAGATCCGCCAGTCGTCGAAGTCGAACGGCGGCGCGGTCTCGACGGTGGTGCGCCAGTAGAGGTGGCCGAGGTACCGCGGCCGCACCTGCGGGTCGACGTACGTCCTGGTCCAGGAGTTGATGCCGTCCGCCCCGAGCACCACGCCGTAGCGGCCGGTCCCTCCGTCGGCGAAGACGACGTCGACATGGTCGGCGCCCTGGTTCAGCGCGGTCGGCTCGGTGGACCAGCGGACACTGTCCGCCGGCAGGTGGCGCAGCATCAGCTCGGACAGCGTCCGGCGCCGGATCGCCAGCGGCAGCCGCTCGCCGCCCCAGACCGCGGCCCAGTCCAGCACGGATGCGGTTCCGTCCGGGTCGGTGGTGATCTGACGGGCGATCGGGCGGCCGGCCGCGTACAGTCCGGGCCCGAGGTGGTCCAGATGGGCCAGGGCGTTGGGGTGCAGCATGATCCCGGCGCCTGCCGCCTGGATCTCGTCGGCACGGTCCACCACGTCGACCCGCAGTCCGAGCTGGAGCAGCCGGGCCGCTGTGGTGAGTCCCGCGATGCCGGCACCGACCACGAGGGCGTCCGCGTGCATGGGTCTCTCCTTCCGGATGGGCGGCTGTCGCCGCTATGCGCCGTCCTGAGCCTGCAGGTAGCCGTCGTACATGGCCTGCATGGTGTAGAAGTTGGTGATGGCGTCGCCGCCGAGGTCGATCTCGTAGCCGACCAGGTCCTCCAGGAAGGCCACGATGTCGAGCAGGGCGAGCGAGTCGACGTAGCCCTCCTCCCAGAGCCGGCTGGTGGGCCGCGGGTCGGCGCCGTCGTAGGGCTTGATCTCCTGCAGCAGGGCGATGAACTTCTCGTAGAACTGTTCGCGGGTCATCGGGGCACTCCTTGGAGTCGACGGTCGGTTCAGCGGTATGCGCGGGCCTGCAGGTCGAAGAGCTCGCGGTAGGTCAGGTCGTTGGCCATCAGCTCGGTGTGGCTGCCGCTTTCCAGTACCCGGCCGTTCTCCAGCACGACGATCAGGTCGGCCATCCGGACGGTGGAGAAGCGGTGGGAGACGAAGAGCGTGACCGCTCCGCGCCGGCGGGCGGCGAGGGCGGCTTCGTCGCCGAAGCGCTCGAACAGGCTGTTCTCGGCCGCCGCGTCGAGGGCGGAGGCGGGCTCGTCGAGCAGCATCAGCAGCGGGTCCCTGCGGACCAGGCAGCGGGCCAGGCCCAGGGTCTGCCACTGGCCGCCGGACAGCTCCGCCCCGTCGCCGTAACCGCGGCCGAGCAGGCCGTCCAGGCCGCCGGGGACCCGGTCGACGATCCGCTCCGCCCGGGCCCTGGTCAGCGCTGCGCGTAGTTCGGCGTCGTCCTCGACCGCCTCCAGCGCGCCGATCCCGACGTTCTCGCGCAGGAGCAGTTCGAGCCGGGCGAAGTCCTGGAACAGCGGGGCGATCCGCTTGGACCACTGTTCGGCGGACAGCTCGCGCAGGTCCACCCCGTCGACCAGGATCCGGCCCTCGGTGGGCTGGTAGAGCCCGCAGAGGAGCTTGACCACGGTGCTCTTGCCGGCGCCGTTCTCGCCCACCAGGGCGGCGGTGCGGCCGGCCGGGATGAACAGGTCCACGCCGTCGAGCACTCTGCGGTCGCTGCCGGGATAGCAGAAGCTGACGTTCTCGAAGCGGATGCCCTCGCGCAGGGCCGCGGGGGCCGGCCGCTCTCCTCCGGGCCGGACCATGCCGGCCGACCAGCGGCGCAGGTCCGCCATCCGTTCGGCGATCCGGCCCGCGCTCTGCAGCACGGTCAGCAGCCCGAGCGCGCCGGCCACCTGGACGCTGATCTGGGCGGCGAGCGTGATCACCAGGACCACGTCGCCCAGGCCGGCCCGTCCGTGTGCGGCCTGCCAGAGGATCAGCAGGACGACAGCGCCGTACGCGGCCGCGAAGACCGTCTGCCCGGCCGCGCGCAGGGCGGCTGCCCGGATCTGGGCGCGCTGCAGGGTGGTTGTGGTGGCGTCCCAGCCGGCGCGGTGGCGGGCGAGCAGTTCGGTCTCGGTGCCGCACAGGCGCAGCTCCTTCACCGAGGCCGCGGTGGTGGCCAGCGCCAGCAGGTGGCGGCCGAGCCGGATCCGGGATGCGGCCCGCTCCTTGGCGTGCTCGACCAGGCCCTGAGCGCGCCGGCCCAGCACCACCGGCGGTACGGCGGCCAGCGGCAGGAGCACCAGCCACGGGCTCAGGGTGCCGAGGATCGCCGTGCTGATCAGGATCTGCAGGGTCAGCCCGCCGAGCTGGAGCAGCGCCTCCAGGGCCGCCCTGGTCCTGGGCAGGTCCTCGCGGATCAGCACCAGGGTGTCGGCGAACTCCGGGCTGTCGTAGTTCTCCAGTCCGTGCGGGCCGTTGGACAGGGTCAGCAGCTCCTCCTGGAGCGCGGACTCCGCCAGCTCGCCGAGCTCGAAGTAGAGCAGGTGCGCGAAGTGACCGAACATCAACTCCGCCAGCAGCAGGACGACCGCACCCAGAGCCAGCGTGCCGGCCAGGTCGGCGTGCCCACCCAGGGCTGCGTCGGTCAACCGGCGCAGCAGCAGGGCGATGCCGGGGGTGGCCAGGTACCCGAGCAGTAGCAGGGCCGCCGAGCCGTACAGCCGGCTGCGGCTGCCGCGTAGGGCCATCGTGATCAACAGGGCCGCGATGCGGGCCAGTGCCTTCACTGCGCCGCCTCCAACTCGGGCTCGGGGTCGGTCTGCGCGTCCTCGAAGCGGCGCGCCTGGAGGTGGAACAGCTCGGCGTAGCGGCCGCCCGCGGCCATCAGCTCGTCGTGGCTGCCCTGTTCGGCCACCCGACCGGCTTCCAGCACCACGATCCGGTCGGCCCGCCGCACGGTGGAGAACCGGTGCGAGATGATCACGCTGGTCAGCCCGGCGGTGGTGGTCAGGAACCGGTCGAAGAAGTCCACCTCGGCCCGCACGTCCAGCTGCGCGGTGGGCTCGTCCAGGATCAGCAGCCTGGCGCCGGCCTCCACCGCGTACAGCGCACGGGCCAGCGCGAGGCGCTGCCACTGTCCGCCGGACAGGTCCTGGCCGTCCTCGTAACTCTGCGAGAGCACCGTCTCCAGGCCACGCGGCAGCGAGCCGACCAGGTCGCGGGCACCGGCCCGGTCCACCGCCCGTTCGACGGCGGCCCGCGAGGCCGCCTCGTCCAGCACACCGGGTGCGCCCAGCACGATGTTCTCCCGGGCGGTGAGCTCGTAGCGGACGTAATCCTGGAAGATCGCGCCGATCCGGTGCTGCCACTGACGCGGGTCGACCGTCGACAGGTCGGTGCCGTCCACCGTGAGCCGCCCCGCGGTGGGTGCGTACAGGCCGGTGAGCACCTTGACCAGGGTGGTCTTGCCCGCCCCGTTGAAGCCGACGATCGCGGTCGAGCGGCCGGCCTCCAGCTCCAGCTCCAGCCCGTCCAGCACAGCGGGACCCGACTGGCCGTAGTGGAAGCCGACCTCCTCGAACCGGACCGACCGCTCGGGCGAGCCCTCCGGAAGGGCCGCACCGCCGGGGCGCCCGTCGACGCCAGGGCCGGCCGTCAGCCGCTCGAACTCCAGCAGTGCGTGGTAGGCCTGCACGCCGAACTGGGTCTTGGTGTCGCTCTCCGGGAAGTAGACCCCGAACCGCATCGGGATCAGCACCGCCTGGAGCGCGAGGGCGAGCCCGAGCAGGTCCAGCCGGCCGTGCCCGGCCGCGTCGGCCAGCTGACGGAGCACCAGCGCGCCGCCGATCAGGCCGGCCAGGGTGAAGCCGACGAACGGCCAGAACAGGATCCGCCGACGTCCCTCCCACAGCCGGGCCAGGTAGCGCCCGCTCTCCGCGGCGTGCCGCGCGGTGAACCAGTCGATCAGCCCGAGGATCCGGATCTCCTTGGCCGCCGCCGCGCCGGCGCCGGTGGTCCGCAGGTAGTCGACCTCCCGACGGGCACCCGCCAGGCCCTTCCAGAGCGCGGCGAACCGCCCGAGCGAGCCGCGCTGCCCGAACCGGATGACCAGCGCGGTGAGCAGCGCCAGCGCGCCCGCCCAGGGCGACAGCACCAGGGCCACCATCACCGCGGCGCCGACCAGTTGGGTGTAGCGGGCGATCAGCGAAAGGGTGCCCGCCACGGCGTCGCCCGGCGTCGAGGTGATCCGGTCGAAGGCCGTCCGGGTGTCGCTGAGCAGGTTCAGGCAGGACTGCTCCTCGAGCGTGGCCAGCGGGGCGCCGGTGAGTGCCCGCGACATCAGTCGGCGCACGCAGTAGCCGTCCACCCGGCGGGCGACCGACTCGCTGAGCGTCAGCTGGAAGGGGGCGAGCACCTGCTGGAGCAGGAACGCGCCGATCGCCAGCCCGAAGGCCGCGACCACCCGGCCCCAGCCGGCGGACTGGGCCGCCACCTGCGGCACCCGGTCGAGCGCCAGGCTCATCCCGTACACGAAACCGAGCGGGAGCAGCCCGATCGCGGCGTTGAACAGCACCGCGAGCAGCACCGTGCCGCGGCCGGCCCGGGGCAGCAGCCGCAGGACCGGGAGCCAGCGGTGGGCCCGCCGAGCGAGGTATCCGCCCAGGAGGGACGTCGTCTGCACAGGATCCTCGTCTCAGCGCGCGGCGGTCGGAGCGGGATCGGTGAGGAAGACCTCCTGGATCCGGTTGAGCGAGCGGAAGTCGTCGACGGTGACCTGGTCGAGGTCGACGGAGCGCCCGGAAACCTGCTCCAGCAGGTAGATGAACTCCAGGAAGTCGAGCGAGTTGATCAGGCGGGCCTCGATCAGGTCGGTGTCCGGCAGGATCTCCTCCTGCAGCTCGGGATTCTTCTGCTCGATCCACTCGATGATGCTCTGCACGGTACGGTCCTCACTGGGGTTGGGAAGGTGGACATCCTGGTGCGCCCGCGGCGGCCTCGGCCCGCAGGCGGTTGATCAGCCCGGCGGCGGGCAGCACCGCCCGGATCGCGGCGCTGCCGGTGCCGGCGTAACGGGCCATCTCCTCGACCGCACCCTCGACCCGGTCGGTCGGGACGGTCGCGGCCCCGCGCGGCACCGGGTGGCGGACCCCGTCCTGGGTCAGCCAGCCGATGATCGCCGCGGGCGGCGGCCGCTCGGCGTCGGTGACCGGCCCGGCCAGCACCCGGTGGCGGCGGCCGGGCCAGCCCAGGGCGAACCGGTCGGTGACCACAGTCGCCCCCGGGCCGGCGGCCACCAGGGCGCTGCGGTAGTCCGGGTGGGCCTGCGACTCGGCGGCGGCGGCGAACAGCGTGCCCGCCAGCGCGCCGTGTGCGCCGGCGGCGGCCGCCGCGCGCAGCTGTCGGCCACTGTGCAGCCCGCCCGCGGTGAGCAGCGGCACCGGCAGCCGGCAGGCGACCACCTCGGCCAGCAGCCGCCGGGCGCCCGCAGCGCCGAGATGGCGTCCGCCGGCCTCCTCGCCCTGCAGCGCCAGCACCTCGGCGCCGAGCCGCACCGCTTCCTGGGCCTCCTCGACCGTGCCGACCTGGACCAGCAGCCGGTGCCCGCCCGCCCGCACCCCTGCCGCGAAGGCGGCCGGCGGCGGCCCGAAACTGGTCAGCACCAGCGGCCGGTCGGCGGTTTCCAGCACGGCGGCCAGCTGCTCCGCCAGGAGCGGTCCAGCCACCTCGGGCACCACGCCGACGGCGAACGGGCGGTCTGTCAGGGCGGCGGTCCGGGCCACCAGTCGGGCGCAGCCTGCCGCCGGACTTCGGTACAGCGCGACGGTGCCGAGCGCACCGGCCCGGCTCACCGCGGCGGCCAGCCGCGGGCCGGCCACGCCGCCCATGCCGGCCTGCACCAGCGGAAAGCCGACGCCGAGCGCCAGGGCGCCGATGGCCAGCCGGGCGTCGGCCGCTGCCGGCTCCATCAGGGCAGGTCGTCGCCGCGCACGGAGGCCACCCGCTCCAGCGCCCGCCCGGCGTCGCCGTGCGCCAGCAGCATCGCGTGCACCCAGCGTTCGACACCGAACGCGGTGCAGGCGCTGTGCGCGCTGGCACCGTCCGAGGTCAGCGCGAGCCGCTCACCGAAGAAGTTGCGGTGGCGGTTGACGGAGGCGATCGCCGTCCCGTCCGGCGCGGTGAACTCGTACTTCACCGGATCGAGCCGGGTCAGCCTGGCCCGCGAACCGCCCTTGTCGTAGAACGGGTCGTTGGCGGGCTCGTAGCCGAGCTCGAGCCCCAACTCCCGGGCCAGCGCGAGGATCAGCTCCTTGGAGCGGGCCAAGTGGGCGGCGGCGCCGTCCTGGGTGCCGACGTACAGCACCTCACGCATGTGGAAGCCCCAGAGCCGGCGCAGGCCCTCGTAGTGGGTCTCGTTGCGGAAGCAGCGTCCGACGGCGGTCAGCCGCAGGCCCGGCCCCACCTCGGCGCCCTCCAGCGAGAGCAGCAGGCCGTAGCAGGTCGCGGAGGGCAGCATGTAGCCGGTGGGAGCCACGCTGCCGGCGCCGAGTTCCTGCGGGGCGAGGCCGACCGACAGCTGCTCGATGGTCTGCTCGCCGAACCGAGCAGCCGAGATGCCCAGGTGCGGGAAGTTACGGAAGTAGTCCAGGCGGGCCAGGCCGGCGGCCGGCAGCAGCGCCGGGCCGAGAACCGGGCGGCCCTCCAGCCGCGCGGCGATGCCGGCGAAGAGGGCGTCGAGCTCCTGGAACAGCCGGGCGCGGCCGGGCTCCAGCACGACCAGGCCCGGACCGGGGTCCCGCAGGACTGGAGAGAGGGCAGTGTCGGACATCACGGGGAGGACTCCTCAGGGGTGGCTGCGGCTTCAGGGGGGGTGCTGCGGCTGCGGTGCGGCGGGGTGCGCTGCGGTGCGGCGGGGTCAGCCGAGCACGCCGATGCGGCGGTAGAAGGCGTAGGTCCGGCCGGCGATCTGCTCGTGCACCGCCGCGCGCTGCGGGGCCGAGAGCACACGGTTGCGGAACGCCAGGGGGTCCGGGATGCCGGCCGCCCGGTACGCCTCGACGCTGTAGAGCTGCTGCAGCGTCAGGGTGATGTAACGCTCCACGTACGCGGCGGCGGCCGCCAACTCGCGCTCGTCGCCGACGGCGACCAGCCGCTCGTGGATGGCGCGCACCAGCTGGCAGCCGAAGGCGATGTGGCGGGACTCGTCCTGGTGGTGGATCCGGTTGATCGCCCGGATGGTCTCCGGCAGCGTCGGGTCGGCCGCCATCCTGCTGTTGAAGTAGTCGACGATCTGCTCGAAGATCAGGATCCGGCTGAACACGATGAAGTTCTCGAAGTCCGCGGAGAACTCCTGGCGCGGGAAGGCCATGGTGAGATCGGGGAAGATCCGGCCGCCGTAGCGCAGGCAGAACTCGGCGAAGAACCACATGTGCTCGTTCTCCTCGCCCACGAAGTGGTGGAAGAACTTGGTCGGGATCTCGTAGCCGGGCATGTGGATGCGGTTGACCACCTCCAGGATCAGTTCCCGGATCCCGTGCACATTGAGGCTGTAGAAGTTGATGCTCTCCCACTTGCCCAGCAGCCGCAGCTGTTCCGGCGTCAGCTCGCGGTCAAGGCCGGTGCCGTGGGTGCTCAGCAGGTCGTCGCTGAGCCACTTGGCGCACGGCTCGATTTCCTGCGGCCAGTCGAAGGTCTTGTAGGGGTTGTAGTACTCGTTCTCGGCCGCCTGGGTGAGCCGGTGGACGGCGGTCCGGACCTCGCGGTCCCAGATCGTGGCAGTGCTCATGGGTACTGGTTTCTCTCCGCTGGTCGGTGATGGGGCCGGGGCCACCGGCTGTGGGCTGGGGCTAGGGCGTGTCTGACAATTCCCGCCGGGCGCGCGACGCTCCCCCAGCCTTCGGCCGGGAGGTACCCCCAGGGCACAAGCGCACCTCGCCGCGTT